>NZ_CP054919.1:7815000-8115000 GCF_013364235.1 Kitasatospora sp. NA04385 | reverse complement strand
CGATCAGCACCCGGCGGCCGTCCTCCGGGTCCCGGCTGCGTTCGACCAGGCCCTGTCCGGCCAGGGTGGCGATGGTGGTGGCCATCGACTGGTGGCGCATCCCCTCGGCGACGGCGAGGTCGCTGGTGGTCAGGCCCCGGCCCTCGCTGTCCAGCAGCCGCCCCACGGTGGACGCCTGGGTCAGCGTGAAGTCCCCCGTCCCGGCCGCGGACCGGATGCGGCGGCGGAGCTTGCCGATCACCGACCGCACCTGCTGCGAGGCGCGCACGGCGGACGGTGCGGGGTCGGAGTCTTCGCTCATGCTCCCCACCCTAGGTTTCCCCCCGCCGAATGTACAGTTTCCCTGTAGATCTCCGCAGTGCCCCCGGAGTCGGGCGAAACCCGTTTGGCGCGGCGACGCGCCCGCTGCTACCTTTCCGGAGGCCGTGCAAGAGACCTTGGAGGTGGTACCCGTGAACGCAGTATCGACATGGGTGCTCCCCGCCGGGGCCACGGTCGGGCGGTAACAGGCCGTCCGGGAGCGCCGTTCCTGAGCACTCCCGAAAGGCACCACAGCCATGACCGCTGTGCACTTCACCTCCGAACAGCACCTCGACGGCGACGTCCTGGAGCGCGAGTTCCTCCTCGACGGAATCCCCGGTGTCCTGTGGACGCCCGCGTCCGCCACCGCCGACACGCCCGCGCCGCTGCTCCTGCTCGGCCTCCCGCCGCTCGGCCTGCGCCGGATGCACCCCCGGCTGGCGGCCCGGGCCCGGCACGCGGCCGCCGACGGCTTCGCCTCGGCCACCATCGAACTGCCCGGCAGCGGCGAGCGCCCCCGCGTCCCCGCCCTCGACCTGGCCCGCGCCGAGCTGCGCCGGGCCATCGAGGCCGGCGGGCCGGTGAGCGCGGAGGTCATCGACGCCGTGGTCCTGCCCCTGGTCGACCTGGCCGTCCCCGAGTGGCGGGCCGCGCTGGACGCCCTGCTGGCGCTGCCCGGCCTGGGCGGGCCGGTCGGCTACTCGGGCGGCGTCATCTCGATCGGCGTCCGCCTCGCCGCGGTCGAACCGCGCATCGCGGCCGCCGTCCTCTTCGCGGGCAGCCTGCTCCCCCGCGCCACCTTCGAGGAGGCCCGCCGGGTCACCGTCCCGCTGCACGTCCTGCTCCAGTGGGACGACGAGGGCAACGACCGGCAGGCCTCGCTGGACCTGTTCGACGCCTTCGCCTCGGCGGAGAAGTCCCTGAACGCCAACATGGGCGGCCACACCGGCGTCCCCGAGTACGCCGGGGAGGCCGCCGCCGGGTTCTTCGCCCGTCACCTGAAGCCGTAGGCACCACCTCGTCGGCGGTCCGGGCCCGCCGGGTTCCCGGGCCGCCGACGGGGCCGGGCCGACAAGGCCGGGCCGGACCGGGCAAGTCAGGTCAGGTCCGCAGGGTCAGGCCGGGCCGAGGAACGGGGTGACCTCGTCCAGCATGCCGGACAGCACGGCCGCGCCCTTCGCGAGCCGGGCGTCCGGGACGCGGGCCAGTTCCTCGGCCAGGCGCACCGCCCGGGCGTGGTCCTCCGGGAACACGCCCAGCACCTCGCGGACGGCGTCGCACACGTACTGCTCGTGCTGGACGTCGAGGTCCGCCAGCGCGGCGGCGAGGATCGCGGTCGCGGCCCGGTCGCCGCGCCGCAGCAGGGCCCGGGCGGTGTCCAGGGTGACGTAGGTGTCCCGGGGGTCGGCCAGCAGGGCGGTCAACGTCCGGGCCGCCGCCGGGAGTTCGGCGAACCCCGCGAGCGCCCGCCCGGCGTCGGCGCGGTCGGCGTAGTCCTCGCTGCCGGCCAGGGCGGCCAGGGCCGGCACGCACGCTTCCCGCAGTCCGGCGTCCACCCGCGGCGTCTCCTCTCGTCCTCGGCCGCGGCGTTCACGGCAGGGCGACACCGTACTCGGCCAGACCGGCGCGGAGGTGTTCGCGGTCGGTGCGGGCCAGCTGGTCGCCGGTGAAGTGCCGGTCGGTGGTGAGTTCGGCGACGCAGCCGGGAGGAGGGACGAACGTTTCTGCATCCTCCGGGCTCTCGAACTCGGCTTCGGCCAGGACCAGTCCGAGCAGCGGGCCCTCGAAGACGTCCACCCCGAGCGGGGGGACGCCGAGGCGGGTCCTGGTCAGTTCGGGGCCGGGCAGCGCGGCCAGCAGTCGGGCGTACTCCTGCTCGGAGAGCTGGAGGTCGGCGGGCGCGTCCGGGCGGACGGGCGGTTCGCGGGTGAGGCGGTAGCTGCACTCCCCGGTGTCGAGCCGCTCCACCCGGCTGAGGCGCAGGCAGGTGCCGTCCACGTACCGGTCGGTGATCCGGCGGGCGGCGGTGACGCTGCCGGGGGCGGGCACCCGGGCGAGCAGGAAACGGCGTTCCCGCTCGGCCCGGACGGACTCCCCCGGATGCGGTGCGTGCGGGACGTGCTGCGGGA
The DNA here is from genome assembly GCF_013364235.1 of Kitasatospora sp. NA04385. NCBI lineage: Bacteria > Bacillati > Actinomycetota > Actinomycetes > Kitasatosporales > Streptomycetaceae > Kitasatospora > Kitasatospora sp. NA04385. Next base: position 8,112,571 of record NZ_CP054919.1, on the reverse strand, counting down.
CGTGCGGCGTGTCCGGCGTGCGTGGCGGGTGCGGTGCATGTGCTGCGTACGGCGTGTGTGGTGCGTGCGGCGCGTGTGGTGCGGTGACGCCCCGGCGGGCGTCCTCCCCCGTGCGGTCCCCCATGGCGTGCTTCTCCCTCGTGCTCTCCCCCGTCGTGCCCGTGCCCCCGCCGCCCGGGGCGGCGGCCCGCACGGGCTCTCCGTCAGCCGCCCGCACCAGGACCCCCGTCGGTGCGGCGGGCGGCTGCCTCCAGAGTAGTGCGCGAACCGCTTCGGCACCGGGAGTGCGACCGAATGCCCCCGGGGTCCGCTCGGTTCCGTTCACCGAGCGGACGGTTGACGCGTCGACACGATCGCGGTCAGTCACCGAGGGAGGGGAACAGGCTGAGGAACGGGTCGGTGGTGACCGACATGCCGCGCCCGAACGGATCGTCGAAGTCCCAGATCAGGAAGAGCAGGAACCCGATCAGCGCGCTGAACGTGCCCGCCAGGATCAGTTCGCGCGGCGAGCGGCGGATCTGCAGGGCGAACATCATCCCGATGGTGACCACCGCGCCGATGCCGAGGCCGAACCAGACCACCCCGGGCATGGTCGGACCGACGTTGCCGCCACGGGAGTTGCGCGCCTCGTCGGCGGCGGCGATCCGGTCCAGCATCGACTGGTAGGCCTGCGCCTCGATGTCGCTCTGCGGCGCCCGCTCGGCCACGTCGGTGCGCAGCTTGGCGAGCAGCGCGGTGCCCTCGGGGCTGATCTCCCCGTGGGTGCGCATGTAGTGCCACTCGGTGTTCACCACGAACGAGACGTAGTCGTCGACGTCCTTGACCACCGTGGCGCGGTAGTCGGCGGGGAACACCTCGGCCCGGGCGCTGACCTCGTGCAGCGACTGGGCCTCGCGCTGCACGTCGTCCTGCGCGGCGGAACGGGACTCCCAGACGCCGGCGATCGCCAGGCCCAGCACGATCGCGTAGACCACGCCGATCATCATGGTGATGTACTCGATGACGTCCGGCGTTTCCGAGGTGTCCTCGTCCTCGTCGGCCCTGCGGTGTCTCACCAGCACGACCACGACGACGACCAGGCACGCCCCGGCCATCGCGAGGGCGAGTGCCAGCCATTCGGACATGACGGGTCCTCTCCTGAACTGTTCAGCTTGGAATGGGGTTTCGCGGATGTCCCGCGGGTGGGCTTCGGCTGACCGGCTGCGGGCCGGGAACGGCCTCGGGTCAGGACCGGCCGCGGCGTCCGGCGCCGCCGGACTTCCCGCGCGGGCGCAGCGCGGCGGCGGCGAGCACGGCGGGGACGGTCACCACGAGCATCGTGGTGGTGGTCGGGGTGCCGTGGTGCCTGGGCGCCGGGGCGGGCGGCGGGGGCGGCGGCAGGTGGACGACCTTGGGGGGCGCGGGCCTACTGGGCGGGGGGCTCGGGCTGGGCGTCGACGGGGCGGGGCTGGGGGCCGGCGCGGGCGGTGGCACCGCGCTGGGGGTGGGCCGGGCCGGGGTGGGCGCGGGCTTGGCGGGCACCGGCGCCGGTGGTGCGGGCACCGGGGTGGGCGTCGGCGTGGGCCTCGGCTTCGGTGTGGGTGTCGGCGTCGGCTTCGGTGTAGGCGTCGGCGTCGGTTTCGGCGTGGGCGTCGGGGTGGGTGTCGGGGTCGGCGTCGGTGTGGGCGTGGGTTTCGGCGTGGGGTGGCAGTGGTGCCAGTGGCCGTTGCCGTCCCCGTGGCCGTCGTGCCCGCCCTGCGGACGGAGCGGGACGCTGACCCCGCCGCCCGCGTCGACCTCGACGTGTACGCCGGGCGCGTCGACCGAGGTGTGCACCTTGACGCAGATGTCGAGGCGGTGTCCGTCGCCGCCGCCGTGCGCGACGGACGCGGCCTGGGTGGCTCCGGTGAGCACCGCGCAGATCACGGCGACGCCCGCCAGGGCGGTGGCGGCGCGGGCTCCGTTCCGGACCCGGACCCGGACGCGGACACCGCTCCTGGTACGGACACCGGCGCGGGCCCGGGTGCGGCCGGGTAAGGCCGGGGCCCCCGTTCTGCCGTCCGCCGACGGGCGGTCGTTGCGCTGCATGGGCGTGGTCCAACCTTCCGGTGGCTGTGGGCGATCGGGCATGGGGTGGTGCGGGACGGTGCGGTGCGCCGTGAGGCGGTGCGGTGCGCCGTGGCCCGCTGTCGCGCGCCCCCGCTTCGGGTACGGCCGAGGTGGCCGGAGCGCAGTCGAGGGCGCGTCGGAGGATCGGGCCGTTCCGCCCGCGGTGCCGGTGGGCGGGCCGCAGAAACGGATCGGCATGATCAATCCGACGCACCCTCAACGTGGTGCGCCGCCGTTTGGTTACGGCCGGCGGCGGCCGTTGGTGCGCGCTGCCGCTCAGCGGTGCGCGATCTCCACGTTCTCCAGCACGCCGAGCGCGTCCGGGACCAGGATGGCCGCCGAGTAGTACGCGGTGACCAGGTAGTTGATCACGGCCTTGTCGTCGATGCCCATGAAGCGGACCGACAGGCTGGGCTGGTACTCGTCCGGGATGCCGGTCTGGTGCAGGCCGATGACGCCCTGGTTGTCCTCGCCGGTGCGCATCACCAGGATGGAGCTGGTGTTCTCCGGCGTGATCGGGATCTTGCTGCAGGGCAGGATCGGGACGCCGCGCCAGGCCGGGACCTTGTGGCCCTGCATGTCGACGGTGTCGGGGTACAGGCCGCGGGCGTTGAACTCCCGGCCGAGGGCGGCGATCGCCTTCGGGTGGGCGAGGAAGAACTCGGAATCGCGGCGGCGGCTGAGCAGCTCGTCCAGGTCGTCGGGGGTGGCCGGGCCGGAGTGGGTCTGGATGCGCTGGTTGAACGAGCAGTTGGCGAGCAGGCCGAACTCGCGGTTGTTGATCAGCTCGTACTCCTGGCGCTCGCGCAGCGCCTCCACGGTGAGCTTGAGCTGCTGCTCGATCTGGTTCATCGGCTGGTTGTACAGGTCGGCGACCCGGGAGTGGACCCGGAGCACGGTCTGCGCGATGGAGAGCTCGTACTCGCGCGGCTTGAGCTCGTAGTCGACGAACGCGGTGGGCAGCAGGTGCTCGCCCTCGTGGCCGGCCGACATGGCGATCTCGGCCTCGCCGAGCTCGTTCTGCCGTTGCAGCGGGAGGCTGGCGAAGTCCCGGATGTGGGCCTGCAGGCTCTCGGACTGGGCGAGCACGGCCTCGAAGTCGGCCCGGCCGAGGGTCAGCAGGGTGCCGGCGGTCTTGGCGGTGGCGGTGTAGTCCCAGGTCGCGTCGGCGTCCAGCAGGGCGTTCTCGCCGAAGCGGTCGCCGTCGCCGAGGACGCCGACCACGGCGTCGTCGCCGTACTTGCCGGTGGAGACCTGGTTGATCTTGCCGTGCGCGACCAGGTGGATCTTGTCGGACGGGGTGCCGCGCTCGACCAGCACCTCGCCGGCCCGGAAATCGCGCTGCTGGCAGCGGTCGGCCAGGGCGCCGAGCACCTCGTCGTCCTCGTAGCCGCGCAGCAGGGCGAGTTCGCCGAGCTCCCGGGGGATGACCCGGACGTCGCCGCCGGTCTGGATGAACTCGATCCGGCCGTCGCCGACGGTGTAGGTCAGCCGGCGGTTGACCCGGTAGGTGCCGCCGGAGGTCTGGGTCCACGGGAGCATCCGCAGCAGCCAGCGGGAGGTGATCTCCTGCATCTGCGGCGCGGACTTGGTCGTGGTGGCCAGGTTGCGGGCCGCTGCGGTGGTGAGGCTGGTCTGCTGGCGCTGCGCCTGCTGAGTCTCCGGGCTGCTGTCCACGGACATCGGGCCGGGCTCTCCTTCGTCTCGCACGGATCTGACGGTCCGTCAGATCCGTGAACGTGTTGGGGCTTTGCTGGGGTGCGGGTGGGGCGGTGGGCAGAGGAAGCGAAAAACGCCGACGGAGGTCGGAAGGCGCTGTCACCGCGCTCCCCCGCCGCCTCCGGAACACTAGATCGTTCCGGCCCCGGGATCGGCCGTGCGGCCCCGCGTGCACCCGATTAGGTGAACCTTGGCCGCTGGAGGATTGGCGGTGCCGACACCGTGTCAGACGCGGTCGGCGCCGCCCGACCCGTGGTGGCACTGGTGCGCCGACGCCCCGGAGGCCGGTCGTGGCAACGCCCCCGGCGGGCGGGGGCGTTCGGGAGCGCGGGAGGGGCGTGCACCGGCGGGGGTTCCACCGACCGGGCGGCAGGGGTTCCACCGACCGGGCGGCGGGGGCCTCGCGGCCCGGGCCTACTTCCAGGCGACGGCCACCACGACCTCGGCCGCCGTGAGCGAGGCGACCGTGAAGAAGGCCCACGCCCGCTTGTTGCGCATGCCCACCAGGGCCACCGCCGCCAGCAGGACGTCCAGCCCCAGCTTGACCGCCATCTTCGGGTCCGACACCGGGAGGTCCAGCGACTTCCTGACCCAGATCAGCCCGGCGCCGGTGACCAGTTGGACGACCGCGCTGGTCACCACGTACCCGCCGACCACCGGGTCCTTGCCGCGCAGCTGGTAGAAGACGCCGCCCATGATCGCGGCGAACCCGAAGAGGTGGAAGACGAGGAACACGTACCGAAGGATTTCCATGCCGGTGATCTCTCTCGAGGACGGGACGGGCGGGGGTCTTTCCCGTGGAACCCGCACCTGAGAGCGTCCGGCGCTCCGGTTTGTGACATCGCCGGGCCGCCCCCGGCGGAAGGAGACCCGGATCACACCGCCGCCGGTCGGCGGCCGCGGCCCCTACAGCAGCGGGCCGGTCACCGGCAGCACCACCTGGCACGGCACCGCCCGCGGGTGGGCCGGGTCCAGCGCGTTCAGCACGTCGGTCAGCGCGACCGGGTCGTAGCCGATCTCCAGGTGGTCGGTGGCGTCCAGCGGGCACTGGTCCTGCACCAGGATGTTGGTGACGTGCGGGCCGGGCGGGAGGAAGGAGTTGGTGTAGGGGGTGACCACCTCGTCGTACCTGGTGGCGATCACGGTGTACTCGACGCCGGGGACCGTGCCGCCGTCGGCGTTCAGCGCGGTGAGGAACGGCGAGCCGACCTCCTGCTCCACGCAGGCCTGGCAGGGGCCGGACAGGAAGTCGTTGGCGGGCTCCAGGATGCGCAGTTGGCGGCCGAGTTCGGTGATGCCGTCCAGGGTGGTGCCGTAGTTGCTGGGGGCCAGCGCGACCAGTCGGCCGACCTTGGCCGCGCCGCCGAGGTTCTTCAGGTAGTAGCGCGGCAGCATGCCGCCCTGCGAGTGCCCGACCAGGTCGGCCTTCGCGGCGCCGGTGGCGGCCAGCACCCGGTCCACGAAGGCGGCCAGCGTCCTCGCCCCGTCGGCGATCGGCCCGGTGCCCTGGACCGGCGAACCGGCGGACGGGCCGCCGTAGTCGAAGGCGTAGACGCAGTAGCCCTGGTTGGCCAGCAGCGGGGCCGCGCCGCCCCAGTTGTCGTTCTGGTTCTCCAGCGTGCCGTGCACCAGCACCACCGGGCGGGGGTGGGCCGCGGACGGCCGGCAGGACCAGTCGTTGGCACCGGCCGGGCTCGCCCCCGGGAAGAAGAAGCCCTTGACGAAGCCGATGGCGAAGTGGGTCTCCACCGGACGGTTCCCGGCCGCCGCCGCGGGCTCGGCCGCCGCCGCGAGCAGTCCCGTCGCCACGACCGCCGCGAGCACCGCGGCCCGTACGCCGTTCCTCCGCATTCCGCACACCTTCCGTTCCGTGTCCGTCCCGTTTCCGGAATTGCGCCGAACTCCCCGGCGGTTTCTCCGGTGTTCCTCCGGCGTTTCTCCGGTTCGCCCAGAAGCTAGGATCGCCGTGACGGTCCGTCAACACGCGGCGCGGCCCGCCGCGGAAAGTCCATCCGTACGTGCCAGGAATTGACTCCCCCCTCCGGCAGAACTGTCACCCGGGTCAGCGTTTCCGTCCGCGCCGGGCGCCGGACGGGGCCGCAAGCTTGTGCCGGACCTATTGACCCGCGGGTAACACCGCCGCATACTCCCCGTGTCCCGACCGAACCGGCGGCCGCCGCGCCGGGGTCGTGCCGGGGATCGGACGGACGGATTATCGCTACCCCGAGGAGCGGAATTGGCCGGACCGTGGGAGGGGCTTCCCCGCGATTTCTCCACCGAACTCAGGGCCGAGCAGCAATCCCTCGCGACCGAGATCATCCGGGAGATCAGATCCGCCGTCCCGGAATTCTCCCGCCCCCTCTCCGGGCAATTCGGCGCCGGAATCCAGCAGGGCGTGGAGACGGCGCTCGCCGAGTTCACCGACCGGGTCGCCGGGCTGACCGCGCCCGGCCCGCGCCAGCTGCGGGTGTACCGCTCGCTCGGCCGGGGCGAGCTCTCCGAGGGCCGCAGCCTGGACGCCCTACAGGCCGCGTTCCGGCTCGGCGCCCGGATCGCCTGGCGCCGGTACGCCCGGGTGGCCCGCCGCCGCGGGCTGGCCGCCGAGCAGTTGGTCACCCTGGCCGAGGCGGTGTTCGCGCACATCGACGAGGTCGCGGCGGCCAGCGTCCAGGGCTACGTGGACGCCCGCACCGACCGGGCCGGGGCGCTCGGCCGGGCCCGGCACCGGCTGCACGACCTGCTGCTGGCGGGCGCCGACCCGGCCGAACTCGCCGCCGCCGCCCGCCTCGCGGACTGGCCGCTGCCCGCGCAGGTCGCCGCCGTCGCCCTCGACCCGCGCCCGGCGGTCCGCCCGCCCGGGCCGCCCCGGCCCGGCTGCCCGACCAGGTGCTGGCCGGGCTGGACGTCCCGCAGCCGCACCTGCTGCTGCCCGACCCGGCCGTCCTGCTCGCCGATCCGCGGCTCGCGGCCGCGCTGCACGGGCGCGGCGCGGTGATCGGCCCGGCGGTGCCGCCCGCTCTCGCCGCGCAGTCGCTGCGCTGGGCCCGCCTGGTCCGCGCCGCCCTGCCGGAGGCCCCGCAGCGCCCGGTGGACTGCCGCGAGCGCTACGCGGACCTGCTGCTGCTCACCGACCCCGTGCTGGTCCGGCTGATCGCCGAACGCCGGCTGGCCCCGCTCGCCCCGCTCACCCCCAAGCAGCGCGACCGCCTCGCCGCGACGCTGCTCGCCTGGCTCCAGACCGGCCGCGGTACCGCCCCCGAGGTCGCCGCCCGCCTCGGCATCCACCCGCAGACCGCCCGCCAGCGCCTGCACCGCGTCCACCAGCTCTTCGGCTCCGCCCTCGCCTCCCCCGACACCCGCCTCGAACTGGAGATCGCCCTCCGCGCGACCCCCACCGCTCCCACCACCCCGAACCCCACCCGGCCGCCCGGCGGCTGACCTGGCGTCACCGGTTCGCGGACGTCGCACTAGCATCCGGAACGACCGGTGGACGTGGGAGGGGAGCCGACATGCTGGACGTACTGGACGCAGTGGGCGGGCCGCACGGGCTGGACGAGGTGTGCGGGCGGGTGCTGGCGGAGACCGGCTGCCCGTCGGTGAGCGTGGCCGTGGCGGCGGGCCGGGAGGTGGTGCTCGCCCGGGCGTACGGGTGGGCGGACGTCGCGGCGGGGCGGGCGGCGACGCCGGGAACGGCGTACGGGCTGGCCTCGGTGACCAAGGCGTTCACCGGGGTCGCGGCGGGCCTGGCCGCGGACCGGGGCCTGCTGGACCTGGACGCGCCGGTGTCCGGACGGTTCGAGCACGCGGCGCCGACGGTGCGCCAACTGCTGCGGCACCGGGGCGGCTTCCCCGGGTACTACGACTTCTCCTACCACCCGGTCGGCACTCCGGCACCGATCGACCCGGCCCGCTACCGCAGGCAACTGCACGAGCCGGGCGGGGAGTTCGAGTACTCCAACCTCGGCTACCAGGAGGTCGGCCGGGTGCTGGAGGAGGCCACCGGACGGGAGTTCGGCGCGCTGCTGCGGGAGTGGATCGCCGAGCCGCTCGGGCTGGAGGGCTTCGCCTTCGGTCCGGTCCACCCCGGCCCCGCCCCGGCGGCGGTGCGCTACACGCCGGACGGGCGGACGTACCCGGCCTCGCCCGACGGACACCCGGCGGCGGGCGCGGGCTGGGCCACCGCCGGTGACGTCGCGCTGTTCGCCCGCCGCTCGGCCGGGCTGCTGGCGCCCGGCACCGCCGCGGCCGTCCTGGAGGGGCCCGCCATCGCCCCCGGCGGAAAGCTGCGGTACGGGCTGGGGCGGGTCGTCCAGCGCACGGCGGACGGGTCGGTGATCGGCAGCCACGGCGGCGGGATGGGCGGCGTCTCGACGATGCTGATCGACCTGCCCGGACGGGAGCTGTCGGTCGCGGTGCTCGCCAACTCCACCGACAAGTCCGCCCGCGACGCGCTGGTCGCGCACCTGATGGGCGTGCTGGCCCCGGAGTTCGACCTCGAACACCTGGCACCGGCCGACGGGTCGGACCTGCCGCTCGCCCTGCCGCCGGGCACCTGGTCCGGCGAGGTCGCCACCCACGACGGCGCCGTCCCGCTGGCGCTCACCGCGCTGCCGGACGGCCGGGTGGAGGTCCGGCTGGCCGACCTGCCCCCGGTCGCCGTCCCCGCCACCGCCTCCCACCGCTGGGACGTCCGCCTCGCCGCGCCGCTCCAACTGCCCACGGCGGACGCCCGGTTGAACAGCCCCGCGCTCGGCCTCCAGCTGCGCCTGCGGGACGGCGCCCTGACCGGCCGGGCCGTCGCCTTCAAGGACGGCGACCGGGAGGGCTTCCTCGGCCCTTACCTCCCCCACCCCTGCGCGCTCCGCCGCCGGGACTGACCGCGACCCGCCCGCCGCCGCTCAGCCGTCCTCGGCGCCGCACTCTCCTTCGCCCGCTCCTTCGCCCGCTCCCCGGAAGAACGCGGCGACGCGGCGGCCGCCCGCCGGGGAGGTGATCATCTCCAGGATCCGGGCCGACTGGGCGGCGACCCCGGCGGTGCGGGCGAACATCTCCTCCTCGTAGGCCCGCAGGGCGGCGTCGGGGTCCTCGGGGGTGGCGGCGAGGGCGGTGGCGAGCTCCAGGGCGTCGCGCATCGCGGCGTTGGCGCCGTGGCCGACGGGGGGCATCAGGTGGGCGGCGTCCCCGAGCAGGGTGAGGCCGGGGCGGTGCGGCCAGCGCAGGCCGACCGGGAGGGCGGTGAGGGCCCGGGGGGTGAACGGACCGGCGCAGGCCGCCAGCAGGGCCCGGCACCCGGGCGTCCAGTCGGCGAACAGCGGGAGCAGCGCGGCCCGGGCGGCGTCGGGGTTCTCGAACGGGATGCCGCAGCCGGCGAGCCAGTCGGCGGCGCGGTCGGCGGGGCCGTGGAAGGACAGGCCGATCCGGACGGAGCCGTCGCTGCAGCGCTGGGCGACGAACGAGCGGCCCTCGCCCATCACCCAGTAGCTGCCCCGGCCGACCACGGCGGCGAGGTCGGGGTGGTGGCGGTCGATGTCGGGGATCACGCCCTCGACGGTGTTGACGCCCAAGTGCTCCGGCACGGCGGGGGTGAGCAGCGGCCGGAGGCGGGAGTGCGCGCCGTCGGCGCCGATCACCACCCGGTGCTCGGCCCGGCCGCCGTCGGCGAACTCCAGCCGCCAGCCGCCGGGCCCGGGCCCGGGTCCGAGCTCGGGGTCGGTCGGGGTGGCGGTGCGCAGGGTGCGGCCCCAGGCGACGGTGCCGGGCGGGAGGGAGTCCAGCAACAGGTCGCGCAGGTCGGCGCGGTCGATCTCGGGGCGCAGCGCGGGCGAGTCGGCCGGGGTGTCGTCGCGGTGCAGCACGGTGCCGGTGTGGTCGAGCAGCAGCATGTCCTCCCCCTCCGGGCGGGCGTGGCGGCGGAACGCCCGCGTCAGCCCGGCGGCGCGCAGGGCGCGCTGCCCGGTGTCCGCGTGCAGGTCGAGCGTGCCGCCCTGGGTGCGGGCCGCCCGCCCGGCGTCGCGCTCGTACACCGTGACGCGGGTGCCGTGCAGGGTGAGCAGCCGCGCCAGGGTCAGCCCGCCCGGGCCGCCGCCGACGATCGCCACGTCCGCCGTGTGTGCCATGTCCTGCCGTCCCCCTGGTCCGTCCGCCGCTGCCGATACACCGTATCGACTCGATACACTGTATCGCAACGACTCCCCGTATCGTGTTCCCGCACCTCCCGCGCCACCTCGCACCACCGAACGGAGACCGCTCCCCATGACGTCCTCTCACGATGCCGACACCGGGTCCGGCGCCGGTCCCGGGCTGGTCTGGGAGCGTCCGGAGCCGCCGGAGCGGCGCTCGCCGGCGCCGCTGAGCCGGGCGCTGATCGTCGGCGCGGCGCTCGAACTGGCCGACGCGGACGGGCTGGAGGGGGTGTCGATCCGGCGGGTCGCGGCGGCCCTGGAGGTCGGCCCGATGCGGCTGTACGGGTACGTGGAGACCAAGGCCGAGCTGCTGGAGCTGATGGTGGACGCGGTGTACGGGGAGATCGCCCCGGCCGCACCCGCCGCCCGGTCGGCGGTGCGGGCGGCACCGACGGGGTGGCGGGAGGAGCTGCGGGAGATCGCCGGGCGGCACCGGGCGGCCGCACTGCGGCACGAGTGGTTCATCGAACTGCTGGGCGGGCGGCCGCACCTGGGGCCGAACGCGCTGGCCGCCCGGGAGGCCGCGCTGTCCGTGCTGTGGGGCGTACCGGGCTTCGCCGGGCAGCCGACCCGGGTGCAGCAGGCGGCGGGGGTGTTCCACGCGTACCTGGCGGGCCGACTGCGGGTGGAGGTGGCGCAGCGTCAGGCGGAACGGACGGAGGGGCGTTCGGAGCACGAGTGGCAGGTGGCGATGGGGCCGTACGTGATGCGGGTGCTGGCCGAGGGGCGGCACCCGACGATCGCCGAGGTGATGGCGGCGGCCGACCACCTGACGCCGGGCGAGTCGTTCGCGGCGGGCCTGGAGATGGTGCTGGACGGGATCGCCGCCCAGGTGTCCTGACCCGGTCCGGGAGGGTCGGACGCCCGGAAGCGAAGAGCCGGAAGCGAAGAGCCGGAACGCCCCCGGCGGGGCGTTCCGGCCGGGTCGGCCGGACCGGCAGCCCGGTCAGTCCTCGAAGGAGACCAGGCGTTCCAGGACGGGCAGGGCCGCCATCAGGGTCCGCCGTTCCGGTTCGGTGAGTTCGGCGGTGCGGCGGGCCAGCAGTTCGGAGCGGCGGCGGCGGATGTGGGCCAGCAACGCGACGCCCTCCGGGGAGAGTTCGACCAGGACGGAGCGGCCGTCGCTGGGGTCGGGGACGCGGTTGACCATGCCGGACTCGACCAGCGAGGCGACGGTGCGGGTCATCGACGGGGCGGTGACCCGTTCCAGCGCGGCGAGTTCACCGAGCCGGACCGGGCCGTGCTGCTCGATCCGGGCCAGCGCGGACTGCTGGGCGAAGGTGAACTCCTGCCGGTCGGAGGCCCGCATCAGGTGCCGGTTGAGCCGGGCGATCACCAGGCGCAGCCGCGCCACCTCCGCCGGGTCGAGGCCGCCCTCGTTCTCCTGCGCCACTGTCGAACTCCCCTGTTCCGCCGTCTCGTTCACGTCACGCCGCGCCCCGGGAGACCGCGGCGTCCCCGTCCGGGACGGAGCTCGTCCCGTCCTCGGGGCCGTCGCCGACGGTACCGGTTCGGCGGCCGCGCAGCAGCGAGGCCAGGGCGGCGACCAGCGACATCGCGATGGCGAGCGAGAAGACCACCATCAGGCCGTCGTGGAACGGTCCGGAGATCAGGTGCGGGAAGAAGTCCCGTCCGGTGAGGGTCTGGGCGTTGGAGGCGGGCAGGCCGGAGAGCACCTGCGGGCCGAGCAGTTCGTGGATCGGGTTGTAGCCCAGGAAGGCCGCGAACAGCATGCCGACGGGCGGGAGTTGGGCCACCGCATGGGCGTCGGCCGCCGAGACGCCCTGTCCGGTGAGGCCGCCGGTGAGGGTCTGCGGGAGCGAGCCGGCCAGGCCGGCGACCATCAGCGAGAAGAAGATGCCGATGGACAGCACCATGCCGGCGTTCTGGAACGTCGCCCGCATGCCGGAGGCGGCGCCGCGGTCGGCGGCCGGGACGCTGGACATCACCAGCGCGGTGTTCGGGGCGGCGAACAGGCCGCCGCCGAGGCCGTTGAGGAACACCAGCAGGGCGAACCAGACGTACCCGAAGTCGGTGGGCAGGATCAGCAGTCCGGCGAACGAGGCCGCCATCACGACCAGGCCGCCGGCCGCGAACAGCCGGGCGCCGAAGCGGTCCGAGAGGTAGCCGGCGATCGGTCCGGCGGCCAGGAAGCCGATGGTCAGCGGCACCAGGTAGATGCCCGCCCACAGCGGGGTGTCCTCGTAGTCGTAGCCGTGCAGCGGCAGCCAGATGCCCTGCAGCCAGACGATCAGCATGAACTGCAGGCCGCCGCGGGCGATCGAGCCGAGCAGCGTCGCCAGGTTGCCGCCCGCGAACACCGGGTCGCGGAACAGGCGCAGCGGGAACATCGGTTCGGCGACCTTCGTCTCGATCACGCAGAACGCGATCAGGACGGCGGCGCCGCCGATCAGGCCGGCCAGCACCCAGGGGTTGGTCCAGCCCATGGTGTGGCCGCCGTACGGCTGGATGCCGTAGGTGATGCCGGCGAGCAGCGCGGTGAGGCCGACGGCGAAGGTGACGTTGCCCCACCAGTCGATCTTCCCGGGGCGGCGGACGCCGGTCTCGTGCAGCGAGCGGTAGGCCCAAACGGTGCCGATGATGCCGATCGGGACGTTGACCCAGAAGATCGAGCGCCAGTTCCACTCGGCGAGCACGCCGCCGAGGACGAGGCCGATGAAGGAGCCGGCGATCGCGGCGACCATGTTGACGCCGAGCGCCATGCCGCGCTGCCGGGCCGGGAAGGCGTCGGTGATGATGGCCGCGGAGTTGGCCATCAGCATGGCGCCGCCGACGGCCTGGATCACCCGCCAGCCGATCAGCCAGAGCGCGCCGCCGCCGCCGTCCATCGGGTCGAGCGAGAGGATCACCGAGGTGATGGTGAAGATCAGGAAGCCGGCGTTGTAGATCCGCACCCGCCCCCAGATGTCGCCGAGCCGCCCCAGCGTGACCACCAGCACCGCCGTGACCAGCATGTAGCCCATCAGCATCCACAGCAGGTAGCTGACGTTGCCCGGCTCCAGCGGGTTGAGGTGGATGCCGTTGAAGATCGCCGGCAGCGAGATCAGCACGATCGAGGAGTTGATCGTCGCGATCAGCATGCCGAGGGTGGTGTTGGAGAGCGCCACCCACTTGTAGCGCGGGTGGTCCGCGCCGATCCACCGTTTCTTCGTGTCCACGTCCGCCATCTCCTGCCGCCCCCTGGGAAGCCGTGATGATAGTTAGCTGATGTGAACTAAATTACTGCGCGGACCCCGGCCCCGGCCAGTCGTCCCGGATGGTGGACCGGAGCAAAGGTGGTGCGGGGAGCGGGAACTGACGGTCCGTCAGTAAAGCTTTGGTAAAGTCTCGAACCGGAAAACCGCTGGCGGGGCGGGCCTCCCCCGTGCTTCCATGACCTCCATGGTGTCTGCCGACCGTCTGCTCGCCTTCGCTGCCATGTCGTTCCTGCTGATCGTGATCCCCGGCCCGAGCGTGCTGTTCGTGATCGGGCGGGCGCTGGCGCAGGGGCGGCGCGCCGCGCTGACCACGGTCGCGGGCAACAGCACCGGCGCGTACGCCCTGGTCGTGGCCGTGGCGTTCGGGGTGGGCGCGGTGGTGGAGCGCTCGGTCCTGCTCTTCACGCTGCTCAAGCTGGCGGGGGCCGGCTACCTGGTGTTCCTCGGCGTCAGGGCGTGGCGCGAGCGCGGCTCGCTGCGGGCGGCGTTCAGCGAGGCGGGAGCCGCCCGGGGCGGCCTGCGGACGTTCTGGGAGGGGTTCACCGTCGGCGTGACCAACCCCAAGACCATCGTGTTCTTCGCCGCGGTGCTGCCGCAGTTCGTCGACCGCGACCAGGGCCGCGTCCCGGCGCAGATGCTGCTGCTGGGCCTGGTCTTCAACCTCATCGCCGTGGTGTCCGACATGGCCTGGGGCCTGGTCGCGGCCACCGCCCGCGGCTGGTTCGCCCGCTCGCCCCGGCGGCTCTCCCTGGTCGGCGGAGTCGGCGGGATCGCCATGATCGGCCTGGGCGTCACCGTCGCCGCGACGGGCCGCAAGGACTGACCCGCCCCACCCGGAATCCCGCCCCCCGGCGACCGGCGCGAACGCCGCCCGCGGCCCGGGGCGGCGCCACCGGATTCCGCCCGGCACCACGCAGGGCCCCCGGACACGGGAGGTGGGCGCCCGGCGGGTCGAGCGCCCCGCCTCCCGCACGAGGGCCTGGAAGGTCCTCAGCGGCTGGCGTCCCGGAGCCGGCGGCGTGCACCGCGCCCGAGGGGGCTCAGCGGTCTCCGCCGGGACGGTGCTCGCCGAGGACGAGTTCGCGCTCGACGGACGACCCGTCGCCCGGGACGGGGACGGAGCGGCCGCTGCGGGTGAAGCCGATCTTCCGGTAGAAGGCCTCGGCGCGCCGGTTGTCCTGGTGCACGTAGAGGCGGACGCGGGTGATCTCCGGCTCGTCGAGGCCGTGGGCGAACGCGATCGCCGCGTCGAACAGGGCCCGGGCCAGGCCGGTGCCGCGCTGCTCGGGGCGGACGAACACGCCGACCAGGTGGGCCTGGTCGACGTCGGTCGGGGCGCCGAGGGCGTCCGTCCGGCCGGCCCGCTCGATCAGCACCGTCACCGATCCGTCCCAGCCGCCGTCCGGCCGCTCGGCGACGAACTGCTGCACGATCGCCTCGCCGCGGGAGCCGGCCGCCCGCTCCTGCCAGTGCTCGTCCTGCCTGGCGGCGGCGCTGTCGTACGTGTCCAGGAAGGCGATCCCGGCGACCGGGTCCCGCAGGGCCGCCAGGCGCAGTTCCTTGACCCGGCGCCAGTCCTCGCCGGTCACGGCTCGTATCACGTGGTCCATGGACGGATCATTGGCGGGCGCGGGGGCCGGGGCAAGCGATTTTCGGACGACCCTGCGCTCCGCCCGCCCCGGATTGCGCGATCCGCCCACCCCGGGCCGGGCCGTCCGGCAGGATGGCGGCTCCTGGCATCCGGACGGGAGGCTCCGTGCGCACCCCCTACCACTCCTTCGACCTGGCCGAGTCCTCGCAGGACCCCGAGGTCCTGCGCCAACTGGCCGGATCGGAGTACCCGTTCGTCCGGCAGGCGGTGGCGGCCAACCCGCGTACCCGGGCCGACGCGCTGTTCGCCCTCGCCGCCCGCTGCCGCGAGGTCCCGGCCGAGCACGGCCCGTGGAACGACAACTTCCTGCTGGTCCTGCTGGCCGAGCATCCGGCGACGGACCGCCCCGCCCTGCGGGTCGTCCTGGACGCCACCGCCGCCCGCCTGGCGGCCGGCGCCCGCCCGTACGCCGCCGTGCTGGCCCTGGCGGAGCGCCCGGAGCTGCGGCCGGAGGAACTGCTGCCCCTCGGCCGCCTCCCCGGCGCCTCCGCCCGGCTGCGCGGCGGCCTGCGCCGGCCCTGGCCGCCCGGGCGGACGGCGGCTGACCGGGGCCGGTCAGCGGGGGCCCGGCCTCGCCGGACCGCTCAGGCGCGGCCGTGGAGCAGCTCAGGCGCGGCCGTGGAGCAGCACGGGCAGTTCGCGCGGGCCGTTGGAGATGAAGGACGGCAGGGGGCGCAGCTCGGCGGCGGGGACGGCGAGGGTGAGGCGGGGGAAGCGCTCGAAGAGGGCGGCGAGGGCGATCCGGGACTCCAGGCGGGCGAGTTCGGCGCCGAGGCAGTAGTGCACGCCGTGGCCGAAGGAGAGGTGGTCGCGGCGGGTGGCCCGGGTGTGGTCGTAGTGGGCGGCGTCCTCGCCGTGCAGGGCGGTGTCCCGGCCGGCGGTCAGGAAGTTGATCACCAGCAGGTCGCCGCGGGCGAAGGTGAGGCCGGTGGCCTCGTCGTGGATGTCCTCGACGGCGAAGCGCGCGAGGATGTTGGCGACCGCCGGCTGATGGCGCAGGGTCTCCTCGACGGCGTCGGGCCAGCGGGCCGGGTCGGCCTTCAGCTGCTCCAACTGGTCCGGGTGGCTGAGGAGTTGGATGACGGCGTTGCCGAGCAGGTTGACGGTGGTCTCGTGGCCGGCGCCGATCAACAGCAGCAGGTTGTCCAGGAGTTCGCGCTCGTCGAGGCCGGTGCTGGTCTCCTCGTCGCGGGCCTGGATGAGCACGGTGGTGACGTCCTCGCCGGGTTCCTTGCGCTTGGCCTCGGCCAGCAGGGCGAGTTGGGTGTAGACGGCCTCGGCGTTGCGGAGGGCCTGCTCGGGAGGGGTGCCGGTCTCGAAGAGGCGGCCGATGGTGGAGCGGAAGGCGCCGTGCATCTCCTCGGGCACGCCGAGCAGGGTGTTGACCACCATCAGCGGCAGCACCCAGGTGAACTCGGCCCGCAGGTCGACGACTTCGCCTTCGGGCCGCTCGGCGAGGCGGTCCAGCAGCCCGGCGGCGATCTGCTCGATCCCGGGGGCGAGGGCGCGGATGCGGCGGGTGGCGAAGGCGGGGCTGATCAGGCGGCGCAGCCGGGCGTGCTCCGGCCCGTACGCGGTGAGGGCGTTGCGGACGTCGGTCCACATCCGCAGCGACCAGTCGGCGGGCACCTCGCCCGCCAGGTCGGCGACCCAGTGCCGGGAGGCGTCCTTGGAGATCCGGGGGTCGGTGAGCAGCCGCCTGATCAGGGCGGGGTCGGTGACGGACCAGGCGGGGACGCCGCCGGGCAGTTCGATCGGCGCGGCCGGCCCGACCGCGCGCAGGGCGGCACTCTCGGCCTGCAGGTCGGCGCCCTCGGGGTCGAGCCGGTACGGGCAGCGCGTCGTGTCGTCCATCAAGTGGCCTCTCCGGTGCGGTTGTCGTCCGGGCAGGCCGCCGTCCCCCCGGACCGGTCTTTCCGGACTGTACCCGCCGCCTCCGACCACCGCGCCCGCTTTTCGGACACCGACCTCCCCGCCACCGGACCCGCCCCGCCCCGTCCCGTCCCGACCCGCCCGGGGCGGTCAGGCCCGCAGGTAGCGGGTGTAGCAGGCCGGGCCGACCGGTTCGGCCTGCGCGCAGCGGAAGTCGCCGACCGGTGCGCCCTCGGGGAACAGCCGGGCCCCGGTGCCGAGCACCACGGGGACGGTCAGCAGCCGGTACTCGTCGACCAGGTCGGCCTCGATCAGCCGGTGCACCACGCCGGTGCTGCCGGTGACGACCACGTCCCGGTCCTGCTCCTGCACGGCGCCGAGCAGGTCGCCCTCCAGCAGCCGGGAGTTGGCCCAGGCGGCGGTGTCGGCGGCGGTCAGGGTCCGGGAGGCGACCAGCTTGGCGGCGGCGTTCATCCGGGCGGAGAACTCGTCCGTCCGGTTCGGCCAGAGCCGGGAGAACAGCTGCCAGGTGCGGCGGCCCAGCAGCAGCACCCCCTCGTCCAACGTCCGGCCGAGGCGGAACTTGTCGCCGGAGACGTGCTCCCGGCCGTGCCGGAACATCCAGCCGCCCAGCGGTGTGCCGTCCGACCCGTCGGGGTCGGTGATCCGGCCGTCCAGGGTGGTGAACTCGATGACGATGACGCTCATGGCGGGGCTCCTGTGCTCCGGTGGCGGGCTCTTCCACCGGTACGTACCGGCGCCGGGCCCGGAACTCATCGCCGTCGCCGGAACGGATTCCCCGGGTGGCGGGGGCCGGGCCCGCCCCGGCACCGCCTACAGCCGCGGCGGCAGGTCGAAGAGGGCGAGCACGCCGGGGTCGGTGTACACGGTGTTGCGGGTGACCAGCCCGCCGGCGATCTCCAGCAGCTGGACGCTGTGCAGCCGGTGCCCGCCGCCGTCGGGGACGGGGGCGTACGCGGCGAACGCGCCCTGGCCGTTGGCACCGACGGCGCGGGTGCGCCAGCCGAAGCCGCCCCGGCCGGGGCCGCCCTGGCCGGGGCCGTCCGGACCTGCGCCGTACATGGCGTAGACCCGGTCCATGAACCGGCCGTAGTGCTCCGGTCCCCGGTACCACAGGGGCAGCGGCGGCATCTCCAGGATGGCGTCCTCGGCGAGCAGGCCGACCAGCGCGGGCACGTCGGCGGCCTCGAACGCGGCGAGGTAGCGGTCGACGACGGCCCGCTGCCCGGGCCCGTCCTGCTCCCGGACGCGTTCGGCGTCCGCGGCGCCGAGGGCGGCCCTGGCCCGCTGGAGGGCGCTGTTGACGGCGGGGACGGTGGTGTCGAGCTGGTCGGCGACCTCGGCGGCGCTGAACGCCAGCACCTCGCGCAGCACCAGGACGGCCCGCTGCCGGGCGGGCAGCAGCTGCACGGCCGCGACCCAGGCCAGCCGCAGTTCGGCCCGGGCCGCGACGTCGAGCCGGGCGTCCGGGAAGGGCTCCAGCCAGGGCACGTCCACGGCGGGGGCGAGCGGCGCGCCGGTGTCCCGGCTGGGCGCGCCGAGCCCGGCGGGCAGCGGGCGGCGGGTGCGCCCCTCCAGGGCGGTGAGGCAGGCGTTGGTGGCGATCCGGTACAGCCAGGTGCGCACCGAGGCGCGGGCGGGGTCGTAGCGGTCGCGCGCGTTCCAGGCCCGCAGCAGGGTCTCCTGGACGAGGTCCTCGGCGTCGTGGAAGGAGCCGGTCATCCGGTAGCAGTAGGCCGTCAGTTCCGGTCGGTGCGCGTCGAGTTCCACGGCGCCCATCCTGCCGCACCCGGGAACGCCGCCCGCACCCGGCCGGTGCGGAGCGGGCGGCCGGTGCGGAGCGGGCGGCGGGGTCGGCCCGGCTGTCAGGGGTACCGCCTAGGCTGGGTCCCGTGCCAATGATCATGGATCGTGACGGGGTGGCGGAGCAGCTGGAGCCGTTCCGCCGGGAGTTGACGGCGTACTGCTACCGGATGCTGGGCTCCGCCTTCGAGGCGGAGGACGCGGTGCAGGAGACGCTGGTCCGCGCCTGGTCGAAGTTCGACGGGTTCGAGGGCCGCTCCGCGCTGCGGACGTGGCTGTACCGGATCGCCACCAACGTGTGCCTGGACATGGCGCCGGCGCCGCAGCGCCGGGCCCGCCCGATGGACCTGACCTCGCCGTGCCCGGCGAACGCGCCGGACTTGGCCCAGCTGGAGGAGAACGTCTGGGTCGGCCCGGTGCCGGACGCGCGGGTGCTGTCGGGTGACCCGGCGGAGGTCGCGGTGGGCCGGGAGTCGATCCGGCTGGCGTTCGTGTCGGCGCTGCAGAAGCTGCCCGCCCGGCAGCGGGCGGTGCTGATCCTGCGCGAGGTGCTGGCCTGGTCGGCGGCGGAGACGGCGGAGCTGCTGGAGACCTCGGTGCCGTCGGTGAACAGCGCGCTGCAGCGGGCCCGGGCGACGATGGCGGCCCAGGGCCCGGCGGGTGACACCTTCGATCCGCTGGACGAGACGCAGCGCTCCCTGCTGTCCCGGTACGTCCAGGCGTTCGAGGCCTTCGACATCGAGGGGTTGAAGCGCCTGCTGCACGAGGACGCGGTGCTGAACATGCCGCCGTTCCAGATGTGGGTGCGGGGCGTGGTCGAGCTGGGCGAGTGGTGGCAGGGCGCGGGCTGCGGCTGCGCGGGGTCGCGGCTGCTGCCGGTGGAGGCCAACGGCATGCCGGCCTTCGCCCAGTACCGCCCGGCCGAGGACGGGCGGGGGTGGACGCCGTGGGGCATCACCCTGCTGGAGGTGGTCGACGGCCGGATCGCCACCATGACCAACCACATGGACGTGGAGCGGCTGTTCCCGCTGTGGGGCCTGCCGATGCGGCTGACCGCCGACCCGCGCGCCTGACGGCCCCGCGGCTCACTCCACGGGCAGCGCCTCGGCCAGCCCGGTGAGCCGCAGCAGCAGCCGCAGCCGGGGCCCGGCCCCGCGCAGCACCATCCGGTGGCCCGCCCGCCGCCCGGCCAGCGCCAGCCGCGCCAGCAGTTGCAGGTCGGCGGGGGCGGGCCGGTGCAGGTCGGCGACCAGCAGGGCGACGCGGACGGGGGACGCCCGGGCGGCGAGCAGCGCGGCCAGGCGCGGTTCCGGGTCGGGGTGCAGGGCGAGTTCCAGGGTCTCCATGCCGGTGCTGACCGCCCGGCGGCCCGGAACTCATCGGCGCGCCCGGCCCGGGATGCCGTCCCGGGGCGGGGTCAGACGTACTGCCACCAGGTGAAGGCCGTGGCGTAGGCCCGGCGCAGCGCTTCGCGGCCGGGGTGGCCGCGCCGGTGCTGGCGGACCAGCGCGGCGACGAACAGCAGCGCGGCGACGGCGAGCGCGCCCGCGGCGGCGGCCGGTCCGCCCAGGAGGCCGAGCAGGGCGGCGACGGCCACGGTCAGGGCCGCGCCGAGGTGGCCGTCCCGGGTCCGCGGCGGCGGCCCGGTCGGAGTGGCGAGGGCCGTGCCCAAGTCCCGCTCGTAGCGCTCCCGGGCCGCTGCCGGGTCGGCCGCGCGGCCCTCGGGCCAGTCCTGGACGCCCATGCCGGCCTCCCCTTCCTCCGTGCTCCGGAGCAGGATAGCGCCCGCTCAGGCGCGGGCGTCCGCCCGCTCGGCCCGGCACTCGGCCGCCCGCTCGCCCTCCCGCTCGGCCCGGCGCTCGGCCTGCCGTTCCTCCTCCCGTTCGGCCTCGCGTTCGGCCTCGCGTCGGGCGCCCCAGGAGGCGAGCAGCGGCAGGCGTTCCGCGGAGGGGGAGCCGGGTTCGGCGGTGTAGACGGTCAGGACGAGGTCGGGGTCGACGGTCAGCCGCATCACCTCGTAGGAGAGGGTGAGGTCGCCGACGGCGGGGTGGTGGAAGTGCTTGGTGCCGGTGCCGTGGTGGCGGACGTCGTGGGCGCCCCAGCGGACCCGGAACTCCTCGCTGCGGGTGGAGAGTTCGCCGACCAGGTCGTGCAGGTCCCGGTCGTGCGGGTTGCGGCCGGCCTCGGTGCGCAGGATGGCGACGGTGGTGTCGGCGTGCGCGTCCCAGTCGGGGTGGAAGCGGCGGGCGGCGGGGTCGAGGAACTGGAAGCGGGCCAGGTTGTCCTGGTTGCCGGGGTCCTCGTGCACCTGGTGGTAGAAGGCGCGGGCGAGCGGGTTGGCGGCGATCAGGTCGGCCCGGCCGTTGCGGACGAAGGCGGGGCCGCCGGTGATCGCGTCCAGGGTCCACTGCAGGCTGGGGTGCGGCTGCGGGGCCCGCCCCGGTGCGCGGCGCGGGCGGGTGAGCACGTCGGAGCCGTCGGCGGCGCGGGCCAGGTGGAACAGGTGGGAGCGTTCGGCGTCGTCGAGCCGCAGCGCCCGGGCGACGGCCTCCAGCACGGCGGCGGAGGCGCCGGAGAGGTGTCCGCGCTCCAGCCGCGCGTAGTACTCGGCGCTGACGTCGGCGAGCGCGGCGACCTCGCCGCGGCGCAGCCCGGGCACCCGGCGGCGCGGTCCGGCGGGCAGTCCGACCAGGTCGGGGGTGATCTTGGCGCGCCGCGAGGTCAGGAACTCGCGGACCTCCTGGCTGTTGTCCACGCCCCGACAGTACGCGTTCCCCGCCCGGCGCAGGGACGCACTGCCCGTACCCCTGCCGCCGGTGCGGTCCGGTGCGGTCCGGCGCGGCCGCTCAGACGAAGTAGCCGCCGTCGACGGGGAGCACGCTGCCGGTGATGAACGCGGCGGCGGGCGTGGCGAGGAAGACCACGGCGGCGGCGACCTCCTCGGGGCGGCCGTAGCGGCCCAACGCGTTGGCGGCGCGCTGGGCTTCGGCGTTGGGGCCGTCCTGGGGGTTCATCTCGGTGTCGGTGGAGCCGGGCTGCACCACGTTGACGGTGATGCCGCGGCCGGCGAGCTCCTGGGCGGCGGCGCGGCTCCAGGCGACGACGGCGGCCTTGGTGGCGGCGTAGTCGGCGAGCCCGGGCCGGCCGGGGCGGACGGCCAGGTTGGAGCCGATGGTGACGATCCGTCCGCCGTCGGGGAGCAGCCCGGCGGCGGCCCGGACGGCGGCCGTCACCCCGCCCACGTTGACGGCGTGCTGGCGGGCCAGGGCCTGCGGGTCCGCCTCCTCGGCGACCAGGCCGGGGGCGATCACCCCGGCGTTGTTGACCAGCACGTCCAGCCGTCCGAAGTCCCGGGCGACGGCGGCCACCAGGGCCTCGACCTGGGCGGTGTCGCCCTGGTCCGCCCGGTAGGCGGCGGCCCGCCGTCCGAGCGCCTCGATCCGCCGGACCACCTCCTCGGCGCGCCGGGCCGAGCCGCGGTGGCTGATCGCGACGTCGGCCCCGGCGGCGGCCAGCGCGAGGGCGGTGGCGGCGCCGATGCCGCGCGAGCCGCCGGTGACCAGGGCGGTGCGGCCGGCCAGCACGTTGGGCGCGAAGGTGGCGGTGGTCGGGTGCGTCATGTCGGGTCCCCTCCGAGATGGCTGTACCGCGACTTCTGTATCGTGCGGTACACATCGAGGACGCTACCATATCGATCGGTACAGAAATCGGTGCAGAAATCGCGGGCCACCGCCCGAACCTCCCGGAAGGCAGCGGCACATGACGGGCCGTCCACGCACGTTCGACCTCGACGACACCCTCGACCGCGCCGTGCGGGTGTTCTGGCGGCACGGCTACGAGGGCGCCGCGCTCTCCGACCTGACCGCCGCGATGGGCATCAACCGGCCCAGCCTGTACGCGGCGTACGGCAACAAGGCGGAGCTGTTCCGCCGCTGCCTGGAGCGCTACCACCACGGCCCCGCCCGGCACGTCCGGGAGTCGCTGGCCGAGCCCACCGCCCGGGCCGTCGCCGAGCACCTGCTGCGCGGCACCGTCGAGGTGGTCACCCGCGAGGAGGGGCCCGGCTGCCTGCTGGTGCACGGCACGCTGGCCACCGGGCCGGGCGCGGAGGGCGTGCGCGCCGAGAGCACCGCCCGGCGCACGGCGCACCGAGAGGCGCTGCACGCCCGCTTCGAACTGGCCGCCGCCGCGGGCGAGTTCCCGCCCGGCACCGACGCGGCCCTGCTGGCCGACCACCTCGTCACGCTGACCTACGGCCTCGCCGTCCGGGCCACCGAGGGCGCCCCGCCCGCGCAGTTGCACCGGATCGCCGCCCACGCCCTGCGGCACTGGCCGCACTGACCCGGCCGCGCCCGGGTCGGAGCAGGCGGGGAACAGGCCGGGGCGACAAGAGGATTTCCGGCCGATCGGGAAATCACCCGTTGGGTGGGAAGTCCGCCGTCCCGCTCGGCCCGCGCCCCGCCCGCCCCCACCATCGGGAACGTGGAACCCGCACCCGCCCCCACCCTCCGATCCGCCCCGCCGCCGCCCGTCCGACCGCTGCCCGCCCCGTCACCACCCGCCCCGCCGCTGCCCGCCTACCCGGTCCTGGTGGGCGGCGTCCCCGCCCCCGGCGAGGGCTGGGTGCACTGGCCGCGCGCCGGCGCGATGCTGCGCGAACCGTACGAGGTGCTCGCCCTCAAGGCCCGGCTCGACCACGGCCGGGCCCGCCCGGCCGACCTCGCCGATCCGCGGCTGGTGGGCCGGGTGGCCCCTCGACCCCGGCGCAGGCCGCCGAGGNGCTGGCCCGGCCCGCGCGGCCCAACCGGCCTGGGCCCGGGTGCCGCTGGAACGGCGCCTGGAGTTCGCCGCCGCCTTCCACCGCCTGCTGCGGGAGCGGGCCGAGGAGGTGGTCGGGGCGCTGGTCGCCGAGGGCCACCCGGTGCGGGTGGCGCGCTGGTCGCTGTCCGCCGCGCTGGACCTCACCCACCCGGACACCCTCGCCCACGCCCGGGCCGCGATGCGCTGGGAGGGCGAGCAGCGGGGCCGCCTGGTGCGGCTGGTGCGCAAGCCGGACGGCGTGGTCGGCCTCAGCCCGGCCCGCAACGCGCCGATGCTCACCGCGCTGGCCGCCGTCCCCGTCCTGGCGGGCGGTAACGCGGTGGTGCTCAACGCCCCGCCGACGGTGCCGCTGAGCACCGCGTACCTCTTCCACCGGCTGGTCGCCCCGCTGCTGGCCGGGCACGGCGCACCGCCCGGCGTGCTGAGCGTGCTGTGCGCCCCCGACCGGCCGACCCTGCGCACCTGGCTGGCCTCGCCGGACTGCGACGACGTCTTCTTCTTCGGCGGCCCGCAGCAGGGCGCCGACCTGGCCCGGGCCTGTCTGGAGTCGGGCAAGAAGCCCGTCCTGGAGCTGGCCGGCAACGACGCCCTGGTGGTGTGGCGGGACGCCGACCTGCCCCGGGCCGCGGACGCCGCGGCCGAGCGCTACCACGGCTCGGGCCAGCTCTGCTTCGCGCCCAAGTTCGCCCTGGTCCACCCGGCGGTGGCGGACCGCTTCGCCGCGCTGCTGCACGAGCGGGTGGCCGCCCTGCGGATCGGCCCGCCCGAGGACCCGGACGTGGTGCTCACCCCCGTGGTCAAGCGCGCCCAGTGCGCGGACGTGCTGGCGGACGCCGTCGCCGGAGGCGCCGAACTGCTCTGCGGCGGCGAGAGCGTCGACGTGGACGGCGCGCCCACGCCCCGGGGCCCGTTCGTCCGCCCGGTGCTGCTGCGCGTCCGCGGCCTGGAGCGGGCCGCGACGCTGCGGGCGGTCGCCGAGGAGACCTTCTTCCCGCTGATGTGCCTGGTCGTCCCGGACGCACCGGACGGCCCGGGCCCGGACGCCCCGGACCCGGACGAGGGGCTGCTCGACGCGCTGATCGCCTTCGTCAACGCCAACCGCTACGGCCTGCGCAACTCGCTGTGGGCCCGCGACCCGCGCGTCGTCGACCGGTTCGCCGACGAGGTGGTCAACGGCGGCGTGCTGAAGGTCAACGACAGCCACATCGGCACCCTCCCGGTGCTGCCGGTCATCGGCGGCACCGGGCTGTCCGGCGGCGCGCACGGCGAGGCCAACGTCCCGATCCTGCGCACCACCCGCCTGCAGGGCATCAGCATCGGCCCGTCCTCCCCCGAACCGTCCGACCCTGCGCAACGCACCGCCCCGTGAGAGAGAGGCACCCCATGACCGCGCTTTCCGGCCCGCCCCTGCTCGACCGCAAGATCGCCCTCTGCTTCGGCCACCTCGACGCGGACGGCAACGGCACCGTCGACCGCGAGGACCTGCTCACCCTCGGCGCCCGGCTGCTCTCCGCGTTCGGCGAGCCGCCGACCTCCCCCAAGGGCACCGCGCTGATGGCGGGCATGGACCGCTACTGGGAGGCGCTGGCCGAGGCCGCCGACGCGGACGGGGACCAGCGCCTGACCCCCGCGGAGTACCGGGCGGGCATGACCGGCGCCTTCGTCACCTCCCCCGACGGCTTCCGCACCGCCCTGCGCCCGCTGACCGAGGCCGTGGTCGCGCTCCTGGACACCGACGGCGACGGCGAGGTCGACGAGCGGGAGTTCCAGGTCTGGCAGGAGGTCTTCCGCACCGCCCCGGAGCACCGCGCCGCCGCCTTCCGGCACCTCGACACCGACGGCAGCGGCAGGCTCTCCGTCGACGAACTCCTGCTCGCCCTCCAGGAGTTCTACCTCAGCTCCGACCCCGACGCGCCCGGCAACCGGCTCTACGGCCCGCTCTCCTGAGGACCCGGAAACGCCGGACCGCCCGGGGCCGCGATCGTGCGCAGCCCCGGGCGGTCCGTCCGCGCTCCGGCTCAGGCCGTCCCGGTCTTCGGGGCGGAGACCTGGGCGGGTTGGGGCGGGGTGGCGGCGGGTTTGCGGAAGAAGAAGTAGAGGGTGGGCGCCAGGTAGAGGGCCCAGACCCAGACCTGGGCCTTGGTCGGGTCGGGCTGGAAGTTGAACACGCCCTTGAGGAGGGTCCCGTACCAGCTGTCGGCGGGGATGGTGGAGGAGATGTCGAAGGCGTGGGCGGACAGGCCGGGGAGCCAGTCGGCTTCCTGGAGGTCGTGGACGCCGTAGGCGAGGACGCCCGCGGCGACGACGACGAGCATGCCGCCGGTCCAGGTGAAGAACTTCGCCAGGTTGATCCTCAGCGCGCCGCGGTAGAACAGCCAGCCCAGCACGATGGAGGTGAGCAGGCCCAGGGCGGCGCCGGCCAGCGGGTCCCAGCCGTCGCCGGTGGCCTGGACGGCGGTCCAGATGAACAGCGAGGTCTCCAGGCCCTCGCGGCCCACGGCGAGGAACGCGGTGGCGACGAGGGCGCCGGTGCCCATGGCGAGCGCGGCGTCCAGCCTGCCGTGGAGTTCGCTCCTGAGGTGGCGGGCGGTGCGGCGCATCCAGAAGACCATCCAGGTGACCAGGCCGACCGCGATGATCGACAGGCTGCCGCCGAGGGCTTCCTGGGCCTCGAAGGACAGCTGGCTGGAGCCGAACTGGAGCACCGCGCCGAAGGCCGCGGCCAGGGCGACGGCGGCGCCGACGCCGGCCCACACCGGTGCGAGGCGGTCCCTGCGGCCGGTCTTGACCAGGTAGGCGATCAGGATGCAGACCACCAGGCTGGCTTCGAGGCCCTCGCGCAGGCCGATCAGGTAGTTGGCGAACACGGCGGTTCTCCTCGTTTCGGAAGGGAGAGGGAAGGGGCGGGGGTCAGCCGAAGAGGCTCTGGCCCCACCACTCGCCGGGCTTGCGGACCCCGGGCGGGCAGGCGAAGTGGGCGGAGGCGACGTGGGTGATGTACTCGTTCAGCTTGTCGTTGGCCGCGAGCTTGGTCTGCAGCGGGACGAACGCCTTGCGGGTGTCGCGCTGGTACGCCAGGAAGAACAGGCCGGCGTCCAGGCGGCCGAGGCCGTCGGTGCCGTCGGTGAAGGAGTAGCCGCGGCGCAGGATCATCAGGCCGCCGTTGCTGTCGGGGTGGGCCAGGCGCACGTGCGAGTCGGCGGGCATCGCCGACAGGTCGGGGGTGTCGCGTTCCTGCTGCTTGCCGTAGGGGGCGCCCTCGATCTTGGTGCGGCCGAAGGTGTCCTCCTGGTCCTTGAGCGAGGAGCGGTCCCAGGTCTCGATGGTCATCCGGATCCGGCGGGCGACCAGGTAGGAGCCGCCGGTCATCCAGTCCGGGCCGTCGCCGGGGGCGACCCACACGTGCCGGGCCAGCGCGTCGGCGTCGGTGCCGGCGATGTTGTGGGTGCCGTCCTTGAAGCCCATCAGGTTGCGCGGGGTCTGACTGTCGGGCGTGGTGGAGGAGGTCTTGCCGAAACCCAGCTGCGACCAGCGGACGTTGACCACGCCCATGCCGATCCTCGCCAGGTTGCGGATCGCGTGCACCGCGACCTGCGGATCGTCCGCGCAGGCCTGGATGCACAGGTCGCCGCCGCTGCGGGCCGCCTCCAGCCGGTCGCCCCGGAACTTCGGCAGCTCCACCAGCGCCTCCGGCAGCCTGGCCTTCAGCCCGAACCGGTCGGTGCCGTCCTTCTCGAACAGCGTCGGCCCGAAGCCGATGGTCAGGGTGAGCCGGGAGGCCGGCAGGCCCAGCGCCTCACCGGTGTCGTCCGGCGGCGACTCGGGCACCACCCCGACCGCGCCGCCGCCCACCTCGCGCCCCCCGGTCATCGACGCGGCGGCCTTCGTCCACTCCTTGAGCATCTTCACCAGGGCGTCCCGGTCGTCGGTGATCACGTCGAACGCGGCGAAGTGCAGCCGGTCCTGGACCGGGGTGGAGATGCCCGACTGGTGCTCACCGTAGAACGGGACCTCCGGCGCCTGCGGGGCGGGAGCGCCGTCCCCGCCCGACATGGTCGCGGCGGCCACCGTGCCGACCGCGGCCGCGCCGAGCGCGACACCGGCTCCCGCCCAGCCTATGATGGCCCGTCGGCTGAGCCCGGCGTGCTGCTGCGCCTGCCCGCCGTCCTCGGCGGGGGCCGCCTGCTGCTCGTTCTCGGCGTCCATCTCTGGCGTTCCCTCTCGGACGTGAAACCGGGTACGGGTGCTGCCGCGGCCGCGACAGCACCCTGACGGAGACTTAGCTTACGCTGCCCTTACCAGGACATCCCGGGCAGCCCGCCCCCTTTGACCTGGGCTTGACCGTTCCCGGCCGCGCCCCCGGCCACCGCTCGACGGCTGCTCGACGGCTACTTGACGACGACCGCGGCGGCCAGCTTGGAGAGCGGCTCGCCCAGCGAGTTCACCGCGTCCGAGAAGGTCTTGCGCTCGTCCTCGGTGACCTTCTCGTAGGAGGTGTAGGTGCCGTCGGCGGCGCGGTACTTGCCGAGCAGGGCGGTGATCTTCTCGAACTCGGCGTCCAGGGTCTTCGACAGCTCCGGGTCGTTCTCGGAGGCGACCGGCTTCAGCAGCTCGTAGGCCTGGCGGGCGCCCTCGACGTTGGCGGCGAAGTCCGAGAGGTCGGTGTGGCTGTAGCGGTCCTCCTCACCGGTGATCTTGTTCTTGGAGACCTCGTCCAGCAGTTCCTTGGCACCGTTGGCCATGCCGGTCGGGGTGATCTCGGCCTCGGGGACGCGCTTCTGCCAGTCCTTCAGGTCGGAGACCAGCTGGGCGGCGAGGGTCTTCTCCTCGTCGCCGATCTTCCCGTCCTCCCACAGCGACTTCTCGATCCGGTGCCAGCCGGTCCACGCCTGGCCCTCCTCCAGACCGTCCTCGCGGGTGTCGGTCTTCGGGTCGATGTCACCGAAACTCTCCGCCACCGGCTCGGTGCGCTCCCAGCCCACCCGGGAGGCGGCGAACAGCGACTTGGCCTTCTCCACGTCCCCGGCGGTCACCGCGGCCGCGAACTGCTCCACCACCGGGATCGTCGCGTCGGCCTGCTCCTGCGCGTAGGTGCGGTAGTCCGCCACCGCCCGGGTCAGCCGCTCGTCCGCCTTCGCCGGAGCCGAGGCACCCGCCGTCACCGTGATCTTCTGCCGGATGCCGTCACCGGTCATCCCCGGCTTGCAGGCCACCTCGTAGGTACCGGCCTTGATCTCCGCGTTCACGGTCACCTTGGTGCCCGGACCGATGTTCTCCCGCTCGGTGACGATCTTGTCCCCGTCCGCGTAGACGTACACCTCGGTGACCTTGCCGCCCTTGTTGGCCACCGCCAACTCCACGTGCCCGGCCGGGAAGGACGTCCTCGACAGCTCGCACTTGTCGTCCGTCGCGGTCACCTGCACCGGCCCGGACGCACCGTCCGCCGAGGCCTTCCCCCCACCGTCGTCCTTCTTCGAGCACCCCACCAGCGCGGCACCCGCCACGGCGAGGACGAGGAACGCGGCAGCGGACGTACGACGGGCGGGCATGCTCACTCCAGGGACGAGGGGGACGCGGGGTCGGGCCGATGCGGCGGCCGCTCCGGGGAACCCCCCGGCGGTCGCCCAGTAAGCTAAGGCATACCTTAGATCCCCCGCCATACCGGGTCGACACCCCGTGCCGCGGAGCGCCCTCCCGACCGGCCCCCGGCACCGGCCATTTCCGGCCAACTCCCGCACGGCCAACGGGACTTCGCTCACGCCGTGAACCGTGCGCCCGCCCCGCCTGTGACCGGAACCACTCGCCCCGGAACGCCGCCGGGGGCACGCGGAGCCCTCCGGCTCCCCGCGCCCCCGGCCCGGGGACACCGCTGCGCTAGGGCAGGTTGCGGGCCATCACGATGCGCTGCACCTGGTTGGTGCCCTCGTAGATCTGGGTGATCTTGGCGTCGCGCATCATCCGCTCCACCGGGTAGTCCCGGGTGTAGCCGTAGCCGCCGAGCAGCTGCACCGCGTCCACCGTGATCTCCATCGCCGCGTCCGAGGCGTAGCACTTGGCCGCCGCGCCGAAGAAGGTCAGGTCGCCGTCGCCGCGCTGCGACTTGGCCGCCGCCGCGTAGGTCAGCTGCCGGGCCGCCTCCAGCTTCATCGCCATGTCGGCCAGCATGAACTGGACGCCCTGGAAGTCGGCGATCGGCTTGCCGAACTGCTTGCGCTCCTTCACGTAGCCCTTGGCGTAGTCCAGCGCGCCCTGGGCGATGCCCAGCGCCTGGGCGGCGATGGTCACCCGGGTGTGGTCGAGCGTGCGCATCGCGGTGGCGAAGCCGGTGCCCTCCTCGCCGATCATCCGGTCCGCCGGGATGCGTACGTTGTCGAAGTACACCTCGCGGGTGGGCGAGCCCTTGATGCCGAGCTTCTTCTCCGGCGCGCCGAAGGAGACGCCCTCGTCGCCCTTCTCCACCACGAACGCGGAGATGCCCTTGGAGCGCTTCTCCGGGTCGGTCACGGCCATCACCGTGTAGTACTCGGAGACGCCCGCGTTGGTGATCCAGCGCTTGACGCCGTTGAGCACCCAGAAGTCGCCGTCGCGCACCGCCCGGGTGCGCATGCCCGCGGCGTCCGAGCCGGCCTCGGGCTCGGAGAGGCAGTAGGAGAACATGCCCTCGCCCCGGGCCAGCGCGCCGAGGTACTTGGCCTTGAGCTCCTCCGAGCCGGACAGCTGCACCGGCAGCGAGCCCAGCTTGTTGACGGCCGGGATCAGCGAGGAGGACGCGCACACCCGCGCCACCTCCTCGATCACCAGCACCGTGGCCAGCGCGTCCGCGCCCGCGCCGCCGTACTCCTCCGGGACGTGCACGGCGTGCAGGTCGGCGGCCTGCAGCGCGTCCAGCGCCTCCTGCGGGAAACGCCCCTCCTCGTCCACCGCCGCCGCGAACGGGGCGATCTTCGCCTCCGCCAGCGAGCGCACCGACTCCCGGAGCATCTCGTGCTCCTCGCCGAGCCGGTAGAGGTCGAAGTCCTGGGTCATGGCAGTCTCCTCGGTGTGGCACTCAGTACCCCCGATTATGCACACTCAGTGTCGTCTGGCCCAGCCCGAACACCCCGGTCGGTGCTACCGTCCGGGTATGAGCGAGGTGCATGAGCAGGACCGGGCCGCCGGGGGCGGCCCGGCGCGTCCGACGATGCGGGACGCGCTGGTGGAGGCGGCGTTCGAGCTGTTCTCGGAGCGGGGTTTCGAGCAGACCACGATCGACGACATCGTCTCGCTCGCGGGCGTCGGCCGGCGGTCCTTCTTCCGGTACTTCCCCTCCAAGGAAGCGGTGGTGTTCCCCGACCACGAGGGCTGCCTGGCGGACATGACCGCCTTCCTGGCCGCGGCCGACCCGGCGGGCGACGCGGTGGAGCAGGTGTGCGACGCGGCCCGGCTGGTGCTGCGGATGTACGCGGGCAACCCGGCGTTCTCGGTGGGGCGCTACCGGCTGACCAAGCAGGTGCCCACCCTGCGCGTGCACGAGCTGTCGGTGGTGTGGCGCTACGAGCGCACCCTGGCCGGCCACCTGCGCACCCGGTACGCGGCCCGCTCGGACGGCGCGCTGCGCGCGGACGTGATCGCGGCGGCGGTGGTGGCCGCGCACAACTACGCGCTGCGCTCCTGGCTGCGCTCGGGCGGCGAGGGCGACGTGGGGGCGGCGGTGGACGAGGCGCTCCAGCTCGTGGTCGACACCTGGGGCGGCGGGGCCGGGGGCGGAGCGGGCCCGGCCTCGCAGGACGACGAGGTGGTGGTGATGGTGGCCCGGCGGGGCACCCCGATGTGGCGGGTGGTCCAGGGCGTCGAGGCGGCGTTGGAGGGCTGAGCGCCCGGCGGCCGCCCTGCCCGACCCCGCCGGCCCTCCCGGGGGCCCTGACGATCCGCCGAAGATCGGCCGATACGACTGGCACTGCGTACCTTTACACGAGGCACTGAGTGCCATACCTTCCTTCTGGCAGGCGCCCCGACCGCACGCCCGCTCCCGGGCGGCGGTACGGCGGCGCGTCCATGTCCCAGGGAGGAGACGGCCATGACACTCACACTCGCCCCGTCCGCACCGCTCGCCCCGCAGCACTCCACCGCCTTCCCGCCGCAGCCGGGCGAGGCCGAACTCGACTACCGGCGCTGCCGCTGGTGCCACTCCGCCAGCTCGACGGCCTGCCTGCTGTGCCCGGTGTGCGGCTCGGCCGACCTGACGCCCGCGCGGGCCTGCGGCCAGGGCACGGTGCAGCGCCTGCTGCGGCCGACCCGGCGCGGCGCGCAGCCCGGACGCCCCTACCTGATCGTGCTGGACGAGGGGTTCACCGTGCAGGCCGCGGTGCTCGGCGGTCTGCCGGGCGCGGTGCCGATCGGCGCCCGGGTGCACCTGGTGACCAGCGAGGAGGGCGGCCGGGTGCTGACCTTCCGCCTCTCGGCCCGGCTCTGAGCGCCCCGCGCCACCCCCCGCCCCGACCCTCGCCGCCACCTCCGTACCGCCTCCGCACCGCCCCCGCCCGAGCCTCCGGCTCCGCCCCCCTGCCCCGGGCCGCCGCCCCACCGGCTCCCGGTCCGCGCCCCCGTCCGCTGACACTGAGTGCCACCGGACGGGGGCGTTCCTCCTTCGGACGTCCGTGCCGTGCGCACACTTCCGACATCCCGTGTCCGCCCTGTGCCTCCCTGGCGGGAACCGGTGCACGCATCAACGGTGCGCGGGTAGGGTCGGTGGCGTTTGTCGTTCCGGGGGAGGTACTCGCACGTGCTCGATCTGAGCGCACATCAGTCGGCCGCCGGCTGGCGCCCGTTGTCGGGCCCGCCGCCCGGCCGGGCCTGGCGCAGTGGTCTGGCGGCCAATCCGGGGGCCCCGGCCGAGGTGCTGGGCCGGCTGCTGGAGGACGGCGCGGAGCCCGGCTGGCTGGTCCGCAGACCTGAGCTGCCGGGGCCGGTGCTGGAGGCCGCGCGGCAGCACCCGCAGTGGACGGTGCGGGCCGCGCTGGCCGAGCGCCCGGGCCTGCCCGCGCAGGCGCTGGCGGCCCTGGCGGGCGACCGGGAGCGCCGGGTGCGCCGGGCCGCCGCTTCGGCGGCGCACCGCACGGTGCCGCCGCCGGCCGCGCCGGCCGGGCTGGCCGTCGACCGCGACCCGGACACCCGCCGCCGGGTGCCGGGCTGCGCGGGCCTGCCGCTGGAACTGCTGGTGAACCTGGCCCAGGACACCTCGCCGCTGGTGCGGGCGGCCGCGGTGCGGACCGACTCCTGGCCGCAGCTGCAGCCGCGGGTGCGCACCTCGCTGCGGGCCGACCGCGACCCGGCGGTGCGGGCGGCGGTGCGCCGGGCGCTGCGGGTGGAGCGCGAGCTGCCGGTGTCGCTGTCCGGGTACATCGCGGAGAGCGACCCGGCCCGCCGGGAGCGGACGGCGGCCTCGGCGCCGCTGGAGCGGGCGCTGGGCGAGTGGCTGGTGCTGGACGACGACCCGCGGATCCGGGCCGCGGCGGCGGGCAACCCGCACCTGCCGACCGACCTGGCGCTGGAGCTGGCGACCGACCCGCACGAGGCGGTGCGCCTGGCGGTGTCGCTGCGCGCGGACCTGACGGAGGCGCAGCGCTCGGCGGTGGCGTACCGGGTGCCCGACGTGCTGCCGGAGCTGCCGTGGGTGGCGCGGCGGGCGGACGATCCGGCCGAGCTGCTGCGGCTGGCCCGCTCGGCGCACCCGCTGGTGCGCTGCGCGGTGGCGTCGCTGGAGCGGCTGCCCGCCGAGGTGGTGGCGGTGCTGGCGGCGGACGACGAGCTGGCGGTGCGCCTGGCGCTGGCGGAGCGCTGCGCGGACGCGCCGGGCGAGCTGCTGCGCTCGGTGTACGAGCAGTTGCTCGGCCCGGCCTCGCTGGTGGCCGACCCCCGGTTCCCGGCGCCGGGTCTGGCCCGGTGGGCGGGGCGGGCGGAGCCGGCGCTGCGCCTGGCGGCGCTGCGCGATCCGGCACCGGCCCCGGAGCTGCTGGTGGAGCTGGTGGCGGACGGCGACCCGGTGGTGGCGCGGGCGGCGGCGGGCGATCCGCGGCTGCCGCTGCGGGCGCTGCTGGACGCGCTGGAGCCGGACGCGCAGCCGGAGGCGGCGGCGGCGAACCCGGCGCTGCCGGTGCCGTTCATGCACCGGCTGCTGGAGCTGTCGGCGGCCCGCTGAGCGGCGGCGGAGGGTGCCCGGCGGGCGCTGCGGGGCGCGGAATACCCCTTGGTCGGTGAATGTTCAACCACCTGTCGGGCCGCCACGGCCCGGCAGGACCCGGAAACGGGAAGGAGCAGGCATGACCACCGACCTCCGCCACGGCAGTGCGTCCCTCGTGGCCCCCGGCGAGAGCACCGCCGAGCGCTGGGCCCGCGCCCGGCTGTTCTTCGACTCCAAGGCGTACTCGGACGCCGCGCTGATCCTGGCCGGGGTGGTCGACGAGGTGCCCGAGCAGGTCGGCCCGCGCCTGCTGCTGGCCCGCGCCTACTACCACTCGGCCCAGCTGCGCCGCGCCGAGGAGCAGCTGCGCGAGGTGATCGCGCGCGACCCGGTGGAGCACTACGCGCACCTGGTGCTCGGCCGCGTCCTGGAGCGCCAGGGCCGGGCCGCCGAGGCTGCCCCGTACCTGCGGCTGGCCGCCGTCCTCGACGGGGACTTCCCCGAAGCCTGAGCACTGCTGGCGCACTGTCGGCGCACCGCCCCCGACCGTCGGACCGGACGGTCGGGGGCGGTGTGCTGTCGTGGCCGGGGCCGGGCCCTGGCAGGCTGGAGGGAGCGCGCTGACGGAACCGACGCGGAGGTGCGGCCGATGCGGACGCTGGAGGAGCAGATCGAGGTGACCGCCCCAGTGGGGACGGCCTGGTCCCAGCTGCACCGGGTGGCGGAGTACCCGCTGTTCGTCGCCGGGGTGGTGCACGCCTGCGCCCACGGGCGGCACCACGCGCACCTGGACGTGGAGTTCGGCGGCGAGCGGCACGAGGTGGACGCCGAGCTGACCGACCACGGGCGCGGCCGGGTGATGAGCTGGGAGACGGTGGACGGGCCGCCGCTGCGCGGCACCTTCGCGCTGCGCGCGCTGGACGCCGCGCACACCCGGGTGCAGCTGCGCCTGGAGTACGACCCGCAGGAGCTGGCCGGGGCGCTGGGCGGCCCGAACGGCTTCGCGCAGGGCCGGGCGGTGGAGGAGGCGGTCCGCGCCGACCTGGAGCTGTTCAAGCAGCTCTGCGAGGAGTGAGACCCCGGTGCCGGCGGGCCGGGCGGGGCTCCGGCGGGCCGGGCGGGCTTTGACGGGTCCGGGCGGGCTTTGACGAGCCCGGGTGAGACCGTCGGGCGCTACCGCCCCGGCGACTCCCCCAGCGGCAGTTCCGCCCAGATGACCTTCCCGCTGGCGGGGTAGCGGGTGCCCCAGCGCTCGGCAAGCTGGGCGACCAGGAACAGGCCGCGCCCGCCCTCGTCGGTGTCGGTGGCGTGGCGCAGGTGCGGGGAGGTGGCCGAGCCGTCCCAGACCTCGCAGATCAGCGCCCGGTCGCGCAGCAGCCGGACCCGGATCGGCGCGGCGGCGTACCGGATGGCGTTGGTGATCAGCTCGCTGAGCACGAGTTCGGCGGCGAAGGCCTGCTCGGACAGGCCCCAGTCGTCGAGCCGGCGCAGCACCGCGGCGCGGATCCGGGCGACGGCGGCGGGGTCGGCGGGGACGTCCCAGTCGGCGACGTGGTCGGCGGGCAGCGCGCGGGTGCGGGCCACCAGCAGGGCGATGTCGTCGGCGGGGTCGGCGGGCGGCAGAGCGGCGAGCAGGTCCTCGCAGGTCTGCGCCGGGCCCCGGTCGGGGCGGGTGAGGGCGGTGCGCAGCAGTTTCAGGCCGTGGTCGATGTCCTGGTCGCGGGACTCCAGCAGCCCGTCGGTGTACAGCACGAGCCGGCTGCCCTCGGGGAGTTCGAGCTCGGCGGTCTCGTAGGGCAGGCCGGTGACGCCGAGCGGCGGCCCGGCGGGCAGGTCGACGATCTCGACCCGGCCGTCGGGGTAGGCCACGGCGGGTGGCAGGTGGCCGGCCCGGGCGAGCGTGCAGCGGCGGGTGACCGGGTCGTAGACGGCGTACAGGCAGGTCGCGCCGGTGATCGGGCGTTCGGCTCCGGCGGGCGCGGGGTGCTCCTGGTCCAGGCGGTTGACCAGGGCGTCGAGGTGGCCGAGCAACTCGTCGGGGGCGAGGTCGAGCGAGGAGAAGGTGTGCACGGCGGTGCGCAGCCGCCCCATGGTGGCCACCGCGTGCACGCCGTGGCCGACCACGTCGCCGACGACCAGGGCGACCCGGGCGCCGGAGAGCGGGATGACGTCGAACCAGTCGCCGCCCACCCCGGCCTGGGCGGGCTGGTAGCGGGAGGCGACCTCCAGGGCGTGCTGCTCGGGCAGGCCGGCGGGCAGCAGGCTGTGCTGGAGGGCGACGGCCACGGTGTGCTCGCGGGTGTAGCGGCGGGCGTTCTCGACCAGGACGGCGGCGCGGGCGGTGAGCTCCTCGGCGAGGGTGCGGTCCTCCTCGTCGAAGGCCGGGCGCGGGCGGGCCCGCCAGAAGGTGGCCACGCCCAGCAGCGTCCCGCCGACCGTCAGCGGCACGGTGACCAGGGTGTGCACCCGCTGGGCGCGCATCGCGTCGACGGTGCCGGGGCTGACCTCGTCCCAGGCGTCCAGCGCGGCGGACAGGTCGGGCTCGACCACCGAGCACAGTCCGGCGACGGCCCGGGCCCGGGGGGTGCCGGGGATCAGCGGGACGGGCGAGCCGGGTGCCAGCAGCGGCGGCAGCTCGGTGACGCCGGCCAGCGCGGCGCGGCGCAGCGGGCGGCCCCGGTCGGGGCGCGGTTCGCCGCCGGCCGGGACGCCCTCGTACAAATCGACGCAGGCGAAGTCGGCGAAGGCGGGGACGAGGGCGGCGGCGAGTTCCTCGCAGGTGCGGGTGATGTCGAGGGTGGTGCCGATCGAGGCGCCGGCCCGGTAGAGCAGTTCCAGCCGCAGCCGGGCGGTGTCGGGGCCGGTGAGCGGGGCGCTGTCGCGCAGGGTGGCGATCCGGCAGGACGTCCCGCCCGCGTGGTCGGCGGGGTGCAGGTCGACGGTGAGGGGGCGGCCGTGGACGGTGACGGGGACGCCGGCCAGCTCGCCGCCGCGCAGCAGGACGGTGAGTGCGGCCGGCAGGGCGAACGCGTCGAGCCGGTGGCCCGCGCAGTCCGCGGGCAGGTCGAGCAGGCGGCGGGCCTCGTCGTTGGCGTAGCGGATCAGCAGATTGGCGTCGAGCAGCAGCACGCCTTCGCGGACCAGGACGGGTTCGGGAGCGCGGTGGCGACCCGTTCGGGGGGCGGCGGCCGTCATCCGGGCCGTCCGGCGGGGACGGGGACGGGGACGGGAGCCGGAGCGGGGACGCGAGCCTGGGGCTGGGGCTGGGCGTGGGCCCGGGGCGTCGCGGGGACGGGGCGCGAGGCGCTGGACAGCTGTCGCGGAGGGCTCTGGTCCGCCACGCTGCGTCCACCGGGTGCTGCCCGGAACCGGGTCATACGCCCATTCCTACACTCCCGGATCGGAGCGGGCCAATGGCCGCGCCCGGATTTCCGCGGCCGGTGGACCGGTTCCCACCAACCCCTGTTCACCTGAGGGAACGTCAGTTCCGGTGGCGGGCCGGGGGCGTCCGCCGTCCGGGCACCCCGGGGGCGGGGCCGGGGCGGGCCGGGGAGAGGATAGGCGGATGTAGAAGCCAAGCATCTGCGCGAAGAGGTCTCCACCATGCCCCACATCACCGTCGACTACTCTCCGCAGCTCGCCGACGTCTTCGACCGCCCCGGTTTCGTCCGCGACCTGCACCCGCTGGTGCGCGAGTGGGTGGCGTCCAGAGGGGTGTGCAAGACCTTCTTCCGCCCGGCCGACGAGACCTGGGTCGACACCGCGGACGGACAGCTGGTCGCCTTCGTCCACATCGCGATCGGCCTGCTGCCCGGCCGGCCGGAGGGGCTCAAGGGCCGGCTGGCGGAGGAGGTGCTGCGGCTGCTGGACAAGCACCTGCGGCCGGTGCTGGGCCGGGAGGTGGTCCGCTCGGCGGAGGTCCGCGACCTGGCCGCCTCCTACCGGCTGCGCACGGGCTGGTAGCCGGGCCCCGGGACGCCGTGAGGGGCCCGGGCCCGGCGGGTGCCGTCAGCGGTGGCCGAGGACGTTGACCACCCGGCCGTTCGGGTCCCGCACGAAGAACCGGCGCACGCCCCACTCCTCGTCGCTGAGCGGGTGGACGATCTCCGCGCCCGTCGCCCGGACCGCCTCGTGCACCGCGTCCACGTCGTCCACCTCGACGCTGAGGTCCGGCACGACGGGCGCGGTGGCGTCCCGGGTGGCGAGGCTGAGCTGCGCGGTCGGGCTGCTGGGCGCGATCAGCGTCATGATCCAGCCGTGGTTCATGGCCTCCTCGAGGCCGAGCAGGCGGTAGAACTCCAGGTTCCTGCGCTGCGCCCCCTCCCCCGCCACCCGCAGGTTCGGCACCACCCGCCGCACCTGGCCGCGCTCCGGCCGGGCCTGCTGCTCGGCGGCGTCGAAAGCGGGCGCGAGCGGGGCCAGCACCGCCCGCAGCCGCCCGGCCGGCGCACCGGCGGGAACGACCGGGCCGCCGACCGCCCCGCGCCCCGGCCCGCCGTCTCCCGGCCCTCCGCTTCCCGGCCCTCCTCCCCGTCCGCCGGGCGGAGCCAGTCCTCCAGCGCGATGCGGACCGCCGCGGCGGTGCTCGCCGCGAGGACCCGGGCGGTCTCCGGCGCGGCCTCGCCGAGGCGTCCGGCGATCGCCTCGGCGAGCGGGGGCCCGATCCCGGCGGCGGTGTCGAGGAACGCCTCGCGCAGCGCGGGCCGGGCCACGACCAGCCGCAGCGCCTCGGGGGACTGCGCGCCGGGGTCCGCATACTGCTCGACCACCGCGTCGGCGACGGCGTCGGCCAGCCGCACGTCCGCGGGCCGGGCGGCGACGGCCGCCGCGATCCGCTCCTCCCGGTCGGCGGCGACGGCGGCGGCGATCGCCTGCTCGCGGCTGGCGAAGTAGTTGTTGTAGGTGCGCGGGGAGACCCCGGCCGCCTCCGCGATGTCCTCGACCCGCACGCCGTCCGGGCCGTGCTCCAGGGCCAGCCGCAGCGCCGCCTCGCGCAGGGCCGCCCGGGTGGCCCGCTTCTTCCGCTCCCGCAATCCGGATGTCGTCATGCCGCCAGCCTTCCACGGCACGCTGCGCGCCCGCAGACTTTCGCACCGGCAAGATTGCGCGTCGGCGATCTTGCGGCTCGGCACGCTCCCGCCCCGCTCGAAACTTTACGCATGAGCAAACTTGCGCATGCGCATTTTCTCCGGCCGGCCTCGGCCGCACCCCGCGCAGCCCGCGGAGAGGGAGGGCGGCGACCTGGACCGGGCCGGTCCGGGAGCCCCTAGGCTGCCTAGGAGCGGCCGGGGCGGGCCCGGGCGGGCAGTGCGGTGGCTCTGGCCCGGGCCCACTGGAGCAGGACGGCGGCCAGCACCGCGCCGAACAGCGCGACCTGCGGCAGTGCGGCCGCCGTCCCGGCGCGCAGCGCCGCCGAGAGCGGCACGGCCAGCAGCGGCACGGCCACCGCCGGGCCGGCCGCGTACCAGGCGGCGAACATCGCGACGCCGGTGCTCCCCGCCGTTGGGCTGCGGCGAGCGGTAGAGCAGGTCGCGGCGGGCCGCGCCGCGGCAGGCGTTCACCAGTCCGGCCGCGACCAGGGGCGGCACCGCGAGGGGCGCCAGCCAGGCCGCCGCCCCGCCGCCGAGCAGCAGCACCGCGACCGCGCCGGCCACCGCCAGGGCCAGGCCGAGCACGGCGGGCACCACCGCGTGGCGCAGCATCAGGCCGGCGAACGGGTACGGGGACCAGGACGAGCGGCGCACGTCGTCGGTCTCGATCCGGGCCGGTTCCAGCAGCTGGGCGAGGGCGAGGTAGCCGAAGAGCAGCGCGAGCGCCGTGACCGCCCAGGACAGCGCGCCCCGGGTGTCGTGCGCCGGGACGGCGCAGAGCAGGGCGGGCACCGCCAGCAGCACCGCGCGTCCGATCCGGGCGGGCGTGCGCAGCAGGGAGAGGGCGTCGCGCCAGTACAGGGCCAGCCAGGCCCGGCGGGGCGCGGGCAGCCGCACCCGGGTCCGGCGTCCGCCTTCGGAGGCGCCGGCCACGGCCAGCCGGGCGGCGCGCAGTTCGACCGTCCGCAGCGCGGCCAGCACCCCGGCGGCGGTCCGGGCCCGTTCCCGCAGCAGGCTCAGTGACACGGTGCCGACGGCCCGGTCCGCGAGCAGCAGGCACAGCGCGGTCGGCAGCACCAGCAGGGCGGCGGCGAGCGGCCCGCCGGGGACGGCGGCGGGCGTCGGGGCCAGCGCGGCGGTGCCCGCCCAGCCCCACGGGCCCGACCACAGTTCGATCCGCTCCAGCCAGTGCACGGAGTGCCCGGCGGCGGCCAGCGCGCTCTGCGTGGCGAGCCCCAGGACCAGCACGGTGGCGTACGGGGTGAGCAGCCGGGCCCAGCGGGCGGCCCGCGGGTCGTGCTGCAACAGCAGGCCGGCGCAGACGCCCAGCAGCGGCAGGCAGAGCGCGCCGGGCAGGCACCAGCCGAGGGCGGCGGGCAGGCCGGTGCGCACGGTCAGTCCGAGCGCGACCGTGCCGCCGAGGGCGACCACCAGGCCGGGGAAGGCGGCCAGGGCGCAGGAGAGCCAGAACCAGGGCCGCAGCACCGGGCGGGGCCGGACGGGGTGCGCGAGCAGCCAGTCGCTGGTGGCCCGGGGCGGGACGACCGGGCCGCGCCACAGGCCGTCGCGGACGGCCAGCAGCAGGACGCCGAGTCCGACCGCGGCGACGCCGCTGGGCATGGCGGCCAGCAGGGCGGGGCCGTGCGCGGTGTAGTCGGCGCCCATCGAGGCCTGGAGGAACAGGCCGAGGCTGGGGATGCCGCCCCAGATCAGCAGGAGCAGCACGGTGCAGTAGAGCGCGAAGGCGGCCTGCTTGGCCCGGTTGCGCCGGTGCGGGGCGCGCAGGGCGCGCAGCAGGGCGAGCGCCTCGTCGGTCCAGTCGTCGTCCGCCGTCCACTCGGCGGCCGCGCCGTCCTGGTCCGGCTCCCCGGGTCCGGCCGCGCTCCCGCTCCCGGTCAAGGCCCTGACCTCAATTTCGACCCCGGCCTCGGTTTCGGTGTCCGGGCGGCTCACCGGAGGCCGGCCGTTCCGGTGCCGGGGGCGTCGGCGGCGAGCACCCGGGCGGGCGGGCCCTGGCGGAGGATCCGGCCGTCCTCCAGGACCACCGCGCGGTCGGCGACCTCCAGGGCGAGGTCGGTGTGGTGGGTGACCAGGAGCACGGCGACGCCGTCGGCGAGTTCGGCCTTCAGGAGTTCGGCGAGCCGGCGGCGGGCCTCCGGGTCGAGGCGCTGCTCGGGTTCGTCGAGCAGCAGCAGGTCGCGGGGGCGGACCAGGGCGCAGGCCAGCAGCAGGGCCTGGAGCTGGCCGGAGGAGAGGGCGGAGGGCAGGGCGTCGGCCCGCTCGGTGAGCGAGCGGTTCTCCAGCACCTGGTCGACCCAGTCGGCGGCGTCGGCGACCCCGTGCGCGACGGCGACCAGCAGCAGGTGCTCGCGCACGGTCAGGTCGGGGTAGTGGGCGACGGTGTCGCCGACGACGGCGACCCGGGCCCGGATCCGGGGGTCGTTCTCGTCCATCGGCAGGCCGTCGAAGCGCACCGTGCCGCCGGTCGGCAGGTCGCGTCCGGCCGCGACCCGCAGCAGGGTCGACTTGCCGGAGCCGTTGTGCCCGAGCAGCGCCACGCACTCGCCGGCGGCCAGCGCGAGGTCGACGGGGTGCAGCACCTCCCGGCCGCCGTACGAGCGGCTCACGCCGGTCAGCTGGAGCAGCGCCCGGGGCGGGGCGGTGGGGTTCTCGGCCATGCGGGCGGTGCCTCTCGACGAGCGGATCGCCCAAGTATGGACCGCGCTCCCGACCCCGCCCGCACCGGCCCGGGCCGCACCGGACCTCGGCCGGTCCCCCCGGACGCCCCCGAACACCCCCGGACGCCGCCGAACCTCAGCGGGCCAGGAAGGCGGTCAGTTCAGTGTTCAGCGCGTCGGCCCGCAGGTACGGGAGGCCGTGGTGCGAGACGCCCTCCAGGGTGCGGACGCGGGCCCGCGGGAGCAGGGCCGCGGCGCGGGCGGCCAGGGTGCGTGCGTGGTGGGTGCGGCTGTCGGCGGCGGGGAGCAGCAGGCAGGGGGTCTCCAGGGCGGCCAGGGCGGCGGCGGTGGGGCGGGGGCCGGTGACGGGGCGGGTGGCCGGGAAGGTCGCGGCCAGGCCGTACAGGCGGGTCCAGTCCGGGTCGAGGGCGGCGCCGCCGGTCTCCCAGGCGAGGAAGGCCCGGGCCCGGCGTTCGTCGGGGCGGGCCAGCATCGGGGCGGCGTGCAGCAGGTAGGAGGGGCGGTAGCGGGTGAGGCAGCCGGTGGGGTCGAGCAGGGCGAGCCGGGCGACCCGCTCGGGGCGGCGCAGCGCGTGGGTCAGGGCGATCCAGCCGCCGTACGAGTGGCCGCACAGGTCGACGCGGTCGGCGCCGAGCGCGTCCAGGAC
Source organism: Kitasatospora sp. NA04385 (assembly GCF_013364235.1). Lineage (NCBI taxonomy): Bacteria > Bacillati > Actinomycetota > Actinomycetes > Kitasatosporales > Streptomycetaceae > Kitasatospora > Kitasatospora sp. NA04385. The sequence continues at coordinate 8,070,602 of NZ_CP054919.1, read as the reverse complement.
GGCGTCCAGCCAGCCGTGCAGGTCGTCGACGGTGCGCGGGGGCGTGCGCCCGTCCGCGGTGGAGCGGCCGGCCTCGCCGATCCGGTCGACGGCCAGCACCCGGGAGGTGCGGGCGAGTGCGGCGGCGTTGGCCCACCAGCTCGCGGCGGTCGCGCCACCGCCGTGGAGCAGCAGCAGGGGCGGGGCGTCGGGCGGTCCGGCGGCGTTGACCCGGGTGGTGCCCCAGGGGGTGTCCAGGTCGAGCGTCTCCACCGGGACGGGCCAGCGGTCGAGCAGGGTGTCGTAGGCGGACAGGAAGGCGGAACGGTCGAATCCCATGCTGGGTCTCCCCGGAAAAGTGTCTCGCTCGGCAATCTTCTCGCTCAGCGAGATACTATGCGGGTCGGAACCCCCGCGGACAACCGCCCCCACGAGAGGCCGAGCAGATGGACGATCCAGGGCCGGGCCTGCGCACCGTGCACCGGTTGCGCGCGCTCACCGTCGAACTCGACCTGCTGGCCGCCGCGTTCGCGCAGCGCCACGGCCTGCACCCGACCGACCTGCGGGCGCTGATCGCGCTGCTGGACGCCGCCCGGGAGGGGACACCGGCCACGCCCGGCCGGCTCGGCCGCGAGCTGGGCCTCAACTCGGCGGGCACCACCGCCGTCCTGGACCGGCTGGAGCGGCTGGGCCACGTCCGCCGCAGCCGCGACCCGCACGACCGGCGGCGGGTGCTGCTGGCGGTCACCGAACGGGCGGTCGCGCTCGGCCAGGGCTTCTTCGGCCCGCTGATCGGCGAGACGGCCGCGCTGGTCGACGGGATGTCGGCCGCCGAACAGGCCACCGTGGAAGGATTCCTGACCTCCGTGCGGGAGATCGTCGCGCGGCACGCGGGCGGGAGCACGGACCGGAACGGGAACGGGAACGGAAGCGGAAGCGGAAGTGGAAGCGGACGTGGAAACGAGCACGAGCACGGGAGCGGGAGGGCCGGTCGGGATGCAGCGGCCGAGTGACCTGCTGGACGCGCCGGAGCGCAGGCTGCTGGAGCGCGCGCTGGGCGAGTGGGGCGGGCCGGCCCGCAGCGGGAACGCGATGGCCTACGCGATGGGGTTCGCGGACGCCGCGGACCTGCTGGTGCAGTGCCGACGGCTGTCCGACGCGCTCCGCGCCGACCGCCCGCTGTCGTCGGCGGACTGGGCGCGCACCCTGCTCGCCACCGAGGTCGTCTTCGCCAGCGACCTGGTCGGCTCGGGCGTCGACTGGTCCACCACCACGGGGTGGGACGACGCGGAGACCGTCCGCCGGCTGCGCTCGGTGCAGCGCAAGCTGGGCCCGGTGCTGCGCGGACGGTACGGCGGACGCCCGGACTGACGGCACCCCGGCAGCACGGCGGACGCCCGGACTGACGGCGCGCGCGGGCGGCACGGCGGACGCCCGGGCCGGTGGTGCGGGCCCGGGCGTCGGTGCGGCGGGTGCCGTCAGTGCTGCGGGAACAGACCGGTGTTGAAGGTGAGTTTCGGGGCGGCGTCGGCCACCAGGGAGCGCGCCTGCTCGGGCCACCAGCCGCCCGCGACCGGGTCGACCGAGCCGTACTCGGGGTCGGCCGGGCCCGCGGTGCCGCGGGTGCAGCTGCCGTCGGACTCACCGGGGACCTTGATCCACAGGAAGGCGTCCAGCAGGGCCTGGCCGGTGTCAGCGGTGGGACGGGTGCCCAGGCCGCGGGCGGGCGGGTTGCACCAGGTCTGCGGGTCACCGGTGTACTTGCCGGGCTCCGGCGTCCACGGGCCCCGGCCGTTGCGGCTGCTGTCGATCACGAAGTGGGTGAGCTTCGCCCCGGCGGGGACGTGCTCGGCGTACCAGGCGTCGGCGTCCGCGTCGGGCCAGTACTGGTTGGCGCAGGAGTCGGCGGTGGCGCCCGGGGTGTTCTGCAGGTACCAGACGCACTGGGAGACCAGGGTGCCGTAGCGGGTCAGCGCGGCGTCGGTCTGGTAGTTCGACACGTTCAGGAAGAAGCCCTGCGCGTTCGCCACGCCGCCGTCGATCAGCAGCTGCGCCTGGGTGCCGACGTTCTGCCAGGTGCTGTGCCCGGCGTCCAGGTAGACGGCCGCGCCGCGCTGGCGCTCCAGCCGGGTGACGGCGGCGGAGATCTCGGCGAGCCGGTCCTGCTGCTGGGCGGCGGTGCCGCCGCAGAACGCGGGCGACAGGGCGAGGCCGTCCGGCTCCAGGATGACCACCGTCCGGTGGTCGCCGATGCCGCGGGCCAGGGCGTCGATCCAGGCCGCGTACTCGGTGCTGTTGGAGGCGCCGCCCGCCGAGTACTGCGAGCAGTCCCGGCCCGGCACGTTGTAGGCGACGGTGACCGGCACCTGCCGGGCCAGGGCCGCCTTGGCCTGTAGGGCGACCATCGCGTCGGTGGTCTCCTTCGGGGTGGCCGTGCCGTTGAACCACTGCGCGACCGGCCAGGACGCCAGCTGGGCCATCGCCTTGGCCCCGGCCAGGTCGTGCGCCTTGAGGTCGGTCAGCGCCTGCTGCGCGGCCTTGCTCGCCGGGTCGACGTAGAACCGGGTGTCGGGCGCGAGGGTCCGCGCCCCGGGCGCGCCGGGCGTGGCGGCCTGGGCCTGGGAGGAGGTGGCGAGTCCGAGGCCGGACGCGAGCAGCACGGCCAGCGAGAGCGCGGCTCGGACGGGGTGGGATGGGCGCATGGCAGGTCTCTCCCGGCAGGGATCGGCGATCGGGCGGCCCATGCAGCCAGCCCCGATGACGTCCCGTCAAGGCCGCCTCGCCCACCCTCGCCGAACCCGCAGCGGAACCCGGCCCGCGGCCCCTCCCCCGGTGAAACTTTCACACCCCGGACGGCGGACCCCACCCCGGCGGCCCCTCGTCCGAACGACCCGAAACGCGGCCGCGCTGCGCCCCCTGCCGGGCCACCCCGGGCGGCCCGCTCCGCCCCCCGCTTGAGGGGCTCTCTCCTGCTCACCGCTCCCGGCGCGCGAAGCGGCCCGGGGTGGTGCCGACGATGCGGCGGAAGTGGCGGGTCAGGTGGGACTGGTCGTGGAAGCCGAGGGCGGTGGCGACGGCGGTCGGGGGGTGGCCGTCGAGGAGGAGGTGGCGGGCGCGGTCGATGCGGCGGGTGGTGAGGTACTGGTGCGGGGGCAGGCCGAACGCGGTGGTGAAGGTGCGGACCAGGTGGGCGGGGTGGGCGTGCAGCCGGGTGGCGGCGTCGGCGAGGGTGGTGCGTTCGGTGAGGCGGGCGTCGAGCAGGTCGCGCAGGTCGTGGGCGAGGCCGGACCCGGCGGGTGCCGGGCCGGGGCGCGGGCCCAGCTGGTGGCGGAGGCGTTCGGCGATCAGGGCCAGCCGGCTCTCGGCCTGGAGCTCCTCACCCGGGGTGCCGAGGGCGGCGTGCAGCTGTCCGACCCGGCGCCGCAGCAGCGGGTCGGCGAGGTCGGGCCCGTCCACCGCGGGACCGATCAACTCCCGTCCGATCAGCTCGGGTTCGAGGTAGATCACACGTTTGCGGAAACCGTCCTCGGTGGCCGGTGAGCCGTTGTGCGGGACGTCCGGGGGCAGCAGGCTGACGGTGTCGTGCGGGGTGCCCCGGCGGTGGCGGTCGAGGTCGTAGCGGACGGCGCCGTCGTCGACGATCAGCAGCGTCCAGGAGTCGTGGACGTGCATGGGGTACCGGTGGGCGGTGAAGTGCGCGTGGAACACCTCGACCACGCCGGGGACGCGCGGCCGCCAGGCCGTGGTCTCCTCCGGCGGTGCTGCGGGCATGCGAAGAACGTACAAGACCCGGCGCCGTTGCGGGCGGCACGCTCGGTCCATGGACAACACCTCGACCTCGGTCTCCCCCACTCCGACGACCGTGACCGCCCCCGCGACCGCTCCCGTCCGCTTCGACAGCAAGATCGCCGTGCTGCTCCGCGAGGACCTCGCGCCGTGGCAGCGGCTGAACGTGACGGCCTTCCTGGTGAGCGGGCTGGGCACCGCCGTGCCGGAGTTGATCGGCGAGCCGTACGCGGACGCGGACGGCACCGGCTACCTGCCGATGTTCCGGCAGCCGGTGCTGGTCCTGGAGGGCGGGCGCGAGCTGCTGGCGGGGGCGCACGGGCGGGCGCTGTCCCGGGGGCTGCCGCTGGCGGTGTTCACCGCGGACCTGTTCGCCACCGGCAACGACCGGGACAACCGGGCGGCGGTCCGGGCGGTGCCGACGGCGGCGCTGGACCTGGTCGGCCTGGCCGTGCACGGGCCGCGCAACGCGGTGGACAAGGTGCTCAAGGGGGCCCGGATGCACCCCTGAACGGGCCGAGGGCCCGAACCGCGGCTCGGACCTGCGGCCGGGGCGGTCAGGGGCGGGGCGCGGTGAAGTCGATCGCGGCGGCGGGCAGCACCCGGATGCTGCGCTCGGGGAAGTCCAGGTGCCGGTAGATCTCGTTGTGGTGGGCGATGGCCGCCTCCGGCGGGACGAAGCCGGTCGGCTCGGGGCGGACCGAGGTGGTGTGCCCGTCGGCGACCAGCACCAGGTCGTAGCCGCGGCTGAGGGCCTGGCGGGCGGTGGTCTCCACGCAGTTCTCGGTGGCGAAGCCGGTGACCAGGAGTTCGGTCGCGCCGAGCCGGGCCAGCGTCCCGACCAGGTCGGTGCGCAGGAAGGCGTCCGCGGTGGTCTTGGTCAGCTGCGGCTCCCCGTCCGGCGGCGCCAGGGCGGGCAGCACCTCGCCGCAGCCCCGCTGCCGCACGGTGACGACGGGGACGTGCGCGGCGCGGGCCCGGCGGCCCAGGTCCGCGATGGTGCGGACCGTCCGGTCGGGGCGGTGCATGAAGGGTTCCGTGCCGACCTGCATGTCGATGACGAGGAGGACCGGGCGGTGCGGCGGCGGCCCGCCGTACTGGGCGGCCGTCACGTCCGGCTTCCCGCTCCGGCGGCGGACGGCTCCGGGGCGGGCCGCCGGACGGTGGCCGCGGCCGTGACCCGGGTGCGGCCGGACAGCGCGGCGGCGGCCGCGATCGGGACCGCCAGCAGCGCGAAGGCACCGGTGAACGCCGGGAGCCCGCCGTCCGACAGTACGGAGAGGGTGGTGAACAGGGCCGAGGTCACGGCCAGCACCAGGGTCTGGCCGAGGTTCTGCGAGGTCTGCATCGCGCCGCTCGCGTAGCCCTGCCGGTCGGCCGGGGTGTGCGCGAGCGACAGCAGGGTGAGCGAGGGCGCCGCCAGCCCCATGCCGACGGCGGCCAGCACCATCGAGGACACCGCGACCGCGGGCGGTACGGCCGGGACGGTGCACAGCGCCGCCACCGCCACCGCGACCGCCATGACGGCGGCCCCGACGGCCACCAGCCGGTGCCGGGGCACCCGGTGGTGCAGCCGCCCCTGCACCCAGGAGGACCCGGCCCAGGCGAGCGCCGCCCCGGTGAAGGCCAGCCCCGTCACCGTGCCGGGCACCCGGCGCACCGTGGTGAGCAGCAGCGGGACGAAGGCCTCCAGGGTGAAGTACGCACCGGAGGTCAGCGCGCGCAGCAGCACGGTGGCGGGCAGTCCGTCGGCGGCCCGCCAGGTGCGCGGGGGCAGCAGCCGGGGGGCGAAGGCCACCAGCAGCGCCACGCCGGCCCCGGCGCACAGCAGGTGGAGGACGTCCCAGGCGGTGACGCCGTACTGGGTGAGCGCCGCGGCCACGCTCACCGCCAGCGCGGCGGACGGCGCGGGCCTGCGCACGGCCGGACCGAGTTCCCCGGCCGCTCCCGCTCCCGCCCGCCGGTCGGACCGGCCCGACCGGCCGCGCAGGAGCAGCACCGCGGCCGTGGCGGGGATCGCGGTGAGCCCCGCGAGGGCGTAGAACACCGCCTGCCAGGACCACCACCCGGCCACCAGCCCGGCGAGCGGGGGCCCGACCAGGGACGGCACGATCCAGCAGGCGCTCATCAGGGACAGCACCCGGGCCCGCAGGCGGTCCGGGTAGGACTGTCCGACGGCCGCGTTGACGGACACCGCGACCAGTCCGGCCGCGATGCCGTCGGTGAAGCGGCCCGCGCCCAGCTGCCAGATGGTGGTGCTGGTCGCGGAGACCAGCAGTGTCACCACGGACAGCAGCACTCCGGCGGTCAGCGGCCGTCCGGCCCCGGCGCGGTCGGCCCACGAGCCGCCCAGCACGCCGCCGAGCAGGCTGGCCGCCACGAACGCCCCGGCCACCAGCGGATAGAGGCCGACCCCGTCGAGCTCCCGGGCGGCCACCGGCAGCAGCGGCATCACCGCCATCGCCGCGAACCCGGTCAGGAACATCACCGCGGCGAAGCTCGCCGTGGTGGCCAGGTACGCCCGGGAGAACAGCCCGGGCTCCGGCCCCAGGCCCGGTACGAAGTCCGGCGCGGGAGCCGGGACGGAGACCGGCGCGGGGGCCGGCTCGGGCGGGGACTCTGCGGGTTCACGGGCGTCGCGGGTCACCGGCAGCAAGGTAGGGCCTGATGCCGCACCGGGCCACCGGTTTTCCGGCGGCGGCCGGGGCCCGGTTCCGGGTCAGGCCCGGAGCGAGGCGAGGGTGACCACCGTGATGTCGGACGGGGCGCCGACCCGGACCGGCGGGCCCCAGGCGCCCGCGCCGCGGGTGACGTAGAGCTGGGTGTCGCCGTAGCGCTCCAGGCCCGCGACGGTGGGGTTGGCCAGTTCGGCGAGGTAGTTGCCGGGCCAGAGCTGGCCGCCGTGGGTGTGGCCGGAGAGCTGGAGGTCGACGCCGTGGCGCACGCTGTCGTGGACGGTGACCGGCTGGTGGGCCATCAGCACCGCGGCGCGGGCCCGGTCGCGGTCGCCCAGGGCCCGGTCGTAGTCCGGGCCCTGGCCCTGCGCGGTGCCGGCGATGTCGTTGACCCCGGCCAGGTCGAACCAGGGCAGCTCGACCCGCGCGTTCTCCAGCGGGTGCACGCCCAGCTCGCGGACGAACTCGACCCAGGGCGCGGCGCCGGAGAAGTACTCGTGGTTGCCGGTGACGAAGTACGCCCCGTCCCTGGCCCGCAGGTCGGCCAGCGGGCGGGCGGCCGGGCCGAGTTCGGGGACGGTGCCGTCGACCAGGTCGCCGACCACGGTGACCAGGTCGGGCTGGACGGAGTTGATGGTGTCGACGATCCGCCGGGTGTGCGCCCGGCCGAGGATCGGCCCGAGGTGGATGTCGCTGACCACCGCGATCCGGTAGCCGTGCGCGGCGCGCGGGAGCTTCGCCAGCGGCACCGTCACGTGCTTGAGCCGCGGCCCGCGCAGCACCCCGTACGTCCCGTTGCCGACCACCCCGACGGCCACCGCCGCCGCGCCGCCGGCCACCAGCCGGGAGACGAACAGGCGCCGCGACGCCTCCGCACCGGGCTCGGCGGGCTCGGCGGCCGCGACGGGCTCGGCGGTCTCCACCGGCGGCTGCGCGGCGGGCTCGGGGGTGGCGGGGACGGTGACGGGCGCGGCAGCGGCGGGGGCGGGGGCGGTCGCAACCGTCCGACGGCGGTGGAGGTCGAGGTGGAGGCGGGGGTGGAAGCGGCGGTGGAGGCGGCGCAGCAGGGGCCGCAGCGCCTCGCCGGCCAGCAGGGCGAGCAGGAGGTAGATGCCGACGGCCATCCAGAGGTAGCCGGGCCAGGCGAACCAGCGTTCCACCGCGAGCGGGAAGGCCCGTCCGCCGACCACCGCGAGCAGCATCAGGGCGGGCAGCAGGAAGGCCAGGACGGTGCCGGTGCGACGGTAGCCGCCGCCGGGGCGGGAGACGTCGCGGACCAGCCGCCGCCACAGGTACCAGTGCGCCACCCCGAGCAGCCCGAGGGCCGCCACCGCCATCACCGCGATCATCATCCGGCCAGTATCCGTTCCGGGTGCGCCGGGGCGGACGGCGGGGCGGCGGGAGGTCGACGGCGGGTGGCCGGCCGGATGCGGTGGGTGCCGGTCCGGGTTCGGTTCCCGGTCACCCCCTGTGAGCCCGAGCACATCCGGGGGGTGGTCTACGGCCCCCGGTAGTTGGTGTGCGGCGGATCGCGGGCGCGCGCCCCGCGGGCGGCTGTCGGGCGTGTCGCCGAGGGTAGCGAACGCGCAGGTCAGCGGCGTGCGGGCAGGCGTTCCGGCGGAGGCGGGTTTATGGCCCGGACAGGTCGGGTAAGCCCGGCTTTCTCCGCCCTCGCCGCCGGGTCGACTACTACGGTGCGTAGTTTCGAGGGCCATTGTTCGGGTCTCCGGCGTCTGCCAAGAATGTCCCGTCCGCCAGGCAGTCCGGTCGGTTCGACCGCCGGACTCCCTGCCACCGCGTGCGCCGATCGCGCCCCGGCCGGCCCTCCGGCCGCCGGGCCGGAGGTGCGCTCCGCGTCCCGGTCGGCGGCCACCGTGTCCGTCCGGCCGCCCGGCCCGCGCGAGGAGAGGTCGTCGCCGTGCACCATCGCAGGACCCTGACCCTTTCGGAGAAGCTCCGTCGCCACCGGAACGTCCTGGTGACGGGCATCGCCACGTTCGCCGTCGCCGGTACCGCCACCCTGGCGCTCGCGATGCCGCAGGGCGCGGACTCGGCCGACGCCGCCGCGAACCCGACGCTGGCCGACCGCCCGCAGCTGTCCGCGGACGCCTTCGCCTCGCAGTCCGCCGCCGCGTCGCGGTCCGCGGCGTCGGCGTCCGCCTCGCAGCAGGCGCAGGCCGAGGCCGACGCCGCCGAGGCCGCGTCCGCCTCCGCATCGGCCGAGGCGGAGGCCGCCGCCTCGGCGGCCGCGCAGGCGGCGGCGGAGGCCAGTGCCAGCGCGTCCGCGTCCGCGCAGGCGGAGGCCGACGCCAAGGCGGAGGCCGCCGCGCAGGCCAAGGCGAAGGCCGAGGCCGCGGCGGAGGCGTCCGCGGAGGCCAAGGCCCGGGCGTCCGCGTCCGCGTCCGCCTCGGCGGCGTCCCGCTCGCAGCAGCGCTCGCCGCTGTCCGCCACCGCCTCCCCGTCGGCGACCGGCTCCGGCTCGTCCTCGGCGTCCTCGTCCGCGTCCTCGACGTCCGCGTACAGCGGCACGCCGCAGCAGATCGCAGCGCAGATCGTCCCGGCGGGCCAGCTCCAGTGCTTCTCGAACATCGTGGAGCGGGAGAGCAGCTGGAACGTGCACGCCACCAACGCCTCCTCGGGGGCGTACGGGCTGATGCAGGCGCTGCCGGGTTCGAAGATGGCCTCGGTGGGCGCCGACTGGCGGGACAACCCGGTGACGCAGATCAAGTGGGGCCTGCAGTACATGAACGAGACGTACGGCAGCCCGTGCGCGGCGTGGTCGTTCTGGCAGTCGCACAACTGGTACTGATCCGGTCGGCTGCGGGGCCCGTTCGCACGGCGTCTCCGCAGCTCCACCACGGTGCGTACATCTGACGATACGTCAGCAAGTCACGGCGTTCCGTCCTGTATCCGGACATTTCAGCGCACAGTCATGTCCGTTCGGTGAAGATTTCGCGAACTTCCCATGGCTGGTGTCCGGTATCGATGCTTTGGTGCGGCTTCCGACCTTTGCCTGGAGCTGTCCCCGCCCCTAGCCTCCCCGCCATGGCCCCACCACTGATCACCGTCGTGCTGCCCGCTTACGACGAGCAAGGACAACTGAAGGAGTGTCTCGACTCGCTGCTCGGACAGTCCTTCCGCGAGTTCGAGATCATCGTGGTGCAGACCCCGTCCGAGCACTGCCCCGAGCGGCTGGTCGAGGCGTACGAACTGCGCGACGCCCGGGTGCGGGTGCTGCGGCTGGAGGACGAGACCGGCATCGGGCGGGCCCGGATGGCGGGGGCGGCGCACGCCCGCGGGCAGTACCTGCTGTTCCTGGACGCCGACCACCTGCTGCCGGAGGACGCCTTCGAGGCGATGGACGCCCGGCTCGCCGAGACCGGCGAGGTCGACGTGCTGCTGTTCGGCCACAACCGGGAGTACCGGGGCAAGCTCTGGCCGGGCAACGCGGCCGAACTGCTGGCCACCGTCGGGCCGGCGGTGTTCTCCCCCGCCGAGCGCCCCGAGCTGTTCGGCGCCCCGCCGCTGGTCTGGGACCGGCTGATGCGCAGCGGGACCGTCCCGGCCTTCCCGGACGGCTTCTACGAGGAGATCCCGGCGGTGCACCGCTCGCTGCTGGCCGCCACCCGGGTCGCGGTGCTGGACCGCGAGTGCGTCACCATCCGCCGCCGCCACACCCTGCACCCGGCGGGCAGCGAGGGCGCCAGCCACTTCGACGTGTTCGACCGCTACGAGAGCACCTTCGAACTGCTGGACGCCCAGCCCGCCGAGGCCGAGCCGGTGACCGCCACGGTGCGCCCGCACCTGTTCACCAGGATGATCCGGCACTACCTGTTCGTCTTCGACCTGCCGGGGTGCCTGACCCGGGCCGAGCGCCCGCAGTTCTTCCAACGCGCCGCCGATCACTACAAGCGCTTCCTGCCCAGCGGGTACCGGCGCCCCGAGGGCCGCGAGGGCATCAAGTTCTCGCTGCTGGCCTCGAATTCGTACGCCACCTTCGAGGTCGCCAAGTTCTCCCGGCTGGCGGGCGGCCGCCGCTGAACCGCCGCCGGGCTGCCGCCGAACCGCCGCTGGACCGCCGCTGAGCTGCGGCCGGAACCGTCCCGCCCGCCGGGGCGGTTCCGGCCGGTCGGCGCGGCGAACGACACGGCAGGCACGGTGTCCTGACGCACCGTTCACCCGGCCCGGAGGGTAGAGTCCGTCCCCGCGGACAGTTCGAGTCCGCCCGCGCCCAGCCCACCGCGCCCAGTTCCGTGCACGCGCCCACCGGACCGGAAGGCGAACTCCCCGATGTCCTCCCCTGCTTCCCCGTCGGCGGCCCCGACGCCGGACCCGGCCACCGACCCGTCCGCCGCCGACCCGACCGCGACCTCCGGCGAGCCGAACCCGACGGGTGCCGGCCAACTCCCGCCGCAGCGGCTGCTGTCCGGCTGGACGCTGCTCCTGCTGGGGACGCTGCTGCTGGCCGAGGCGTTCGCCTGCATGGCCGTGCTGATCAGCGTCTGGACGCCGCTCACCACGCTGACCGCCGAACACGCCCCGACCGGCGACCCGATGCCGTGGACGGTGCTCGGCCTCGGCCCCTGGCACCTGACCTCCAACACGGCCATGCTGCTGGCCGTGCTCGCCGCCAGCGGTCTGGGCAGCTTCGTGCACGCCGCCACCTCCTTCGCGACCTACGCGGGCAACCGGCAGCTGCTGCCCAGCTGGCTGCCCTGGTACCTGCTGCGCACCGCGATCGGCGGCGCGCTCGCCCTGCTGGTCTACTTCCTGCTGCGCGGCGGCCTGTTCGCCAACGGCACCGACGGCACGGCCACCAACCCGTACGGCTTCGCCGGGATCGCCGGACTGTGCGGCCTGTTCTCCAAGCAGGCCACCGACAAGCTCCGCGAGGTCTTCGACACCGTCCTGACCACCAAGGACGGCGCGGGCGACGACGAACGCGACGACAAGATCCAGGCCGCCGCCCCCACCGCCCCGGCCCCAGGCCCGGCCCCCGCCACCACCCCCGCCCCGGTCACCGCGTCGCTCGCCCCCTCGGTCGCGCTCCCCCAGCCCGGAGCGGCGGACCCGGCCCTGCCGGTGATCCCGCAGCAGCACACCACCTCCCCCGAGAACTCCTGACCCTCCGTCAACTCCCGCCCAACGGAGGGCTTGTGCCCCCTTCGACGGCCAGCACCGTTCCAGTGAAGGCGAGTTCGACCCGGGCGGCGGCTTCGTGGTCGCCCGCGTGGGCGGCGGCGGTCAGTTCGCCGGGGCGGTGCGGAACTTCTTGCGCCAGGCGAGGGAGACGTACACCAGGGCGATCAGCACCGGGACTTCGATCAGCGGGCCGACCACACCCGCGAGCGCCTGCCCGGAGGTGACGCCGAAGGTGCCGATGGCGACGGCGATGGCGAGTTCGAAGTTGTTTCCGGCGGCGGTGAACGCGAGGGTGGCGGTGCGGTCGTAGCCCAGGCCGAGGCCCCTGCCGAGGGCGAAGGCGCCGAACCACATGAGTGCGAAGTAGGCGAGCAGCGGCAGGGCGATCCGGGCGACGTCCAGCGGCCGGGAGGTGATCGTCCGCCCCTGGAGGGCGAAGAGGATCACGATGGTGAACAGCAGGCCGTACAGCGCCCAGGGGCCGATCTGCGGCAGCAGCTTCGCCTCGTAGCGTGCGCGGCCGAGCCGCTGCTCGCCGAGGCGGCGGGTGAGGTACCCGGCGAGCAGCGGGACGCCGAGGAAGACGACCACGTTGAGGGCGATCCTCCCCGTGGAGACGTCGAGGTGCTCGCCGTTGCCCAGGCCCAGCCGGCCCGGGAGCAGGTCGAGGTAGAACCAGCCCAGCACGCCGAACATGACGACCTGGAAGACGCTGTTGAGCGCGACCAGGACGGCGGCGGCCTCGCGGTCGCCGCACGCCAGGTCGTTCCAGATGATGACCATGGCGATGCAGCGGGCCAGGCCGACGACGATCAGGCCGGTGCGGTACGCGGGCAGGTCGGCCAGGAAGATCCAGGCCAGGGCGAACATCACGGCCGGGCCGACGATCCAGTTGATCACCAGCGAGGAGGCCATGAGCTTCCGGTCGCCGGTGACGGTGTCGAGCCGGTCGTAGCGGACCTTGGCGAGGACCGGGTACATCATCACCAGCAGGCCGAACGCGATGGGCAGCGAGACCCCGCCGACCTCGACCTCCGCCAGGGCGTCGTTCAGGCCGGGGGTCAGCCGGCCCAGCCCGAGGCCGACGGCCATGGCGACGAGGATCCACACCGCCAGGTAGCGGTCGACGAACGACAGCTTCCCGGCGACCGACGCCGCTTCGGCAGGTCCGACGTCCGGGGCGGGCGCGGTGCGGGGCATCAGCAGGACCTCTTCACGTCGGCGTTCGCGCGGGCGGTGGCGGCGAGGTCGGCGAACTGCCCGGACAGGGCCTCCAGCACCTCCGGGCGCAGCCGGTAGTACGTGAAGCGCCCGCACGGCTCGGTGTCCACCACGCCCGCGTCCCGCAGCACCTTGAGGTGGTTGGAGAGGTTGGTCTGGCGGGCGCCGGTCTCCGCCACCAGGTGCGTGGTGCACAGGGTCTCGCGGGCCAGCAGGGTCACGATCTGCAGCCTGAGCGGGTCGGACAGCACGCGCATCACATCAGTGTCGACTGACATCATCATGGACTGATACTTTCACGCCGGACCGGGCCGGTGCCACCACCCTCCCGGGACCGCCCACGTCCCGCATCCCACCCCGTCGCACCGGAAGGCCCCCCATGACCATCGACCCGCCCACGCCCGCGCCGCTCGCCTCCGTGCTGTTCGTCTGCGTCCACAACGCCGGCCGCTCGCAGATGGCGGCCGGGTTCCTCGCCCACCTCGCCGGGGACCGCGTGGAGGTGCGGTCGGCGGGCTCCGCGCCCGGGCACGGGGTGAACCCGGCGGCCGTCGCCGCGATGGCCGAGGTCGGTGTCGACATCTCGACACAGCGGCCCAAGGTGCTCACCGCCGAGGCGGTCGAAGCCTCCGACTACGTCGTCACCATGGGCTGCGGCGACGCCTGCCCGTACTTCCCCGGTCGGCACTACCGGGACTGGCCGCTGGACGACCCGGCCGGGCAGGGCGTCGAGGCCGTCCGCCCGATCCGGGACGCGGTCCGCGCCCGGGTGGAGGAGCTGATCGCCGAGATCGACGGCCGGACCACCGCCTGACCCCCCGTCACTCCCCGCCCGTCACTCCCCTGCCGCCGCGCGCCGCCCGCCGCGCGCCGTCCGCCGGGTGCCGCCGCCCCGGGCTGGGATGATCGGGGCATGGCCTCCGATCTCGCCCGCGCCCTCGCCGCCGCCGTCCGCGGCGAGGTCCGCTTCGACGCCGCCGAGCGCGCCGTGTACGGACAGGACGCGTCGAACTACCGGCAGGTGCCGCGCGGGGTGGTGAAACCGGCCGACCGGGAGGACGTCCGGGAGGCGCTGCGGGTGTGCCGGGAGTACGGGGTGCCGGTGGTGGCGCGCGGGTCGGGGACGAGCATCGGCGGGCAGGCGATCGGGCCGGACGCGGTGGTGCTGGACTTCCGGCGGCACCTGGGGCGGGTCCTGGAGGTCGATCCGGAGCGGCGCACCGCCCGGGTCGAGCCGGGCACGGTGCTGGACGAACTCCAGCGCGCGGCACGGCCGTTCGGGCTGCGCTTCGGCCCGGACCCGTCCACCCACAGCAGGTGCACGATCGGCGGGATGATCGGCAACGACGCCTGCGGTTCGCACTCGCTGGCCTGGGGCCGCACCTCCGACAACCTGCACGCCCTCGACCTGCTGCTGGCCGACGGCACCGAGCTGTCCGTCACCGGCCCGCTGCCGCCCGCCGAGCGGGCCGCGCTGGCCGCCGTCCCGGGCCGGGCGGGCCGGCTGTACCGGGAGTTGCAGGCGCTGGCCGCCGACAACCTGGCGCTGCTGCGCCGGGCGATGCCGGTGCTGCCCCGGCGCGGTTCGGGCTACCCGCTGGACGCGCTGCTGCCCGAGCGCGGCCACGACCTGGTGCGGGCGGTCACCGGCACCGAGGGGACGTGCGCGCTGCTGCTGGGCGCGACGGTGCGGCTGGTGCCGGAACCGGCCGCCCGGGCGCTGGTGGTGGCCGGGTACCCGGACGAGACGGCGGCGGCCGACGCGGTGCCCGCGCTGCTCCCGCTGGCGCCGCTGACCTGCGAGGGCATGGCCGCCGACCTGGTGGCCGCGCTGCTGGCGTCCGGCCCGCGCCCGCCGGTGCTGGACCGGCTGCCGGACGGCGCGTGCTGGCTGTTCCTGGAGACCGGAGGCGCGACGCCCGCCGAAGCCGCCGACCGGGCCCGGCAGTTGGCGGACGCGGTGCGTCGGGAGCGGGCCGCGACGGTCGCGCTGGTGACCGACCCGGGCGAGCAGCGGGCGCTGTGGACGATCCGGGAGGCCGGGGCGGGCATCGTCACCCGGCTACCGCCGGGCCCGGACGGGCGGCCGGGCGGCGCGGCCTGGCCGGGCTGGGAGGACTCCGCCGTCCCGGTCGAGCAACTGGGCTCCTACCTGCGGCAGTTGCGGTCGCTACTGAAGCGGCACGGGCTGCGCGGGGTGCCGTACGGGCACTTCGGCGAGGGCTGCGTGCACCTGCGACTGGACTTCCCGCTGCGCGAACGGCCGCAGGCGTTCCGGGAGTTCATGACGGAGGCGGCCGATCTGGTGGTGGCGCACGGGGGTTCGCTGTCCGGCGAGCACGGCGACGGGCAGGCCCGGGCCGAGCTGCTGCCGCGAATGTTCCCGCCGCAGGTGATCGAGCTGTTCGCCCGGTTCAAGCGGATCTGGGACCCGGACGGCCTGCTGAACCCGGGCCTGCTGGTCGACCCGCGCCCGCTGGACGCCGATCTGCGCTTCCCCGGAAGGGAGTTGCCGCTCACGCTGGCCTACCCGGAGGACGGCGGCAGCCTGCGGTCGGCGGTGCACCGCTGCGTGGGCGTCGGCAAGTGCGTGGACACCTCGTCGGGGGTGATGTGCCCGAGCTACATGGTGACCGGGGAGGAGCGGCACTCGACCCGGGGGCGGGCCCGGCTGCTCGGCGAGATGCTGCGCGGCGAGCTGGTCGCCGACGGCTGGCGCTCGCCCGAGGTGCGCGAGGCGCTCGACCTGTGCCTGGGCTGCAAGGGCTGCGCGAGCGACTGCCCGGTGCACGTGGACATGGCCACCTACCGGTCCGAGTTCCTGTACCACCACTACCGGTTCCGGCCGCGCCCGGCCGCGCACCTGTCGTTCGGCTGGCTGCCGCTGTGGCTGCGGCTGGCCCACCTGGCGCCGCGCGCCGCCAACGCCGTGCTGCGCGGCCGGTTCAGCGCGCCGGTGCTCAAGCGGCTCGGCGGGGTCGACCGGCGCCGCGCGCTGCCCGCGCTGCCGCAGCGGCGGTTCGGCGCCTGGTTCCGCGACCACCGGGCCGCGCACCCGGCGGACCCGGACGCCCCGGCGGTGCTGCTGTGGCCCGACTCGATGTCCGAGCTGCTCGACCCGGCCCCGGCCCGGGCCGCCGTCCTGGTGCTGGAGCGGCTCGGCTTCCGGGTGGTGCTGCCGTCCGGCCCGGTGTGCTGCGGGCTGACCCTGATCGCCAGCGGCCAACTCGGCCTGGCCCGGCGGGTGGTGGCCCGGTCGCTGCGCAACCTGGGCGAACTGCCGCCCGACCTGCCGGTGGTGGGCCTGGAGCCGTCCTGCACGGCCACCCTGCGGGCGGACTGGCCGCGCCTGCTGCCCGGCGCGGCGTCCGAACTCCCGTCCCGGATCAGCACCCTGGCCGAGTTCCTGGACGGGCGGGCGGTGGAGCTCCCGGAGCTGACCGGTCCGGCGATGACCCAGGTGCACTGCCACCAGCACGCCGTCCTCGGCACCGGCGCCGACCGGCGGATCACCGCCCGCCTCGGCCTGGACAACCGCCAACTGGACGCCGGCTGCTGCGGGTTGGCGGGGACGTTCGGCTTCGAGCGCGGCCACTGGGAGGTGTCGGTGGCCGCCGCCGAGCGCGCCCTGCTGCCCGCCGTCCGGGCGGCGGCGCCGGAGACGCTGCTGCTCGCCGACGGTCTCAGCTGCCGCACCCAGCTCACCCAACTGGAGCCCTCCGCCCGGCCGTTGCACCTGGCGGAGGTGCTGCTGCGGGCCTTCGAGGAAGCCGAAGGAGCCCCTGATCACTCGCCCGGGTAGCGGACCCCGATCCGTTCCCGGACGGCGTCCAGGGTGCGCATCACGGACAGCGTGGAGTCCAGCGGCACCAGCGGGGACTCCGTCTCGCCGGCCCGCAGGCAGCGCATCACCTCGGCCGCCTCCGGCCCGTAGCCGTGCCCGGCCTTCGCGGGGGCGGTGAAGACCTCGGGCTCGGCGCCGTCCCGGTGCAGGGTGAACCCGGCCGGGTGGAAGAAGTCCCGGTCGATCTCGATCCGGCCGGTGCTGCCCTGGACGGAGGCGCGCTGGCCGCACTGCACGTCGAGCGAGCAGGACAGCAGCGCGGTCGCGCCGCCCGGGTGGCCGAGCAGGATGCCGGTGTTGGCGTCCACCCCGAGGTCGGTCAGCCGGGCCCAGGCCTGCACCGACTCCGGTGCGCCGAGCAGCAGTTGGGCGAACGCGACGGGGTACACCCCGAGGTCGAGCAGGGCGCCGCCGCCCGCCGCCGGGTCCCACAGCCGGTGGGCCGGGTCCTCCTCCGCGGTGAACCCGAACTCGGCCTGCACGGAACGGACTTCACCGATCGCCCCGTCCGCGGCCAGCTCGGCGATCCGGCGCACCGTCGGGTCCAGGTACGTCCACATCGCCTCCATCAGGAAGACCTCGCGCTTGCGGGCGAGCGCGACCAGCTCGGCGGCCTGGGCGGAGTTCAGCGTGAACGGCTTCTCGCACAGCACCGCCTTGCCCGCCTCCAGCAGCAGCGCGGTCGCGGCGTGGTGCGCGGCGTGCGGGGTCGCCACGTAGACCACGTCGACCTCGGGGTCGGCCGCCAGCTCCTGCCAGCTGCCGTACGCCTGCGCGATGCCGTGCCGCTCGGCGAAGGCCCGGGCGGTCTCCTGCCGCCGCGAGGCCACGGCGAAGGCCTCCGCCCCCGGGACGGCCGCCAGGTCCTCCACGAAGGAGGTGGCGATCCCACCGGTGGCGAGGATCCCCCAGCGGATCGGGCGGTCGGTGATCGGCTGCACGGAATGCTCCTCCGGTCCGGCGGCGGTACGGGCTGCCCCACCCTACCCACCTGGCGAAAGGACACTCCCGGGGGCTCGGGGAACTCTCCGGCAGCCGGGATGCCCCACCAAGGGGCTCGGGGAACGGCGAGTCCGTGACTGCTGGCGGTGCACTGCCGTGGCGCGCATCGGCTTCGGGTTCTGTTACTACGGCCCGAAGCAGCACAAACCTCCGATGGGCTCCGGCCGCCAGCAGCACGGACTCGCCGTTCCCCGAGCCCCCCAATGGCTACTCGCGCGTGACCGCGACCATCGCCGCGTCGTCCGGCAGGCGGCCGCCGACGTGGGCGAGGAGGTCCTCGCACAGGGCGTCCAGCAGGATCGCGGGGGTGTCGGCGGGAAGGGTGGCGGCCCGAACGGGCAGGGGGTAGAAAGTGCCGGCGGTGTCGCGGGCCTCGGTGACGCCGTCGGTGTGGAGCAGCAGGGTGCTGCCGGGCGGGAAGTCGAACTCCTCGGTGCGGCGCTCGACCGGGCCCAGGGCGCTCATGCCGAGCGGCGGGGCGGTGCGGCGCAGCGGCAGCGGGCGGACGCCGGCGGGGGCGAGCAGCAGCGGTGGGGGGTGTCCGCAGTCGGCGATCCGGACGGTGGGGCGGTCGTCGGGGAGGTCGAGGACCAGCGCGGTGGTGAAGTTCTCCTCGACATCCTGAACGTCCGGGCCGCCCTGACCGTCCTGACCGCTGGCGGCGAGTTCGGCGAGGTGGCGGCGGTAGGAGACTTCGAGCGCGTCGGCGAGCGCCCCGGGGTCCTCGTGCTGGTGGGCGAGTTCGCGGAACGCGCCGAGCAGCGCGGCGGCGTCGCCGACGGCGGCCAGGCCCTTGCCCCGGACGTCGCCGATCAGCAGGCGGGTGGCGTGCGGGGTGCGGACGGCGGCGTACAGGTCGCCGCCGACGTTGGCCTCGTCGTCGGCGGCGAGGTAGCGGGTGGCGATCCGCAGCGGCCCGGCGCGGTCGGGGAGCGGTCGCATCATGACGCGCTGGACGGCGTCGGAGACGGTGCGGACCCGGTCGAGTTCGCGGCCGTGGCGTTCGCGGATGCGGGTGTAGGCGACGATGACGCAGGTCACCACGGTGAGCGCGGCCAGCTGGGCCTGGTGGTTGGAGGTGAACAGGCCGCCGTGCAGGACGGCGATGACGGCCTGGGCGATCAGGGCGAGGACGCCGATGAGGACGGTCAGCCGGGTGCCCGCGAAGGACGGGGTGATGGCGGGGGCGACGACCAGCAGCGGGCCGAGGTGGATGTTCGGGGAGAGCGAGATGTCGAGGGCGGAGATCAGCACGATCAGGCCGAGCGGCAGCAGCACCATCAGGTGTCCGGTACGCCACTCGCCCAGCAGGCCCGCCAGTCTCCGCCGCACTCCCACCCCACCACCATGCCCCGCGGACGCCGCCCCCACGACCCGGTGCACGCTGCGCGCACGGATCGCGACACTGCGCCACCGGAGGTGCCGCCCGGCGGCCGAACCGGCAAGCGCGCCGACAGTCCGACCGGCAGTCGAGTCAAATCCCTACCCGACGGTCGTACCGGGCAGTAGCCTCCCCTGGTCGATCCGTTCCCGGTCCATCGCCGCCTGGAGGTTCCGTGCGCCCGATCGCGCGCCGCCGCACGCTCGTCGCCGCCGCTCTCACCGCCCTGGCGCTCGCCGCCGCGGGCGCCGTCCCCGCCGCGGCACAGGACGCGGCGCACGGACCGGGCGGGCACGGGCCGGGCGGGCACGGCAGGCCCGACGACCGGGGGCGCACCGCGTACTACCTGGCGCTGGGCGACTCGCTGGCGGCGGGCTACCAGTCGACGCCGGACGGCGGGCACGTGGTGGGCCGGGGCTACGCGCAGGACCTGGCCCGGACGCTGGGGTCGCGGGCCGCCCGGGGCCACCGGCCCTTCGAGTTCACCGACCTGGGCTGCCCGGGCGAGACCACCGGCACCATGGCGGACGGCGGCTGCCCGTACCCGCACTCCTTCACCGGCTCCCAACTGGCGGCGGCCGTCTCCTACTTGAAGGCGCACCGGAAGGACGAGGTGCTGGTGACCATCGACATCGGCGCCAACGACGTGCAGCGCTGCGCCTCCGGCGGCTCGCTGGACCTGCCGTGCGCGGTGAACGGCATCGAGCAGGTCCGCACCGGGCTGGACCGGATCCTGGGCGAGCTGCGGGCGGCGGCCGGCCCGCGCACCCGGATCGTCGGGATGAACCTGTACGACCCCTTCCTGGCCGCCTGGGTGACCGGCGAGCAGGGCCGGGAACTGGCCACCGCCTCGGTGCGGTTGAGCGGTTCGCTGAACGACGCGATCGAGGGCGTGGACGCCCGCCACCACGTCCCGACGGCCGACGTCGCGGGCGCCTTCGCCACCGGGTCCTTCGAGCCCACGGTGCCGCTGGGCGACCAGCAGGTGCCGCTGAACGTGGCCCGGATCCTGCAGTGGACCAACATGGCGCGCGGTGACATCCACGCCAACGACGCCGGCTACCAGGTGATCGCGGACGCGTTCCTGGCCAAGCTGCCCAAGTGCTACCTGAACTGACGGACGGTCAGGTGGCGGCGAGCAGGAAGTCCTCGCCGGTGGAGGGCCGCAGGCCGTCCGGGCGGCCGGTGAACCAGCGCTCGGCGAGGGCCCGGCCGGGCAGGTGCCGAGCCTGCCGGAAGCCGCTCTCCCGGGCGAGCGCCGGCATCCGTTCGGGGGCGTAGAGGCTCCGGAACGGGGTGCCGGCCCGGCTCGCGCCCTCGGTGCTGGTGCGCAGGCCCGGCCGGTCGGCGTCCAGGTGCAGGGCGCGCCACAGTGCCGTCCGCACCGCCGTGTCGTCGGGCTCCGCCGGATCGGTCGGGCCCGTTCCGTTCACGCCCTTCGCGTCGCCCCTCCCGTCACTTCGCGGGTGCCTGCAGGGTCCACTCGCGGCCGTCGGGGTCGCGGACGGTCGCCTCCCGCGTCCCGTAGTGGGTGTCCTCGAACGGGGTGAGCAGCTCGACGCCGGGGCCGGGCCGGTAGGCGTCGGCGTCCGGCACCCGGAGGACGATCCCGGTCCGCGGCTGCTCGCTCTCCGGGACCTCGGCGATGAACAGGTACGGCCCGTCGCCGTTGCGCAGCTGCCCCGAGGCGTGGTCGGCCTCGAAGTCCAGCCGGTAGCCCAGCGACTGGAAGAACCCGGCCGCCCGCCCCCAGCTGTGGGTGGTCAGGAACACGGCCTCGATGCCTTCGGTCGACACGGTCAACCCTCCTCCCCCGACCGGTCGGCGGCGGGGTCAGCGGGCGGTGACGGCGGTGACGAACTCGGCGAGCCGCTCCTGCGAGAGGTGGCGGGCGATGTCGGCCTCGCTGATCATGCCGACCAGCTCGTGCTCGGGGTGGTTGATCACCGGTAGGCGGCGCACCCGGTGCTCCTCCATGGCCTCCAGGACGAGGTCCGCCTCCTCGTCCTCCTCGATCACCGTCGGGCGTCCGAGGGCGAGTTCGACGCAGCGCACGGCGGCGGGGTCGCGCCCCTCGGCGACGCACTTGAGGACGATGTCGCGGTCGGTGAGGATGCCCAGCAACTGCTGCTTCTCGCCGCAGATCGGCAGCGCGCCGACGCCCCGGTCGCGCATGAGCCGGGCGGCCTCGGCGAGCGTCTGCTCGCCGGTGACGCACTCCGCTCCGGGGTGCATGATCTCTTTCGCGGTCGTCATGGCCGGACCTCCCGGGGTGGCTGGCGCACGGCGCTCCGTGCACGGTGCGTCCGTTCCCTCCATGCTCGCCCCGGGGCTGGGCGGGGCGCCACCGCTGGGGGCGGGCGGTCAGGCCGCGTGCGGCGGTGCGACCCGCAACGGCCCCGCCCCGTCGGTGGGTTCGAGGTCGGTGGCGACCTCCGGGAGCTCCAGCTGTTCGACGCCCCGGTCCTCGACCTCCCGGTCCTCGACGGCGCCGTCCGGGCGGATCGCCTCAACCACCTGCGCGGCCTCGGCGGCCTGGGCGGAGGCGCGCTGGGTGGAGCTCTCCAGGAAGCGCAGCAGTTCCACCGGGAACGGCAGCACCAGGGTGGAGTTCTTCTCCGCGGCGACCTCCACCACGGTCTGCAGCAGCCGCAGTTGGAGCGCGGCCGGTGTCGCGGACATCACCTTGGCGGCCTCCGAGAGCCGCGCGGACGCCTGGAACTCGCCGTCCGCGGTGATGATCCGGGCCCGCCGCTCCCGGTCGGCCTCGGCCTGCCGGGCCATCGAGCGCTTCATCGACTCGGGCAGCGCCACGTCCTTGATCTCGACCCGGTCGATCTGGATGCCCCAGTCCAGCGCCGGGCTGTCCAGCATCAGTTCGAGCCCCTGGTTGATCGGCTCCCGGTTGGCCAGCAGGTCGTCCAGCTCGCTCTTGCCGATGATCGAGCGCAGCGAGGTCTGCGCGACCTGCGACATCGCGAAGCCGTAGTCCTGGACGTCGACGATCGCCTTCACCGGGTCGACCACCTTGAAGTACACCACCGCGTCCACCCGGACGGTCACGTTGTCCCGGGTGATGCCCTCCTGCCCGGGGATCGGCATCGTGACGGTCTGCACGTTCACCCGCCGCAGCCGGTCCGCCACCGGCCGGATCCGGGCCAGCCCCGGGCCGCGCACCTCGTCCAGCACCCGGCCGAACCGGAACACCACCCCGCGCTGCGTCTGCTGGACCAGCCGCACGCTCAGGCCGGCGTACACCGCCAGCACCACCAGCAGCGCGATCAACGCGCCGACCACGACCATCGCCGTCACCTCGACCCGATCGGCGCCCGGACCGCGCCCGGACCCGTACCTCCACGCTACTCCGCCGCCTCCCGTCCCGGGCCGGTCGCCGACCGTAGGATTCCGCCCATGGAACCGCCCGCCGAGCCCTCCCCCGCCGTCCTCGCCCCGCAGACCGCGAGCATCGCCGAGCTGGACGAGCTGGTGGTCCACTGCCGGGCCTGCCCGCGGCTGGTGGCCTGGCGCGAAGAGACCGCGCTGGTCAAGCGACGGGCGTTCCGGGAGCAGGAGTACTGGGCGCGGCCGATCCCCGGCTTCGGGCCGCACGACGCCCGGCTGGTGCTGGTCGGCCTCGCCCCGGCCGCGCACGGCGGCAACCGCACCGGCCGGATCTTCACCGGCGACCCCTCCGGCGACCTGCTGTACGCCTCGCTGCACCGGCTCGGCCTCGCGAACCGGCCGGAGTCGACCTGGCGCGGCGACGGCCTGCGGCTGCGCGGCGTCCGGATCACCGATCCGGTGCGGTGCGCCCCGCCGGAGAACAAGCCGACCAACGCCGAACGCGACACCTGCCGGCCCTGGATCGTCCGCGAGTTCGAGGAGCTCCGCCCCACCGTCCGCGCCGTGGTCGCCCTCGGCGGCTTCGCCTGGCAGGCCGTCCTGCCCGTCCTCGCCGCCGCGGGCTGGCAGGTGCCCCGCCCCAAACCGGTCTTCGGCCACGGCGCCCACGCCGTCCTCCCGGCCGCCGACGGCGGCCCCGAGCTGCACCTCTTCGGCTGCTTCCACGTCAGCCCCCGCAACACCTACACCGGCCGCCTCACCCCGGCGATGGTCGACGAGCTCCTCCGCGAGGCGGCCACGACCGCCGGGCTGTAAGCCGACACGGAACCGATCAGGGGCTCGGGAGAGCCCCGCCAGGGGCTCGGGGAACGGCGAGCCCGGGGCTGCTGACGGTGCACTGCCGTGGCGCGCATCTGCTTCTGGTTCCTGTTACGGCACGCAGCAGCACGGACACTCCGATGGGCTCCGACCGCCAGCAGCACGGCCCCGCCGTTCCCCGGGCCCCTGGTGGTGCATGCTCCCCGGGCCCCTGGTGGTGCATGCTCCCCGGGGCCCTGGCTCTCCCTCAGCGCAGCTTCTTCGGGCGGCGGGCGGCCTGCTCCCAGACCTGCGGCAGCAGCTCGCGGGCGAAGCCGAGTTCGGCGGTCTGCCGGCCGTAGAGGACGCCGTAGCCGAAGCCGCCGTCGGAGAGGGTGCGCAGGGTGTCGCGGGCGACGACGGCGTCCTGGTGGCGGCCGAGGACGTTCTGGAGGGCTTTCATCCGGCGGGTGAAGGAGCGGGCGGGGCGGCCGGCGGCCTCGCCGGCGTAGCGGGCGCGCTTGGCGGCCTTGCGGGCGTCGTGCAGGGCGCGTTCGCGGGCGGGGCCGTCGGGGGTGCTGCGGGCGACGGCGAGCCGTTCCGCGGTGCGGCGGTGTTCGCGGCGCAGGGTGCGGGTGAGTTCGGGCCCGTAGGGCCGCGCGGCGCGGGAGTTGAGGGGCGGGTCGGCGGCGAGTGCGGTGAGGGTGGCGAGCAGGCGGCGGAAGCGCCGGTCGTCGAGGGCGGCGAGGACGCGGGTACGGGCGTCCCGGGTCTCGCGGGCGTGCCAGGCGGCGAGTTCGGCGCGGACGCGTTCGCGGTCGGTGCCGGGGGGCAGTTCGCGGGCCTGGGCGAGCAGGCGGGCGCCGAGCACCTCGGTGTCGCGGGCCGGTCCGAGGGCGCGGCCGAGCCGGCGCAGTTCGTTCTCGGTGGCGGTGTGGTCGCCGCGCAGGTGGCGCCGGTGGGTGCGCAGGGCGCTGCGCAGGCGGCGGGCGGCGACGCGCATCCGGTGGACGGCGTCGGGCCGGTCGGCCCGGACGTCGGGTTCGAGGGCGGCGAGTTCGGCGGTCTGGGTGCGCAGGCGCGCGGCGATGGCGTCACCCGCGCTGCCGTCGGTCCGGTGGGCCACGTCGTCACCTCCTTCCGTGCCGTCCAAGGGTAGGACGGTCACGAACGCCCCGGGCGGTGCGGCGCGCCGGGCGTCTGCCGTCGGCTAAACGGGGGGCGGCGGGCGGGGCGGGTGCGCAGACTGGTCGGCATGGATGTCATCGAGGTGCTGCCCGGTCTGCGGATGCTGGTCCTCCCGGTCGGTGCGGCCTACCTGTGGTCGGACGGCCGGGAGTTGACGCTGGTGGACAGCGGGCCGGTGGGTTTCGAGGATCGGGTCGCGACGCTGGTGGAGTCGGTGCCGGGCGGGGAGTTGGCGCGGATCGTGCTGACCCACTGGCACGAGGACCACACCGGCGGCGCGGCCCGCCTGGCGGCGCGGTACGGGGGCGTGCCGGTGGTGGCGCACCGGGCGGAGGCGCCGGTGATCCGGGGCGAGGCGGTGGGGGCGCCGCCGGTGCTGGAGGAGTTCGAGCGTCCGATCCGGGCCTCGGTGCCGGAGCTGCCGCCCGCGCCGCCGTGCCCGGTGGACGTCGAGGTGGTGGACGGGGACGTGCTGCCGTTCGGCGGCGGGGCCCGGGTGGTGGGGGTGCCGGGGCACACGGACGGTTCGCTGGCGCTGCACCTGCCGGGCCCGGACCTGCTGTTCACGGGTGACGCGGTGGCCAACGTGGGGCGGGCGATGCTGGGCGTGTTCAACACCGACCGGGCGCGGGCGATCGGCTCGCTGCACCGGCTGGCGGAGCTGGGCGCCGCGAACGCGGTGTTCGGGCACGGGACGCCGCTGGTGGGGGACGCGGCGGCGGCCCTGCGCGCGGCCGCGGCGGAGTGCTGACCCGGGGCGAGGCCGTCACCTACTCCTGACGTCGCGCCGAACACACCGCCCGGCAGGCGTTCCCGGCGTTCGTCTCGGCAACGGGCCCGCGGCGCCTGCGCGTCGGGAGCTGAGTACGGATGCTCATGCCGTCCCCTCCCCCTTGCGGCAGAATCTGCCGTCGGATCGCGCGGGGGCACGGAGAGGACGTGGATCGGTGGACTCGACCGAGGTGCAGGGAAGCCCTGTTCGGGGAGCGGCGGGGGCGAGCCGGTGGCGGGCGGTGGTCTCGTCCCGGGCGGGCCGGGCGGCGGCGGCGGGGGCCGGGGTCGGACTCTTCTGGATCGCCCTGACCTTCGTGTCGTGGAACGACTACTTCACCTGCGACGACCAGGTGCAGTGGGGCTGCCTGGGGGCGGCCCTGCTGTTCCTCGGGGCGCTCCTGCTGGCCAGTCTCCTGATGAGCTGGCTGGTGCTGCGGCTGGTGGGCGTCCGCCCGGCCTGGCGGGTCGTCGCGGCGGCCGCCCTGCTCTTCTGGGCGGTGACCCGGCTGGGCCGGGTCCTGGGCTCCTGGGAGCTCCCGGAGGCGACGCTGCCGGTCACCTCGGCCGCGCTGTTCGCGCTCGCGGCCGCACTGACCGCGTCCGGGCCGCGGCTGCGCAGGACGCGCATCGTCCTGCTGGGCCTGCTCGTCCTGTACTCGCCCCTGGCCCCGGCCTTCGGCGTGCACCTCTGAAGCCCCTGGTGACCGCCCGCCCCGCTGTCGGCGGGCTGTCGGCGGGCTGTCAGTGGGATGACAGCGGCCTGTCGGCGCGCTCCCGCACGCTCTGAGGAGACGGGCGGCAGCGCCACGGCGGCAGTGCGGACGGCATCGATGCACCGCGACGCCCACCGCAATGCCCACCCCGGCATCCGTTCTGATACTCGTCCCGAGAGGAGGCCGCCATGACCGGCACCGAGACCACCACTCCCGCCGCCGCCGCCGCGGCGCCGCGCACCTATCCGTCGCTGCGTGCGGCGTGGATCCCGATGGCCGCGCTCTGCCTGGCCTTCTTCGTCGAGATGGTCGACAACACGCTGCTGTCCATCGCCCTGCCCACCATCGGCCGCGACCTGGGCAGCGGCACCACCGCACTGCAGTGGGTCACCGGCGCCTACTCGCTGACCTTCGGCGGCCTGCTGCTGACCGCCGGCTCGATGGCCGACCGCCTCGGCCGTCGCCGCGTCCTGCTCACCGGCCTGGCCGCATTCGGCCTGCTGAGCCTGGCCGTCGCCCTGGTCACCGGCACCGGACAGCTCATCGCCCTGCGCGCCGGCCTCGGCATCGCCGCCGCCGCCATGGCCCCCATCACCAACTCCCTCGTCTTCCGCCTCTTCGACGACGCCGCCCTGCGCATGCGCGCCATGACCGTCATGATCGTCGTCGGCATGTCCGGCTTCGTCCTGGGCCCCCTGCTCGGCGGCACCGCCCTCGCCCACGTCGCATGGCAGTGGCTGCTGCTCGTCAACGCCCCCATCGCCCTGATCGCCGCCATCGGCGTACGCCTGGGCGTCCCCGCCGACCGCCCCGAAGACCTCACCCGCGACCGCCTCGACCTGCCCGGCGCCGCCCTCAGCGTCGCCGCCATCGGCCTGGCCTGCTACAGCCTCACCAGCGGCGTCGACCACGGCTGGACCTCCCCCGCCACCCTCGCCTCCGTCCTGGGCGCCCTCACCGCCGCCCTCGCCTTCATCCGGCACGAGCGCCGCACCAGCGCCCCCATGCTCGACCTGAAACTCTTCACCAACGGCACCGTCCGCGGCGCCGCCATCGCCCAGATGGGCACCGCCATCGCCATGGCCGCCGTCATGTTCGGCCTGATCCTGCACTTCCAGTACGCCTACGGCTGGAGCCCCGTCAAAGCCGGCCTCGCCAACCTCCCCATCATCGTCACCATGCTCGCCGCCACCCCGCTGTCCGAATGGCTCGCCAAGCGCCACGGCCACCGCATCGCCTGCCTGGTCGGCGCCGCCTGCCTGGCCACCGCCCTGGCCGGCCTCGCCTGGGGCGTCTACCACGGCTACCCCGCCATCGCCGCCTCCATGGTCGTGATGACCATCGGCCTGCGCACCGTCATGACCATCTGCGCCATCGCCCTGGTCGAGAAGATGCCCGACAACCGCACCTCCATCGGCACCGCCCTCAACGACACCGCCCAGGAAATCGGCAGCAGCATCGGCACCGCCGTCGTCGGCACCCTCATCGCCGCCCTCGTCACCACCCAACTGCCCGCCGGCACCTGGGACCACACCCTCACCACCTCCTTCTTCCACGGCGAACGCATCACCTACACCGTCCTCGCCGCCGCCGTCGGCCTCATCACCGCACTCGGCGCACTCACCCTCACCGACTCCCACACCACCGAAGAACACCCCGCCTAACCACCCCCGGCAGACCCCGGGCCCGGGTCAGCCGGTCTCGGGGGCGAGGCCCTGCTCGGCGAGCCAGTCGAGCTGCTTGCCGGGGGTGGAGCCGTAGCCGCCGCCGTGGTCGGCGAAGCGCCAGACTTCGATGGCGGCGGGGCCGCCGTAGCGGTGGTAGGCGGCGAAGACGGTGGAGGGCGGGCAGACCGGGTCCATCAGGCCGACGCTGAACAGCGCGGGGGCGGTGGCCCGGGGGGCGAAGTGGACGCCGTCGAAGTAGTCGAGCGTGGCGAAGGTCCGCTCCTCCTTCTCCCGGCTGTGCCAGCGCAGGTACCGGGCGATCTCGGGGTAGGGACCGTCGCCCGCCATCTGCACGGCGCGCCGGAAGTGGCACAGGAACGGGACGTCGCTGAGCAGGGCGGCGACCTGGCCGGGGGCGAGCGCGGCGACGGCGAGGGCGAGGCCGCCGCCCTGGCTGGCGCCGGAGACGACCGCGCGGGCGGGGTCGGTGCCGGGCAGCCGCGGGAGGGCGTCGAGGGCGCGGACGCAGTCGGTGACCAGGCGGCGGTAGTAGTAGTTCGCCGGGGAGTCGATGCCGCGGGTCATGAAGCCCTCGGCCCACTGGGTGCCGTCGCCCTCGCCGCGGTCGGGCGTGTCGTGGCCCTGGCCGCGGCTGTCGACGACCAGGTGGGCGTAGCCGGCGGCGGGCGGCAGCAGGTGTTCGCCGGGCAGGGCGCGGCCGCCGCTGTAGCCGATGTACTTGACGACGACGGGCAGCGGTCCGGTGGTGCGGCGGGGCAGGATCAGCCAGGCGGCGACGGGTTCGCCCCGCCAGCCGGGGAAGCGGACGTCGTACACGTCGAAGGCGGTGAGGCGGGTGTCGGTGCGCAGGTCCGCGGTGACCGGGCCGTCGGCGGCGCGGGCGGTGGCGAGGGTGTCGGCCCAGAAGGCGTCGAAGTCGGCGGGGGCGGTGAGGTCGGGGCGGTAGCTGCGCAGGTCGTCGAGGTCGAGGTCGGTGAGCGGCACGGTGTTCAGCTCCGGGTGGGGTCGAGGTGCAGGGGGGTGGGGTGTCCGGCGCGCAGATCGAGGTGGAGCGGGGGCCGGTCGGGGTCGGTGCCGAGGTGGACGGTGACGCTGCGGTCGGTGTCGGCGAGCAGGACGGCGTCGACCCGGCCCCGGGCGGTGTCCCAGTCGAGGGTGGTGAGGGTGGTGCGGCAGCGGGTGCGCAGGCCGCGCACGGTGCCGCGGGGCAGTTGGGCGGGCGGGGCGGGGAGCAGGACGATCCGCTCGGGGGTGGAGTGCAGGAGTGCCTCGATCAGCACGCCGGGGAGGGTGTGGGCGGCGTCGGCGTTGTAGACGTCCAGGCCCGGGTAGTGCGAGCTCATCAGGGAGGGGTGGAAGAAGCGGCCGCGCAGGACGGCGTCGAGCGCCTCGCCGAGCAGGTCGGCGTCGCCGAGGCGGGCGGCGGTCAGGGCTCGGTGCAGGTGGCCGTGGGCGGAGTGGTTCTCGCTGCCGCGCAGGTGGAGGGCGCGGCGGGCGGCGGCGGCCAGGCCGGGGGTGTCGAGCGGGTTGATCTCGCCGAGCGGCCAGACGGGGTGCAGGTGGCTGAGGTGGCGGTGCTGCTGGTGGTCGGGGGCGGCGGGCCAGGCCCATTCGGCCAGGGCGCCGTCGGCGTTGACCCGGTAGGGGGGCAGCCGGTCGGCGGTGCGGTGGTCGCGGGTGGCGGTGAGGGTGTGGCGGGCGGCGGCGAGGTCCATGGCGGCGTTGACGCTGATCGGGCTGTCGGCGCCGAGGGGGGTGTTCTCGGGCGAGTAGGAGGGGACGAGCAGCAGGCGGCCGTCGGGGCCGGTGCGGGTGAGGAAGGCGCGGTAGAAGTCGGCGGTCTCGGCGAGGGCGGGGCGCACCAGCGTGTCGGCGAGGGCGGTGTCGCCGGTGGTGTCGACGTGGTCGAGCAGGGGTTGCAGCAGCCAGTGGGCACCGGCGGTCCACAGGTGCAGCGGGTGGTCCTCGCTGTAGTGGTAGGCGTGGCCGGAGCGGCCGTCGGTGTGGGCGGGGGCGACGAGGCCGGGCAGGCCGAACAGGCGGCGGGCGTTGCTCCGCCAGTCGTCCAGCTGCCGGGCGACGAAGGCGGCGTGGGCGAGGCCGACTTCGGGGAGGGCGGCCGCGGCGGCGGAGGAGACCTGGAGGTTGAGGTTGGCGTCGCAGGTGAGCGCGCCGCTCCAGGCGGTGTCCCAGGAGCCGGTCCACAGGCCGGTGAGCCGGGGCGGCAGGACGCCGGCGGAGCTGAGCAGGTGGTACCGGCCGGCGTCGAACAGCCGCTCCAGCAGGGCGGGTCGGTGGGTGTCCGGGTCGGCGAGCAGGGCGGAGCCGGGCAGTGCGCGGTGTTCCTCGGGGGCGCCGAGGTCGAGGTCGACGCGGTCGTAGGCGGGGGTGTGCCGGGCGAGGTGGCGTTCCAGCAGGTCGGGGTACGGGTGGTCGGGGAGGGCGGGCGGGGGCGGGTCCTCCCAGGGGTGGACCCGGGTGAGCAGCAGGACTTCGGCGCAGCCCTCGGCGTGCACGGCGGCGTCCTCGGTGGCGTCCTCGGTGCGCAGGGTGCCGCCGGTGGCGCGGACGTGCGTCCAGCAGGTGTAGCCGTAGCCGGAGCCGCCGGGGTAGCGGACGTCGGTGCGCAGCACGGCCCCGCCCGGTTCGGCGGTGGCGGTGGTGCGGACGTCCGATTCCTCGGGGGCGCCGTCGAGTTGCCAGTGGTGGGTCAACCGGACGGCGCCGGTGCGCACTTCGCGGTGGACGATCAGGTCGTCGGCGCGCGAGGCGAAGGTTTCGGCGTACCGGCCGTCCCAGCGGGTGGCCAGGACGCCGGTGCGGTGGTCGACTTCGCGCCGGTAGCCGCCGACGGGGGTGGCGGGGCGGCGTAGCCGGAGGGCGAGGGCGGGGTGGAAGGGGCGGACCCACTGGAGCGGTGCGGTGACCTGCCGGGCGACGGCCTCCCGGGCGCGGCCGGTCAGGACGGCGTCCCGCAGGTCCTCCAACTGCCCTGCCAGGTCGGGGGCGAGGGCCTGTTCGCCGCCGTTGGGGCGCAGCAGCAGGTGGTGGTTGACCACGATCAGTTCGTCCCGGGTGCGGCCGTGCGCCATGGCACCGTGGGTGCCGTTGCCGGTGAGGAAGGCGTCCTCCCAGCGGGCGGCCGGGGCGGGTTCCCAACTGCCGCGTCGGCGCGGGCTGTTCACGGGGAGGCCGTTCACGGGGTGGCCGGGCGCAGGACGGCGGCGCCGTGGCGCTCCAGGGTGAGGGTGCCGGTGCCGGGCTCGCCGGTCAGCAGGTCCTCCCAGTGGCCGGGCAGGTCGCAACTCGCCTGCTCGGGGCCGTGGTTGAGCAGGAACAGCAGTCCGCCGCGGCGGACGGCCTCGACTCCGGCGGGCAGGCCCTCGACGGCCGGGCGCAGTCCGGCCTCGCGGGCGGCGCGGGTCAACAGGGCCCGCAGGGCGCCGGGTTCGGGGCGGGTGGAGAGGTACCAGGCGGTGCCCGCGCCGTACGCGTGCCGGGTGACGGCGGGGAGTCCGGCGAGTTCGCCGTCGCCGTAGCGGGCCACGGTCTCGGCACCGGCGGTCTCCAACTCCTCGGCCCACAGCGAGCCTTGGAAGTCCTCGGTTCCGGTGCACCGCAGGGTCTCGCCCTCGTTCAGCGGCCACCACTGGTGGACGGCGGCGAGGCCGAGCACCTCGCGCAGCCGGGCGTCGACGCCGCCGGGGCGGATCCGGTCCTGGTGGTCGGCGACGCCGGTGAAGTAGCCGGTCACCAGGGTGCCGCCGGAGCGGACGTAGCCGGCGAGGTTGTCCAGGGCGGCGTCGGTGAGCAGGTAGAGCGAGGGGATGACGACCAGGCGGTAGCGGGTGAGGTCGGCGGCGGGGTGGGCCAGGTCGGTGGTGTGGTTGGCCTCCCACAGGGCGCGGTGCCAGGCGGTGACGTTCTCCCGGTAGTCGAGCAGTTCGGAGGGGCGGCCGGGCTGTTCGCTCGCCCACCAGGCGTCCCAGTCGTGCAGCAGGGCGGTCCCGGCGGTGACGGCGGTGCCGCAGACAGCGGGGCCGAGCCGGTCGAGGTCGGCGCCGAGCGCGGCGGCCTCGCGGTACACCCGGTTGCCGGGGCCGGAGTGCGGGAGCATCGCGGAGTGGAACTTCTCGGCGCCCTGCCGGGACTGGCGCCACTGGAAGAAGCAGATCGCGTCGGCGCCGCGGGCGACGGCCTGAAGCGACCAGAGCCGGTTGAGGCCGGCCGGCTTGGGGCGGTTGACGGGGCGCCAGTTGACGGCGCCGGCGGCCTGTTCCATCAGCATCCAGGGGCCGCCGGCCATCGAGCGGGCCAGGTCCTGGACGAGGGCGCCGTGCTGGGCGCCGAGGGCGTCGGCGGGGTCGGGGTAGACGTCGAGCGCGACGACGTCCTGCCGCTCCGCCCAGGCCCAGCCGTCCTGGCCGCGCCAGAACGGCATGTGGTTGGTGGTGACCGGGATCGCGGGGCTGTGCCGGGCGACGATGGCGTGCTCGGCGGTGTAGCACTCCAGCAGGGCGTCGGAGGTGAAGCGGGCGAAGTCGAGCAACTGGGCGGGGTTGCGGATGTACTGGGCCTGGCGGGGCGGCAGGATCTCGTCCCACTCGGCGTAGTGCTGGCTCCAGAAGGCGGTGCCCCAGGCGGAGTTGAGCTCGTCGAGGGTGCCGTACCGGTCCTGCAGCCAGCGCCGGAAGTGCGCGGCGGTCTCGTCGCACCAGCAGTGGGTGCCGTACTCGTTGTTGACGTGCCACAGGGTGAGCGCGGGGTGGGTGCCGTAGCGGGCGGCGAGCTGCTCGGTGACGGCGGCGGCGCGGCGGCGGTACTCCGGGGAGGAGGCGCAGAACTGGTTGCGGGAGCCGTACCAGACGGTGGTGCCGTTCTCGGCCCGCGGGAGGGTCTCGGGGTGGCGGTGGCCGAGCCACGGCGGCGGGGAGGCGGTGGGGGTGGCCAGGACGACGCCGATGCCGGCTCCGTGCAGCAGGTCGAGCAGGCGGTCGAGCCAGCCGAAGTCGTAGGCGCCGGGGGCGGGTTCGATCCGGGCCCAGGAGAACACGCCGACGGTGACGCTGGTGACGCCGGCCTGCCGCATCAGCCGGACGTCCTCCGGCCAGGTCTCCTCGGGCCACTGCTCGGGGTTGTAGTCGCCGCCGTAGAGGATGCGGCCGCGGGTGGCGTCGTTCAGGTCGGGCATGGGGGTGTTCCTGTCCGTTCAGTCGCCCGGGCGGAGGGGCTGGAGTTCGAACCAGTCGAAGTGCGCGGTGCCTTCGGCGGCGTAGAGGCCGATGACCCGGCCGGTGAAGCCGCCGGCCACCTCGGTGGTGAGGTGGCGGCCGTCGAGGGTGGCGAGCGGCTCAAAGGTGCCGTCCGGCCGTTCGAAGCCGAGGGCGAGGGCGTCGGGTCCGGTGCGCGGGCCGCGCGGGGCGGCGGGGGCGGTCTCGACGCGCAGCACCACGTCGGGGTGCGGGAGTTCGCGTTCGGCGGCGACGGTGACCTGCCCGCCGAGATGGGTGACGACCCGGACGCGCCGGCCGTCGGCTTCGACGGTGTAGGCGTGTTCGTCGTCGAGGCGGACGGCGAGGCCGCCGGTGCCGTCGGCGGTGTCGAGCCGGGTGCGGGCGCGGACGGCGTGGTGCTGCTGGCGACGGCCGGTGAAGGTGTCGTCGACGTGGCCGTCGCGGGCGTGCAGGGTGAGCCGGCCGGGGCGCTGCGCGGTGGTGACGCGGTCGGCGGGGCGGTCGCGGACGGAGAGCCACTGCGGGGGCAGCGGGCCGTCGAAGTCCTCCCGGCCGGGCTCGGCCGGCCAGGGGTGCAACTCCCAGGGGATCTGCGGGAGTTCGACGGGCACTTCGGCGATCACCGGCCACTCGTCGACCCAGCTGACGGGCGTCAGGTAGGTCTCGCGGCCGAGCGGGTGCCAGCCGGGGGTGCCGCCGCGCGGGCGGACGCCGAGCAGCAGGGCCCACCAGCTGCCGTCGGGGCCCTGGACCAGGTCGGCGTGGCCGGTGTTCTGGATCGGGCTGGGGCGTCCGGCGTGGGTGAGCAGCGGGTTGTCCGGGCAGGGCCGGTAGGGGCCGTCGGGGCGGCGGGCGCGGGCGATCGAGACGCTGTGGGCGCGTTCGGTGCCGCCCTCGGCGATCAGCAGGTACCACCAGTCGCCGATCCGGTACAGGTGCGGCGCCTCGGGGGCCTGCCGGGTGCCGGACCACAGCGGGCGGGGCGCCTCCAGGGCCCGGCCGGTGGCCGGGTCGATCCGCAGCTGGGCGATGCCGGCGACGGTGCACCAGCAGGTGCCGTCCTCGTCCCAGGCCAGGTCGGGGTCGATGCCGGGGACGTCGGGCAGCCGGACGGGCGCGGACCAGGGCCCGGCCGGGTCCGCGGCGGTGACCAGCAGGTTTCCGGTGCCGACCTCGGTGGTGATCAACCAGAACCGGCCGTCGTGGTGGCGCAGGGTGGGGGCGTGGACGCCGCCGGAGGAGGGGGTGCCGGGCGGGAGCGGCAGGTCGGCGAGGGCGTTGCCGATCTGCCGCCAGTGGACCAGGTCGCGGCTGTGCAGGATCGGCACGCCGGGGTGGTACTCGAAGCTGGAGCAGGCCAGGTAGTAGTCCGCGCCGACCCGGCAGACGCTCGGGTCGGGGTGGAAGCCGGGGACGACGGGGTTGCGCGGGCGGTCGGCCGTCACGGGTGGCGCTCCCTCCTTCGGGCGGGTGGGACGGGGGTGAGCAGCGGTCCGCTGCTCTGCCGGGGGGTGAGGACGGGGGTGAGCAGGACGAGTTCGTCCTCGGGGTCGGTGCCGCGTTCGGCGGCGGCGATCCGGCGCATCACCTGGTCGACGGCGACCCGGCCGAGTTCCTGGGCGGGGCCGGTGACGGCGGTGAGGCCGGGGGCGTACTGCTCGGCGAGCTGTTCGGGGCAGAGCGCGACCACCGAGGCGTCCTCGGGGACGGTGCGTCCGCTGGTGGGCAGCAGTTGCAGCAGCGGGCCGATGGCGTTCTCGTTCTGCACCACGAAGCCGGTGGTGTCGGGGCGGTCGGCGAGGATGCGGGCCAGGGTGCCGGCCGTGGATTCGTAGGTGCCTTCGCAGGGGCGGTGCAGGAATCTCAGGCCGCGTTCGAGGGCGCGCTCCCGGAATCCGGTCAGGGTGCGTTCGGCGTAGCCGGCGTGCCGGTGGTAGACGGCGGGCGCGTAGCCGATGAAGGCGACGTCCCGGTGGCCGAGGTCGGCGAGGTGGTCGGCGCACTGGGCACCGGCCGCGGCGAAATCGTGGTCGACGCAGGACAGGCCGGAGCTGTCGGCGGGCAGGCCGATCATCGAGGCCTGGATGCCCTGTTCGCGCAGGACGGGGATGCGTTCGTCGTCGA
The DNA here is from genome assembly GCF_013364235.1 of Kitasatospora sp. NA04385. Taxonomy (NCBI): domain Bacteria; kingdom Bacillati; phylum Actinomycetota; class Actinomycetes; order Kitasatosporales; family Streptomycetaceae; genus Kitasatospora; species Kitasatospora sp. NA04385. The sequence continues at coordinate 8,035,711 of NZ_CP054919.1, read as the reverse complement.
GTTCGACGTCCATCAGGATGACCCCGTCCGCCAGGCCGCTGGCGGCGACCCGGCGGACCCCGTCGGGGCCTTCGTCGTTGGTGATCAGCAGCACGTCGTAGCCGTGCTGGCGGGCCGCCATGGTGACCGAGACGGCGATCTCCATCATGATCGGCACGTACACGTCGGTGCGCAGCGGCACGACGAGGGCGATGATGTGGGAGCGCCGTCCGGCGAGCGCGCGGGCGCCGGCGTTGGGGTGGTAGCCGAGTTCCTCGACGGCGTGCTGGACGCGGCGGCGGGTGGCCTCCGAGATCGAGCGCTTGCCGCTGAGCACGTAGCTGACGGTGCTGGGCGAGACGCCCGCGTGCCGGGCCACGTCGGCGAGAGTCACCATGGGTGCGGTTCCTGCTTTCCTGGTCGTTGGGGTGTGCGGCCCCTGTGGCGCCAGGTTACTGACGCCGGGTGGTGCGTGGTTCCCGCCGTCCGGCCGCGGTGGTTCAGCCCTTGACGGCGCCGGTGAGGACGCCGGTGCGGAAGTGCTTCTGCATGAACGGGTAGACCATGAGCAGCGGCACCAGGGTGAGGACCACGACGGCCATCTGGAGGGTGAGCGGCGCGGTCTGCGCGTTGGCGGCGCCGAAGCCGGAGTTGACGGACCCGGGCAGGCCGTTGCCGCGGTTGACGTAGGTCAGCAGCACGTACTGCAGCGGCCACTTCTCGGCCGAGGTCGGCATGTAGAGCATCACGTTGAAGAACGAGTTCCAGTAGCCGACGGCGTAGAACAGGGCGATCACCGCGGTGACGGCCCGGGAGGTGGGCAGCACCACGGACCACAGGATCCGCCAGTCGCCGGCGCCGTCGAGCCGGGCGGCGTCGATCAGGTCGGCGGAGGTGGTGGAGTAGAACGAGCGCAGCACCAGGATGTTGAACACCGACACCGCGCCGGGCAGGACCAGCGACCACCACCGGTCGTAGCCGCCGAGTCCGGTGACGACCAGGAAGGTCGGGATCAGGCCGCCGCTGACGAACATGGTGACGATCAGCAGGGTCAGGATCGGGCGGTGCGCGAAGGACTCGGAGCGGGACAGGCCGTAGGCGGCCGTCACCGAGACGGCCATCGAGACCAGGGTGCCGACGATCGTGATCGCGAAGCTGACCGTCAGGGCGGTGCGGACGGTGCCGTCGCCGAGCATCTGCCGGTAGGCGTCGAAGGTGATGCCGTCGGGCCGGACCACCAGTCCGCCGGCCCGGTTGACGGCGCCGGGGGTGGAGACGCTGGTCAGCGCGATGATCCAGAGCGGGACGGCCACGGCGGCGATCACACCGGCCAGGGTGACGCCCTTGGCGCCCCGGCCGACCAGGGTGGGCGGCTCCTCCCAGGGGGCCCGCCCGGCCCGGGCGCGGGGGCGGCTCTGCTTGGGAAGCCCGCCCGGCCAGGGCGCGGGGGCGGCGGGCGCCGGCGGTGCGGCGCCCTCGCGGGCGGTGGTGGGTGAGTGGCTCATCTGCGGTACAACCCGTCCTCGCCGAAGGCGTGCGCCAGCTTGTTGGCGCCCCAGATCAGCAGCAGCGAGATGACGCTCTTGAAGAGGCCGGCCGCGGCGCCGAAGCTGTAGTTGCCGGTGGCGATGCCGTAGTAGAAGGAGAAGGTGTCGAGCACGTCGGCGGATTCGTGGCCGACCGCCTCGCGCTGGATCAGGAACTGCTCGAAGCCGACGGTCAGCGCGTTGCCCAGGCGCAGCACCAGCATCAGCACGATCACGCCGCGCAGGCCGGGCAGGGTGATGTGCCACGTCCGGCGCCAGCGTCCGGCGCCGTCGACCGCGGCCGCCTCGTACAGGTCGGTGTTGATGGCGGCCAGTGCGGCGAGGAAGACGATGATGCCCCAGCCGGCCTCCTTCCAGATCGCCTGCGAGGTGACCAGGAGGGCGAAGGTGTGCGGGTTGGTGGTGATGTCCCAGGGGGCGATGTCGTTCTGCCGCAGGAAGTGGTTGAGGATGCCGGCGCCGCCGAGCATCTGCTGGAAGATCGTGATGGCCAGCACCCAGGAGAAGAAGTGCGGCAGGTAGACCACGGACTGGACGAAGTTGCGCAGCCGTTCGCTGAGCACTGTGTTGAGCAGCAGGGCCAGCGCGATCGGAACGGGGAAGAACAGCACCAGCTGGACGAGGCTGAGCCAGAGGGTGTTCTTCAGCGCCCCCCAGAACAGCGGGTCGTGGAACAGCTGTTGGAACTGCGCGAGGCCGGCCCATTCGCTGTCGCGCACGCCGACCAGCGGGTCGTAGTACTGGAACGCGGTGACCAGGCCGAACAGCGGCGCGTAGTTGAAGACCAGCAGCAGGACCACGGCCGGGAGGGTCATCAGCAGCAGCGTCCGGTCGCGCCGCAGCCTGACCCGCCAGTTCGGCCGGACGGCGCCGTTCCTCCCGCTGGTCCTGCGGCCCGGGGTGCCCTCGCCCCGCTCCGATCGCGCCGTGCTCACTGACCCGTTCCGTACTTGCTCAGGACGTTGTCGGTCATCCACTGCTTGAGGCGGTCGCCGCCGCCGGACTTCCAGCCGGAGATGGCCGCCTGGACGTCGGACACCTTCTTCTTGCCGTGGTAGCAGTCCTTGATGGTGTCCTCGACGGCCTGCGCGGTGTCGATGGTCGCGATGTTCTGCGGCATCGAGATGTTCATGTTCCAGAACAGCGGCTTGTAGAGGTACTTGACGTTGGCGGCCTGGAAGGCGGCGATGTCCTTGGTGACCTGGTCGGCGCCGGGGTTGGAGATCACCGAGGAGGCGGTGGCCAGGAACGGGTAGGTCTGCGCCTGGACGTCCTTCTTGCCCTCGTCGTTGGCGGTGGGCACGCCGTCGACCCGGGTGTAGTGGGTGCCCTCGACGCCGAAGTTGACCATCGTGTACTCGGCGGTCCCGTACGGCGCGGCCAGGTAGTCGGCGACGGCGAGCAGTTCCTCGATCTGCTCGGGCTTCAGCTTGGCGTTGAGGTAGCTCATCATGGTGGTGGAGGAGCCCATGAACAGCGAGGGCGTGGCGCCGGCCTTCGCGGTGAGGAAGTCGAACGAGCCGCGGCGGAAGCCGGGGGTGGCGGCGGTGCCGGACAGGTGGTCGGCGAGGTTCCAGGCGCCGGGGCCGCCGCCCTGGATCAGGGTCTTGCCGGCGTAGAAGCGGGTGTTGGCGTCGGCGTTGTTGCCGGCGACGGCGTCGGGGTGCAGGTAGCCGGCGGTGGCGAGCCTGTAGTGCCAGTCGAGCGCTTCCAGCAGTTCCGGGGTCTCGTACTTGTGGACGAGCTTGCCGTCGGCGAGCTTCCACTTGTTGGGGACGCCGAAGAACGGGAAGAGGTAGGTCCACACGTCGTCGAAGGCCCAGGTGCCGGCCTTCTCGTCGGTGAGCTCCTTGCCCAGGTTCATCAGGTCGTCGAGGGTCTTGACCTGGTCCGCGGTGATGCCCCTGGCCTCCAGGACGTCCCGGCGGTAGAAGGTGGTGCCGGCGATGGAGAAGCCGGTGGAGAAGACCGGGATGCCGTAGAGCTTGTCGCCCCAGATGCCGGCCTGCCAGGCGCCGGTGGGGATGGCGGCCAGGTTCGGGTACTTCTCGACCTTGTCGCCGGCCAGGTGGGGGGTGAGGTCGGCGAACTGGCTGGCGGCGAGCTCGCCGACGTTGAAGTTCGAGTTCCACCAGGTCGGGAGCTGGATCCAGTCCGGCAGCTTCTTGGCCGCGGTCATGGTGGGGATGATGGTGGCGTAGTTGTTGCCGTCGGCCGGCTTCATCTCCATCGTGACGCCGAGGGCCTTGTTCATCGCGGTGTAGAACGAGTTGCCCGCGGGCGGGACGGTGCCCCACAGCGGGGTGACGGCCGTGTAGCTGCCGCCCTTGCCGGGCACGCCGGAGACCGTGGCGACCGGGCTGGCCGGGTAGGTCAGGAAGGCCGGGTCGGTCACCGCGCCGTCCGCGCCGGAGACCGAGGGGATGTCCGGGGTCACGGAGGTGCTGGCGGCGAAGGCCGGCAGGGCCGACTTGACGCCCTCGGCGGAGTTCGCGCCGGTCTTGTGCTTCGAGCCGCCGCCCCCGCAGGCGGCCAGCAGGGGGGTCATCGCCGCTGCTCCGGCGACGGAGACCGCGGCGGTGACGAAGGATCTGCGGTTCAGCTCGGTTCTCATGGTGGGGAGGCCCTTCCGCGACGCCCTGCACCGGGCGCTGTCGAAGCGCTTGACTGTCGAAGCGCTTGATGTTGCGGCGACACTAACGGCGCGTTTCCGGTTAGACAAGTGCCTGGACAAATCCATTCCCCGTATTGCTACAGGGAGTTGACACGGTCGATGCTTCGTGTCAGCGTCGATTCGCTTCGATGACCGACCGCACCGCACCATCATCCTGGGGTGAGCCCGTTGAGTTCCCCGTCCCCCTCCGCCGCCGAGACCCCGGCCGAGCGGTACCCGTTCCGCGATTCCGCGCTTCCGCTGGACAAGCGCGTCGACGACCTGCTGTCCAGGCTCTCCCCCGCCGAGCGCCTCTCGATGCTCCACCAGTACGCCCCCGCCGTGCCCCGCCTGGGCATCGGCGCGTTCCGCACCGGCGCGGAGGCCCTGCACGGCGTCTCCTGGCTGGGCACGGCCACCGTGTTCCCGCAGGCCGTCGGCCTCGGCGCGAGCTGGGACGAGGAGCTGGTCCGCGAGGTCGCCGAGGCGACCTCGGTCGAACTGCGCGCCTTCCACCACCACCGCTCCCCCGCCGTCGCCCCCGACCGCGGCCCCAACAGCCTGCAGGCCTGGGCCCCGGTGCTGAACCTGCTGCGCGACCCGCGCTGGGGCCGCAACGAGGAGGGCTACTCGGAGGACCCGGTGCACGCCGCCCGCCTCGGCGAGGCATTCTGCCGCGGCCTGGCCGGCGACGACCCGACCTACCTGCGAGCCGCCCCGGTGCTCAAGCACTTCCTCGCGTACAACAACGAGGACGACCGCTGCACCACCTCCTCCGGCCTGCGCCCGCGCGTCCTGCACGAGTACGACCTGGCCGCCTTCGAGCCCGCGGTCGCCTCCGGCGCGGCCACCGGGGTGATGGCCGCGTACAACCTGGTCAACGGCCGCCCCTGCCACGTCTCCCCGCTGCTGCGGACCGAGCTGCGCCGCTGGGCCGAGCCGACCGGCCGGGAGCTGTTCGTGGTCTCCGACGCCGAGGCCCCGTCCAACCTGGTCGACCCCGAGCACTACTTCGACGACCACGCCGAGGGCCACGCCGCCGCGCTGAAGGCCGGCATCGACTCCTTCACCGACCACGGCGAGGACAGCGCGACCGTCCTCGGCCGGCTCCGCGAGGCCCTGGAGCGCGGCCTGATCGACCAGCAGGACGTCGACCTCGCGGTCCGTCGGCAGTTCGAACTGCGGTTCCGGATGGGCGAGTTCGACCCCGAGCTGGACCCGTACGCGAAGATCGGCGCCGAGGTGGTCGACAGCGCCCCGCACCGCGCGCTGGCCCGCCGGGCGGCCGCGGAGTCGACCGTGCTGCTGAAGAACACCGGCCTGCTGCCGCTCACCGACCCGACGAAGAAGATCGCGGTGATCGGCCCGCACGGCGACGCGCTGTTCGAGGACTGGTACTCCGGCACGCTGCCCTACGCGGTCACCGTCGCCGACGGCCTACGCGCCCGACTCGCCCCCGCGGGCGGTGAGTTGACGGTGCACGAGGGCATCGACCGGGTCCTGCTGCGGGCCGCCTCCACCGGCGAGCCGCTGAACGGCACCGCCTTCGACCTCGGCGACTGGGGCCTGGGCGTGCTCACCCTGCGCGCCGCCGACAGCGGGCGCTTCCTCTCCGTCCGGGAGGACGGCTCGCTGGCCGCCGACCGGACCGTGGTCAAGAGCTGGGACGTGCACGAGACCTTCCGCCTGGTCGAGGCGGACGGCGGGGCCGTGCTGCTGCAGTCCGTGCTGACCGGCCGGTACGCGGCCGCCGCGGCCGACGGCACCCTCGCGGTCACCGCCGAGGACGCCGCCGGCGCCGAGCGCTTCACCCGCGAACTGCTGCGCGACGGACGGGCGGAGGCCGTCGCCGCGGCCGTCGGCGCCGACCTCGCCGTAGTGGTGCTGGGCAACCACCCGCTGATCCACGGCCGCGAGACCCTGGACCGGCCGGGCCTGGCCCTGCCGCCCGCCCAGGAGGAGCTGCTGAAGGCGGTCGCCGCCGTCCGCCCGGACACCGCGCTGATCGTGATGAGCAGCTACCCGTACGCCGTCGACTGGGCCGACGAGCACCTGCCCGCCGTCCTGTGGACCTCGCACGGCGGCCAGGAGACCGGCCACGCCCTCGCCGACGTGCTGTTCGGCGACGCCGACCCGGCCGGGCGCCTGCCGCAGACCTGGTACCGCGGCGACGACGAGCTGCCGCACCCGCTGGACTACGACATCATCCAGGCCGGCTGGACGTACCAGTACCACCGGGCCGCGCCGCGCTACCCGTTCGGCCACGGCCTGTCCTACGGCACCTTCCAGTACGGCGAGTTGGAGGTCGAGGAGGCCGTCCTCGGCCAGGACGGCACGGTGCGGGCCGCGCTGACCGTCAGCAACACCGGCACCCGCGGCGGCACCGAGGTGGTGCAGCTGTACGTGCAACCGCTGGAGGCCCGCTACCAGGCGCCGCGCCGCAGGCTGGCCGACTTCCGGAAGATCACCCTGGCGCCCGGCCGGAGCCGCCGCCTGGTCTTCGACCTCCCGGCCGCCGCGCACCTGGCCCACTGGGACGTCGCCACCGGCGCGTTCGCCGTCGACCCGGGCCGCTACCGGCTGCTCGCCGGCGCCTCCGCCGAGGACGTCCGGGCCACCGCCGAACTGACCGTCGAGGGCCCGGCCCCCGCACCCCGCGCCGTCCTGGGCCGGCGCACCGCGGCGGCGGACTTCGACGCGCACCGCGGCATCGCCCTGGTCGACGCCAGCCGGACGGACGGCGATGCGGTCACCCCCGCCGGATCGGATGCCGAACTCTTGTTCTCCACGGTCGAGTTGACCGGCGCCCGGCAGGTGTCGGCGGAGGTGGCACTGGACGGTGCGGACGGCACGGACGGCGCGGACGCCGCGGACGCCGCCGAGCTGGAGTTCGCGGTGGACGGGCAGGTGCTCGCCGCCCTCGCCGTCCCGCCCACCGGCGGCCGCTACGCCTGGACGACCGTCACGGCCGCGCTGGACGGCGCGCCGCACGGCGTGCACGACCTGCGGGTCGCCCTGCGCGGGCCGGTCCGGCTCGCCGCCTTCACCGTCGCCTGACCCGGCGCCGGTGAGCCGACCGCCCCGGGAGCGCGACCCGCTGCCGCCCCCGGGGCCGGGCGGGGCCGCGCCCACGCGCACCTGACCGCCGTGGGCGCGGCCCCGCCGCACCCTGCCTGCCCTTCCGCTTGGAGATCCCCCGATGAAGTTCACCGACGGCTACTGGCTGATGCGCCCGGGCGTGACCAACCGCTACGCCGCCGAGGTGGCCGACCTCCGCACCGAGCCGGACCGGTTCACCCTCTGGGCGCCGCTGCGCCGGGTCGCCAACCAGGCCGACACGCTCAACTCCCCGCTGCTGACCGTCGATTGCCACTCCCCCGCCGAGGGCGTGATCGCCGTCCGGTTCACCCACCACGCCGGATCGGTGCGCCCCGGCGGCGGCTTCGAGCTGGTCGGCCGCACCGCCGGCGCGGGCCGGGTGGTCCGGGACGGCTCGGCGGTCGAACTCCGCTCCGGCGCACTGACGTTGCGGGTGGACACCGCGGGCCCGTGGCGGGCCGACTTCCGCTCCGGCGGCGAGGTGGTCACCTCGCTGGGCGAGCGCGGCCTCGGCTTCGCCGTCGACGCCGACGGCAGGCACCACATGGTGGCCCAACTGGCGCTCGGCGTCGGCGAGTCGGTGTACGGCCTGGGCGAGCGGTTCACCTCGTTCGTCAAGAACGGCCAGACGGTGGACATCTGGCAGGCCGACGGCGGCACCAGCAGCGAACAGGCGTACAAGAACGTCCCGTTCCACCTGAGCAGCCGCGGCTACGGCGTGCTGGTCAACCACCCCGGACGGGTCTCGTACGAGGTGGCCTCGGAGGCCGTCGGGCAGGTGCAGTTCAGCGTCGAGGACCAGTCGATGGAGTTCCTGGTCTTCCAAGGCCCCACCCCCAAGGAGGTGTTGGCGCGCTACACCGGTCTGCTCGGCCGTCCCGCGCTGCCGCCCGCCTGGGCGCTGGGCCTGTGGCTGTCCACCTCCTTCACCACCGACTACGACGAGGCCACGGTCACCCGGTTCACCCGGGGCATGGCCGAGCGCGGCATCCCGCTGAGCGTCTTCCACTTCGACTGCTTCTGGATGCGCGGCTACCACTGGAGCGACTTCGTCTGGGACCCGGACACCTTCCCGGACCCGGCGGGCATGCTGGCCCGGCTCAAGGAGCAGGGCCTGAAGCTGTGCGTGTGGATCAACCCCTACCTGGCGCAGCGCTCCGAGCTGTTCGAGGAGGGCCTGCGCAAGGGCTACCTGGTGCGGCGCGCCGACGGCACGGTCTGGCAGTGGGACCTGTGGCAGCCGGGGATGGCGCTGGTGGACTTCACCGACCCGGCGGCGACCGCCTGGTTCACCGGGCGGCTGCGCCGACTGCTCGACCAGGGCGTGGACTGCTTCAAGACCGACTTCGGCGAACGCATCCCGACCGACGTGGTGTGGCACGACGGCAGCGACCCGGAGCAGATGCACAACCTGTACGCCCAGCGGTACAACGAGGCCGTCTTCGAGCTGCTGCGCGCGGAGCGCGGCGAGGGCGAGGCGGTGCTGTTCGCCCGGTCCGCGACGGCGGGCGGCCAGCAGTTCCCGGTGCACTGGGGCGGCGACTGCGAGTCGACGTTCACCGCGATGGCGGAGTCGCTGCGCGGCGGCCTGTCGCTGGGCCTGTCCGGCTTCGGGTTCTGGAGCCACGACATCGGCGGCTTCGAGGGCACCCCGACCGAGGCGCTGTTCAAGCGCTGGGTGCAGTTCGGCCTGCTGTCCTCGCACAGCCGCCTGCACGGCTCCAAGTCGTACCGGGTGCCGTGGGACTACGGCGAGGAGGCGGTGGAGGTCACCCGCGCCTTCACCCGGCTCAAGCACCGCCTCGCCCCCTACCTCCAGCGCGCCGCCCAGCAGGCCCACCTGGACGGCACCCCGGTGATGCGGGCGATGCTGCTGGAGTTCCCCGCCGACCCGGCGGTGGCGGCGCTGGACCGGCAGTATCTGCTGGGCGACGACCTGCTGGTGGCACCGGTGTTCACCGAGGACGGCACGGTGGAGTACTACGTGCCCGAGGGCGTCTGGACGAACGTGCTGACCGGCGCCGAGGTCACCGGCCCGCGCTGGGTGCGCGAGCGGCACGGCTTCGACACCCTGCCGCTGCTGGCCCGTCCGAACTCGGTGCTCCCGCTGGCCGCCGACGACTCCCGCCCGGTCTCGGACTGGGCCGACGGCGTCACCCTGCTGGTGCACTCCTTCGCCGACGGCGCCGTCCGGGAGGTGGTCGTCCCGGAGGCTTCCGGTACCGGCGCGGCGGCCCGCTTCACGGTGCGCCGCGCGGGCGACCGGCTGCTGGTCTCCACCGACAGCGCCAAGCCCTGGAAGCTGCGGCGCGCGGGCCGCGAGCACGCCTTCCCGGCCGGCACCGCCGAGGCCGAACTCCCGCTGCTCTGACGGCGGTTCACACCTCCCCGGGGGCGGGGCCGCGCCTCCGGGGCGCCCGCCGTCCGACCTCGGGGCGCCCACCGTCCGACCTCAGGCAGCCCGTCCGTCCGACCTAGGGCAGCCCGTCCGTCCGACCTCGGGCAGCCCGTCCGGGCCGCGGATCGGCACGGATCGGCACGGATCGACGATGCTGGTGCGCATGCGCGCCGCCCGCCTGATCCGCATGGCCCTCCTGCTCCAGTCCACCCCCGGCCTGACCGCCGCCGAACTCGCCCGGGAGCTGGAGGTCTCCGAACGGACCGTCATCCGCGACGTCCAGGCGCTCCAGGAGGCCGGGGTCCCGGTCCGCTCGGAACGCGGCCGGACCGGCGGCTACCGGCTCGCCCCGGGCCACCGCACCCGCCTCACCACGCTGCACCCCACCGAGGCCGAGACCCTCTACCTCTCCGGCCTGCCCGCCGCGCTGCGCGACCTCGGGCTCTCGGACGCGGCCGACACCGCCCGGCTGAAGCTGTCCGCCACCCTGCTGCCCTCGCTGCGGGCGGCCGCCGAGTCCTCGGCCCGGCGCTTCCACCTGGACGCCCCGGCCTGGTTCCGCGAGCCGTCCACCCCGGAGCTGCTGCCGGAGCTGGCCCGCGCGCTCTGGGCGGACCGGGCGGTCGAGTTCGGCTACGCCCGCCCCGGCCGCGCGCCCGGGGCGGCCCGCCGGGCGGAGCCGTACGGGCTGGTCCTGAAGGCGGGCGTCTGGTACCTGGTGAGCCGGGTGCCCGACGCGGCGGACACCGTCTTCCTCACCCACCGCGCCGACCGGATCACCGGGCTGCGCACGCTCCCCGACCCGCCGTTCACCCGCGACCCGTCCTTCGACCTGGCCGCGTACTGGCAGGAGCACAGCGCCCGGTTCGCCCGCTCCCTGCTGCGCGCCGCCGTCACGGTCCGGCTCACCCCGGAGGGCGTGCGCCGACTGCCCCGGGTCACCGACCGGGCCACGGCCGAACGGGCACTGGCCGCCGCGCCGCCGCCGGACCGGGCCGGCCGCGTCACCCTCGAACTCGCCGTGGAGTCCGAGGAGATCGCGTTCGCCGAACTGGGCTCGCTCGGCGCGGACGCCGAGGTGCTGGCCCCGTCCGCGCTCCGCACCCGCTTCGCCCGGCGCGCCCGGGAGCTGGCCGCGCTCTACCGCGACGCGGACCCGGGCCCGGACCCGGGCCCGGACGCGCCGCCGAAGCCGGACCCGGACCCGGACCCGGACCCGGAGCCGGACCCGAACGCGGGCCCCGGCGGCGGCTCTCAGCGGTAGTCCTCCGCCCGGACCGCATCCCCCGGCTCGCCCTGCCCGCCCGGCTCGCCCTGCTTCGCCAGCGCGTCGAAGTACGCCCAGGCGTCCGGGCGGCTGCCGTCCACGTCCGTCACGCCGTAGACCCGGGCGAGTTCGGCGCTGGAGGTGGACTTCCGGTTCCAGCGCTCGGCCCGGCGCGGGTCGGCGGCCAGCGCGGCGACCCCGCGCGCGAGGTAGTGGGGCGACTCCGCGATGGCGAAGGTCGGCTCGACGGCGGTGACGTCCCGCCAGTTCTCCTCCGCCGCGCCGAAGTGCGCGAGCATCTGCTCGGAGCGCAGGAAGCCCGGCGTCACGCACACCGCCGTGCCGCCGTACTCCGCCAGTTCCTCGCCCAGCCCGTAGGCCATCCGGATCGGCGCGTTCTTCGCCAGGTCGTAGTAGAGGTTCTCCCGGTACCGGCGGTTGTACGCCGCCGTGCCGTCGGTGACCTCCACCAGCAGCGGCCCGTCCGAGCGCACCAGCAGCGGCAGGCCGAGCGCCGCCGTGATGACGTGCGAGCGCACGCCCAGTTCCAGGATGCGCAGCCCGTCGGCGAGCGGCGTCTCCCAGCTCTTCTTCCCGAAGATCGACCCGGCCGTCAGGTGCTCGCCGCCCCACAGGTCGTTGACCAGGACGTCGAGACGCCCGTGCTCCGCCTCGATCCGGCCGAACAGCGCCCGCACCCGCTCCTCGTCCAGGTGGTCGGTGGGCACGGCGATCCCGGTGCCGCCCGCCGCCGTCACCAGTTCCCCGGTCTCCTCGATCGTCTCGGTCGTCCGGCCGACCTCGCTCACCCGCTCGCGGGTGGTCCGCCCGGTCACGTACACCGTCGCGCCCGCCCGGCCGAGTTCCACCGCCAGCGCCCGCCCGGCACCCCTGGTCGCGCCCGCGACCAGGGCGATCCGGCCGCTCAGCGGACGGGCGGGGAGGCTGTCGCGGGAGCGTTCACCGACATCGTTCATGTTCTCCATGCCTTCAACGATCGACCCCAAAGGTGACAGATCACGTCACCTTTCTTTGCCCGGCCCGTCCGTGCCGCCGGAGTCGCAGTCCGTGCCGGAGGCCACCAAGCGGACGGCCATCCGCTCGCCCGACGTACAACAGCACTTGCATAAGCACTGTTACATTCACTTCCATGACCGAGGACCACGCCCCCACCACGCCCCCCGACCCGACCCCCGCCCCGCCCCCCGTCGAGGACCCCAGCGAGCGGAGCCTGTGGCGCCCGCTGCGCCTGCTGCAGGACGCGATCGAGGCGGACATCGCCCGGGTGTACGCCGAAGCGCCCGTCGAGGGGCTGCGGTCGAGCTTCGTGCTGGAGCTGCTGCGGCTGCACGCCCGCGGGCCGATGACCATCACCGAGCTGGCGGAGTCCGTCCGGCGCACGCACTCGGCGCTCAGCCAGAAGGTGGCCGCGATGCGGCGGGCCGGGTGGGTGGAGACGCTGCCGGGGGAGGACGCCCGGAGCAAGAAGGTCGCGCTGACGCCGAAGGCCCGGGAGGTGGTCGGGCGGCTGGCGGCCGAGTGGGAGGCCACCGAGGCCGCGCTCGCCGAGCTGGAGGCCGAACTGCCGTACCCGCTGAGCCGGGTGGTGGAGGACGTCGAGCGGGCCCTCGCCCGCCGGAGCTTCCACGACCGGATCACCGCGAGGCTCGCGCAGGACCCGCGGTGGCACTGACCCCGGGCGGGCTGCTGCTCGACCTCGCTCCGCTGCGCGGGTCGGCGGCGTTCCGGCGGTGGTGGCTGGGCGGGGCGCTGTCCGGGTTCGGCAGCCAACTGGCGGTGGTGGCCGTCGCGTTCCAGGTCTGGGAGAGCACCCGCAGCACGGTGTGGACCGGCGCGGTGGGCCTGGCCCAGGCGGTGCCGCTGCTGGTGCTCGGGCTGTTCGCGGGCGCACTGGTCGACCGCGCGGACCGGCGGACGCTGTACCTGCTGGCCGTCGCCGGGCAGGCCGGGTGCGCGCTGCTGCTCGCCGCACAGGCGGTGCTGGGTCGCTTCCCGGCCGCCGGGGTGATCGCGCTGGTGGCCGGGCAGGCGGTGTGCTCGGCGGTCGCGGGCCCGGCCGCCCGGACGTTCCTGCCCCGGCTGCTCCCGCCCGGGCAGCTGGCGGCGGGCCTGGCGCTCAACCGCGTCGCCTTCCAGGGCGCAATGCTGCTCGGGCCCGCGCTGGGCGGCCTGCTGGTGGGGTGGGCCGGGACGGACAGCTGCTACCTGGCCGACGCGCTGAGCTTCGCCGCCGCCCTGTACGCGGCCTTCCGGCTGCCCGCGATGCGCCCGGCGCCCGCCGCGAAGCCCCCTGCGGGCCCCGGCACGCCCGGACGGCCCGCCGCCCGTTCCGGGTGGGGCGAGGTCCGGACCGGGCTGGCGTTCCTGGCCCGGACGCCCGTGGTCCGGGCCGCGCTGCTCACGGACCTGGCCACCACCGTGCTGTCGATGCCGATCAGCCTGTTCCCGCTGGTCAACGCGGAGCGCTTCGGCGGCGACCCGCGCACCCTGGGCCTGTTCCTGACCGCGATCGCCGCGGGCGGCGTCACCGCGTCGGTCCTGTCGGGGGCGTTCACCCGGCGGCCGAACCAGTCGCCGGTGATGCTGGGCGCCGCCGCGAGCTGGGGCGTCGCACTGACGCTGTTCGGCCTGGTCTCCGACCCGTGGGCGGGCCTGGCGCTGCTGGCGCTGGCCGGCGCGGCGGACACCGTGTCGGTGGTCGCCCGTGGCACCGTCGTCCAACTGCACACCCCGGACGAGCTGTTGGGCCGGGTCGGGGCGGCCGAGCAGATCGCCGGACAGGCCGGCCCCGACCTGGGCAACCTGCGCGGCGGCCTGGTCGCCTCCGCGACCTCCGGCACCGTCGCCCTGATCAGCGGCGGCCTGCTCTGCGTCGCCGCCGTCGCCCTGATCGGAGCCGCCACCCCCGGGCTGCGCCGCCCGCCGGTTCCCGCATCCGCACCCACGCCCATACCTACGCCCACACCCACACCCACGGCCGGGCCCGCGCCGAACCTCCCACCCGGCCGGGAAAGGCGTTGTACACCGTAGAAGAACTCCTCTACGGTGTACAACGAACGGCCGCCCGGCCGTCCCGCCCTGTCCCCGGGAGCCCCCTTTGTCAGCAGACTCCGCCCACCCGTCCCCCGCACCGGACCCGCGGCGGTGGGTCATCCTGGCCGTGGTCTGCCTGGCCACGCTGGTGGTGCTGCTCGACAACACCGTGCTCAACGTGGCCATCCCCTCCCTGACCGAGGACCTGGGCGCGGGCACCGCCGACATCCAGTGGATGATCAACGCCTACGCGCTGGTCCAGTCCGGCCTGCTGCTGACGGCCGGGAGCCTGTCCGACCGGTACGGGCGCAAGCGCGCGCTGCTGATCGGCCTGGCGCTGTTCGGCATCGGGTCGGCGGCGGCCGCCCTGGCCCAGTCCTCCGGCCAGCTGATCGCCGCCCGGGCCGGCATGGGCGTCGGCGGCGCACTGCTGACGACCACCACGCTGGCGGTGGTGATGCAGGTGTTCCGGGGCGCGGAGGTGCCCAGGGCGATCGGCATCTGGGGCGCCGTCAGCTCGCTGGGCTTCGCGGGCGGCCCGCTGCTCGGCGGCGTGCTGCTGGCGCACTTCTGGTGGGGCGCGATCTTCCTGATCAACGTCCCGGTGGCGCTGATCGGCCTGGTCGCGGTCACCCGCCTGCTCCCCGAGACCAAGGACCCCGCGGGGCGTCGACCGGACGCACCGGGCGCGGTGCTGTCCACCGTCGGCATGGTCGGCCTGGTGTACGCGATCATCTCCGGCCCGGTGCACGGCTGGGGCTCCGGGCCGGTGCTGCTGTCGGGCGCGGTCGGCCTGGCCGCGCTGGGGGCCTTCGTCGCCTGGGAGGCCCGCACCCCGACCCCGATGCTGGACCTGGGCTTCTTCCGGAACCGGCGCTTCAACGGCGCGGTGGCGGGCGGCATCCTGGTCGCCTTCGGCATGGCCGGCTCGCTGTTCCTGCTCACCCAGTACCTGCAACTGGTGCTCGGCTACCGGCCGTTGGAGGCGGGCCTGCGGATGTCCCCGCTGGCCCTGGTGATCGTGCTGCTGAACCTGTTGGGCGTCGGCGCCCGCCTGCTGCCGAAGGTCGGCTTCGCGGGCGCCGTCGCGATCGGCATGGGGCTGCTGGCCGGCGGCCTGGCGCTGCTCGCCGCGCTGGGCTCGGGGCACGGGTACCCGGGGCTGCTGGCCGGTCTGCTGCTGATGGGCTGCGGCATCGCGGTGGCCGGCCCGGCGATGGCGGCGGCCGTGATGGGCGCGATCCCGCCGGAGCGGGCGGGCGCGGGCGCGGGCGTGCAGGGCACCGTCACCGAGTTCGGCGGCGGCCTGGGCGTGGCGGTGCTCGGCGCGGTGCTCGGTTCCCGGTTCGCCGCGGGCCTGCCGGGGTCCGTCCCGGCCTCGTCCGCGAAGTCGCTGCCGGAGGCGCTGGCCGCCGCCTCGGACGAGGGTGCGCGGCGCGGTGCGGGCGCCTTCGCCCACGGGCTGACGTCCAGCCAGCTGATCGGCGCGGCCGCCGTCCTGCTCGGCGGCCTGCTCTCCGCCGCCCTGCTGTACCGGGCCGACCGCCCGGCCGCCGACCCCGCCTCCGCCCCCGCCGCCGACCCGGCCCCGGAGCCCGTCCGCGCTGACCGCTGACTACCCTTCCCGCGCCGGGGCCCTCCGGCGGTCGGCGGTCCGGCCCCAGGCCGTACGGTGGTGACACCCCGTCGAAGCGAAGGAGCAGCGTGGCCACCAAGCGAGCCTCGCAGGTCAAGAAGAGCGTGTGGCTCACCCCCGGTCCGGTCCGCGGCCGCCGCTCCCCGCGGGCGGGCGGGGGCGGCGCGGGCGGCCTGGACCGCGAGGTGATCGTCACCGCGGCGGTCCGGCTGCTGGACGAGGCGGGCGAGGCGAAGTTCTCAATGCGCGCGCTGGCCGCCCGGCTCGACGTCACGCCGATGTCGCTGTACTGGTACGTCGCGGACAAGGACGACCTGCTGGAGCTGGCGCTGGACGTGGTGGCCGGCGAGATGGTGCTGCCCGAGGCGGGCGACGGCAGCGACTGGGAGTCCGGCCTGCGCGCCCTCGCCGTGACGTGGCGCGCCGCGATGCTGGCCCACCCGTGGGCGATCCGGATCTACGGCGATTACCTGAACATCGGCCCGAACTCGGTCCGCTACTCCGCCCGCGCCCTGGAGATCGCCCGCGCCTCCCCGCTCTCCGGGGCCGACTCGATGGCGGCCCTCTCCGCGATCTTCCAGTACACCTTCGGCTTCACCGCCACCGAGGTGAACTGGGCCGAGAAGGCCGACCAGGCCGGCACCACCACCGACGAACTGGTCGAGGAGATCACCGAAGCCGTCCGCGACCTCCCGGGCGTCACCGACTCCGGCGTCCTCCTGGAACGCCCCCGGGAACCCGACCACCTGCTGCGCGAACGCGACTTCCACCGCGCCCTGGACTGGCTGCTCACCGGCATGCGCTCCAGCCTGCCCTGAGCGCCCAGCGGCGGGGAGGGGCGCCCGGTCAGGTGAACTCCTGCTGGCAGCGCTCCAGCCAGTCGAGTTCGGCCTGCAGGTGGAGCACCTCGCCCTCGATCAGCAGGCGGGAGACGCCGTGGTCGGGGGCCTGGTCGGCGGTGGCGTGCAGGCCGCGGATGGTGGCGAGGCAGTGCGAGCGCTGGAGGTCGATCAGGGTGCGCGGGTCGGCGAGGCGGGTGTGCGGGGCGAGCACGAGCTTGAGGAAGAACTCCTCGCGGACCTTGCCGCCCTCGGCCGGGCGGGAGAACCAGTCGGCGAGCGTGCGCCGGCCGTCGTCGGTGAGGACGAAGACGCGCTTGGCCGGGCGGCCGTCCTGGGCGACGTCCTGACCCTCGATCAGCCCGGACTTCTCCAGCCGGCCGAGCGTGACGTACACCTGGCCGTCGTTGGTGCGCGAGTAGGCCGGGCCGAACGTGGACTCCAGGGCGCGCCGGAGCTGGTAGCCGTGCGCGGGGCCGGTGGCAAGCAGCGCGAGGAGCGGAAGCCGCACTCGGGTGCTCCCTTCGAGGTGGGTGGGGGGAGTGCGCCGTGCGGCCGAACTTCGTCGGTCGTACGCCGGGCGGCTCTCCTTGGCTTTGCCCTACCCCGTCGTGCGCCCCCTTATTCGCCCTGGTTCGCCCCGACTGGTGGCACTCTCCGTCCCAACAGGTGACATCTTCATCCCCCGTCTCCTGGACATGCTCTTTGGCCTATACCTAACATCTAGGTATCCCCGAGGAACTGACGGTAGGTCAGGCGGGGCCCGTGCCTGTCAGCGCGACCTCCCTCGCGCGCTCCCGTGAAGGTGACGCATGATCACGTCCGTCGTCCCGGCCGACCCGCCGCGCCCCACCGGGCCCCTGGAGGCCCTGGAGGCCTCCGCCGTCCTCACCGCCGACGGAGTCCTCCCGGAGGAACGGTCGGCTCCGCCCGCCCCCGACACCCTGTGGTGGCGGAAGGCGGTGATCTACCAGGTCTACGTGCGCAGCTTCCAGGACTCCGACGGCGACGGCATCGGCGACCTCCCCGGCGTGCGGGCCCGACTGCCCTACCTGAAGCGGCTCGGCGTGGACGGGGTGTGGCTGAACCCGTTCTACCCGTCGCCGCAGCACGACCACGGCTACGACGTGGCCGACTACAAGGGCGTCGACCCGATGTTCGGCACCCTGGAGGACTTCGACCTGCTGGTCGAGGACTGCCGGAAGCTGGGCCTGCGCCTGGTGCTGGACACCGTGCCCAACCACTGCTCCGCCGAGCACCCGTGGTTCCTGGAGGCGCTGGCCGCCGCCCCCGGCTCGACCGCCCGGGCCAGGTTCCACTTCGCGGACGGCCGGGGCGCGGACGGCGAGCTGCCACCGAACAACTGGCGGGCGATGTTCGGCGGCCCGGCGTGGTCCCGGATCACCGAGCCGGACGGCACTCCGGGCCAGTGGTACCTGCACATGTTCACCCCGGAGCAGCCGGACCTGAACTGGCGCAACCCGGAGGTGCCGGTCGAGTTCGAGAAGGTGCTGCGGTTCTGGCTGGACCGGGGCGTGGACGGCTTCCGGATCGACGTCGCGGCGGGCCTGTTCAAGCACCCGGAGCTGCCGGACTCCCCGGACCCGGACGCGGACGAGCGCACCCGCGACTCGGTCAACCCGCTGGCCTGGAACCAGCCGGAGGTGCACGAGGTGTGGCGCTCCTGGCGGGCGATCTGCGAGGAGTACACGGCGCTGGACGGGCGGCAGCGGCTGCTGGTCGGCGAGGCCTCGGTGCCGACCCCGGCCGAGCAGGCCAAGTACGTGCGCGGGGACGAGCTGCACCAGGCGTTCTTCTTCCACCTGCTGCACGCGCCGTGGGACGCCGAGCACTTCCACCAGGTGATCGACGCGGCGGTGCGGGACATCACGGCGACCGGTTCGACGGTGACCTGGGTGCTGAACAACCACGACCAGGTCCGCACCACGACCAGGTTCGGCAGCCCCGAGCGGGCCCGGGCCGCGGCGCTGCTGATGCTGTCGCTGCCGGGCGCGGCCTACCTGTACCAGGGCGAGGAGCTGGGCCTGCCGGAGGTCGACGACCTGCCGGACGAGGTGATCACCGACCCGATCTTCCACCGCACCGGCAGCCGCAAGGGCATCCGGGACGGCTGCCGCGTCCCGCTGCCGTGGGCCGGGGCCGAGGCGCCGTACGGGTTCGGCCCGGAGGGCTCGGCGCCGACCTGGCTACCGCAGCCGGCCTCGTTCGCCCGGTACACCGCCGAGCGGGCGCTGGCCGACCACACCTCGGCGTACCACCTGTACCGGGAGGCGCTGCACCTGCGCCGGCTGCTGCCGCAGCTGGGCGAGGGGACGCTGCGCTGGATCGAGACGCCGCCGAACGTGCTGGCCTTCGTCCGGGGCGACGGCCTGCTGGTGGCGATCAACTTCGGCACCGCCCCGGCCCCGGCGCCGGTCACCGGGCAGCCGCTGCTCTCCTCGGGCCCCTGCCCGCCCGGGGTGCTGCCGCCGGCCACCACCGCCTGGTGGATCCAGCCGCGGCACTGATCCCGGCCCGCTCCACTCCTTCCCGGCGGTCGGTCGACCGACCGCCGGGAAGGGTCGCCGGGAGGGTCGTCGGGAGGCCGCCGAGAAGCCGCCGGGACGGGTGGCGAGCGGGAACTCCCAGGACACGCCCGAAACTCACGGCAAACTCATACCATTCACCGAGTTTGACCGGCAGAGCCCTTGAGATGGGGCACCCATGGCCCAAGCTTTACCTTTTGGGTGACCGAAATAACCCATTCAGGCGTTCACATCGTGGACATACCGTCGATGCGCGCAGGTCAGCACTGGGACAATGGTGCAGACCACCGGTCCCACCCCGTCGACCGGCGCGTGTCAGGCGCGCCGCCGACGGTCCTCAACGGCGAGGAGGACCAGGGGCACTCCCGGGACGGGAGCGCCCTCGTGCACCATCCGATCACGGAAGGTTGTGCCTGCATGCCGGCCACCCCCAGCCCTGCCGCGTCCACCGACGCCGGTGCCCGCCTGATCGAGCCGCTGTACCAGGAAGTCCTGCGCCGCAACCAGGGCGAGAACGAGTTCCACCAGGCGGTCCGCGAGGTCCTCGAAACCCTCGGCCCGGTACTGCAGCAGCGCCCCGAGCTCGTCGACGCCCGGATCATCGAGCGCGTCTGCGAGCCCGAGCGCCAGCTGATCTTCCGGGTGCCGTGGTCCGACGACCGGGGCGGCATCCACGTCAACCGCGGCTTCCGGGTGGAGTTCTCCAGCGCGCTCGGCCCGTACAAGGGCGGCCTGCGCTTCCACCCCTCGGTGAACCTGGGCATCGTCAAGTTCCTCGGCTTCGAGCAGATCTTCAAGAACGCCCTCACCGGCATGCCGATCGGCGGCGGCAAGGGCGGCGCCGACTTCGACCCCAAGGGCCGCTCGGACGCCGAGATCATGCGCTTCTGCCAGTCCTTCATGACCGAACTGCACCGCCACCTCGGCGAGTACACCGACGTCCCCGCCGGTGACATCGGCGTCGGCGGCCGCGAGATCGGCTACCTGTTCGGCCAGTACAAGCGGATCACCAACCGCTACGAGTCGGGCGTGCTCACCGGCAAGGGCCTGGGCTGGGGCGGCGCGCAGGCCCGCACCGAGGCCACCGGCTACGGCTGCGTGATGTTCACCGAGGAGATGCTGCGCACCCGCGGCGAGAACCTGGCCGGCCAGCGCGTGGTGGTCTCCGGCTCCGGCAACGTGGCGATCTACGCGATCGAGAAGGCCCAGCAGCTCGGCGCGACCGTGCTCACCTGCTCCGACTCGACCGGCTACGTGGTCGACGAGAAGGGCATCGACCTGGCCCTGCTCAAGGAGATCAAGGAGACCCGCCGCGGCCGCGTCTCCGACTACGCCGAGGCGCGCGGCTCGCACGTGAAGTACGTGTCCGGCACCGGCGTGTGGAACGTCGCCTGCGACGTGGCGCTGCCCTGCGCCACCCAGAACGAGCTGCACGAGGCGGACGCCGTCGCCCTGGTCCGGAGCGGCGTCAAGGCCGTCGCCGAGGGCGCCAACATGCCCACCACCCCCGAGGCCGTCCGGGTCTTCCAGGAGGCCGGCGTGGCCTTCGCCCCCGGCAAGGCCGCCAACGCCGGCGGCGTGGCCACCTCGGCGCTGGAGATGCAGCAGAACGCCTCCCGCGACTCGTGGACCTTCGAGCACACCGAGGCCCGCCTCGGCGAGATCATGAAGCACATCCACGACTCCTGCTACACCACCGCGGAGAAGTACGGCAGCCCCGGCAACTACGTGGTCGGCGCGAACATCGCCGGCTTCGAACTGGTCGCCGACGCGATGCTCGCCCAGGGCCTGATCTGACGCTCCCCCGGGGAGGCCCGGACCGCACCCGCGGTCCGGGCCTTTCGCGCACCCGGCCGTCCCGCGCATGCGCCCATGCACCTGACGGACCGCCATCCGCCGAGGTCCGGGCTGTTCGCGCAGGTCTCCGGGCGATAGGTTGTGCCATCACGCCATCAGACCGTCAGACCGTCAGCGGCGGGTGCGTCCGGGGAAGGGCGGGGACGTCATGTCCGGGAGACCGGGGACGCGACGCGCGGGAGGGCGGGCACCGTCACCGAGGTCCGCTGCACCGCGGACGGCTCCTGCACCCGGCCCGGGGGCGGCGACCACGTCCACGTCCTGGCCCTCGTCTGCGGCCTGGGCGGCCTGCTGCTGGCCGGTGCCGCCCTGACCGCCCTGACCACCGCCCCGCCGGGGGCCTTCGCCCCGGGCCGTCCGGACCGCCGCGGTCGCGGCCGCCGCGGCGCTCGTCCTGGCCGCCGCCGCGCCCCTGCCGTACATGCTGCACATGCCGACCTGATACCGCGTCACCCGCCCTCTCCCGTCCCGGTCCGGCCCGTCCAGCCATCCCCACACCAGCAGAGCAAGGGAGCACCGTGCCCGAGCCCGTCGCCCCGCCGTCCGTCGCGCCTCCACCCGCCGCACCGCCGCCCGCCCCTCCCCCGCAGGCGCACCGGCGGTGGGTGCGGCTGCTGACCAGGCAGGCCCCCGAGCCGACGCTGCTCAACCTCGGCATGGCACTGGCCGCGGTGGCCGCGGGCCTGGTCGCGGCCGGGTACGCGGCGTCCGCGCTCCTCGGCCTGGCCGAGGCGGCCCAGCGGCCGGAGGTCCGGATGGCGGTCGTCTCCTGCGAGGTGTACACCGCGAAGGGACGGGTGCCCAGCCGGCAGGTCGACTGCCGCGGGCGGGGCGCCGACGGCCCGGCCGGCATCGCGGCGGAGCACTGGCGGCTGCGCGGCGCGGGGTACCGGCAGCCGGGCGAACTGGTGGCGGTGCGCTGCACGGACGGCGGCGACTGCCGGACCAGGCTGGCGGTCTGGTTCGGTCCGGGGGCGTTCGTCGGCGGCATCGCCCTGGCGATGCTGACCGTCGGCGGCTACCGCAGCGGCCGACTGCTGACGGCCCGGCTGGCCCCGGAGCGGGTCGAGTTCTTCACCCGCCGCTCCACCGTCCGCGTCCTGGTCGTGCTCGGCGCCACGAGCCTCGGGCTGGTCCTCGCCGCGTTCCCCGCGGGGCTGCTGGACGGCTGAGCGGCTCGGCCCGGCCCGCACTCCATCGGGTCACGGCGGTGGGTCGCAACCGCCCCGGCGGCCGGTCGCGGCCGACACTGGCCGGGTGAGCGCACCGCTTCCCCCGCCCGGCCGCCGCGCCGTCCTGCTCGCCGGTCTGGGCTGCGCCCTGACGGCCTGCTCCACCGCCCGCCCGAGCGGCTCCGCGACCCCGTCCGCCCCGACCACGGCGGCCACCCCGTCCACGGCGTCCGCGGCGGCCACCGCGTTCCCCTCCCCCGCCGCCTGGCAGCCGGGGCCGGGCGAGTTGCGGCCGGACGTCAAGCTGCGGGCCGTGCAGGTGGTGGAGGCGGTCGGCGGGTGGCCGCCGGGCGGGCAGGGGGTGGCGGCGGCCCGGCAGCGGGTGGCGGCGCTCGGGGCGGACCCGGCGCTGGCCGATCAGGCCGGTGCGCTGCTGGCCGATGCGCCGCAGGCCGCGCTGGAGGTGGTGTACGCCCAGTACGGCGGTCTGCTGGCGGATTCGGCGAGCGTGCTGGTGGTGTGCCGGCAGTGGCTGGCCGGGCCGGACGGCGCGCCGGTGTCCGGCGGCAGCACGGTCGACGTCCGGCTGAGCAGCGCCGAACCGCACTGGAACGTCACCGCGCTGCACCCGTCCGATCCCGGCCGGGCCGCCGACGCGCTGGCCGACCCGGCGGTGCGGGTGCTGGCGCAGCCGCGGATCGTGCTGCCGCCGGCCGCGGTGGCGGACGTGCGCTCCGGGCAGGTGCACGACGCGGCGCTGGCGGCGATGCTGACGCTGGCCGGGTCGTACGGCTTCGAGGTGAGCGTGCTGCGCTCGGGGCATCCGCTGCTGGTGTTCGGCACCGACCGGCCGAGCGACCACCCGCGCGGGCTGGCGTTCGACACCTGGCGGATCGAGGGGCACCCGGTGGTGGACCCGGCGACCCCGGCCGGGTTGGTGGAGTCCTTCATGCGGGCGGCCGCGGCGGCCGGCTCGTACAACGTGGGCGGTCCGCGGCTGCTGTCCGGCGGGCGGACGGCGAACCAGTTCTTCAGCGACGACACCCACCACGACCACGTGCACGCCGGGTTCCGCGAATGATCCGGGCGGGGGCCGGGCCGAACCGGGCGGGGGCCGGGCCGATCCGGCCCGGCATCGACCTGGGCATCTACCCTTGTCTGGGTTCGTCCACGAATTGACTTGCGTTTTGCCCGTGAACTGCGAGAACGTGTGCACCGCTGTTCCATTCGTGGGTTTTTCGTGGAGGTGTGGTCGTGTCGGTGAAGACGCGTGCGGGCGGGGTCGCCGCAGCGGTGTCGGGGGCGGTCCTGGCGGCCGTGCTGACGGGCTGCTCCGGCTCCTCCCCCGCCGCCCCGGCCGCCGACGCCGCGCCGTCCGGCTCCCCGGCCTCCGCCGCGGCCATCGCCACCGGCGGCGACCGGGCGCAGGAGCTGGACGGGCTCCGGGCCGCGATCGCCGCGCCGGTCGCGCCGTTCTCGGCCGCGATCTCGGTGGAGACCTACGACGACGACGTGCACGTCCGGGGCCAGGGCACGGTCGGCGTGTCCGACGTCCAGACCAGCTCGATGGGCCTGGCCATGCTCGCCGGGGACGCGCCGGTGCAGGTGTACACCACCACCACGCGGGACGCGGTCTACACCCGGGTCGACGGCGAGAAGTGGGTGAAGCACCCGCGCAACGCCGGGGCGCCGCTGGTGGCCGACCACCGCCCGATGGTGCGGGCGCTGCTGGAGGCCGACCCGGCCTCCTACCTGGGCCTGGAGAAGCTGCACAGCCGCAACGGCGGGATGGCCTACCACCTGGCGGGTGCACTGCCGGTGGCGGCGGTCTCCGACGCGCTCGGCGAGAAGCTGCGCATGCGGATCGCCGAGCGCCGCATCGAGCTGTGCGCCACCGACCTGCTGGTCGACGGCGCGGGTCGGCTCGCCGAGCTGACGCTGACCTGCGAGGGCGGCGGCTACAAGGGGGTCTCCACGCTGAGCCTGGGCGAGTACGGCCCGGCCGCCGATGTCGAGGCGCCCTCCGACCTCTGAGGCCTCGACCCCCCTTGACCGTCCGACCGTCGCGCCCTCCACGACCACCGAGGCCCCGGCCCCCGCTCGGGGGAGGCCGGGGCCTCGGGTTCACGCCCCGGGCGTCAGCAGGTGATGCTGCCCTTGCGCAGGGCGTGGCCGCCGGTGTTGCTGTCGTCCGACCAGTAGACGGGCTTGCTGCCGCCCGTGCACTCGTCGGCGCCGGCCAGCGTGAAGCCCTCGTTGTTGAGGTTCGACATACCGGAGGGCCGGTTGTAGACCGCGGTGGGGGCGAACGCGCCGCTGCCGTTCACCTGGAAGGTGCGCAGCTGGCCGGAGCAGGTGTCGTCGCAGACCACCCACATCCGATGGGCCTGCGGCTCCCAGGACAGCTCCATCACACCGGCCATGCCGCTGCTGATCGTGGCGACCTTGGTGAAGCCGCCGGCCTCCAGCAGGACGTAGCCGTAGACCGTGCCGCTGCCCTCGACGCCGACGAAGAACACGCCGCCGGTGTGCGCCCCGTAGTGGGCCGGGTCGTAGGCGGCGCCGGTGGCGGCGTCCTTGAAGCCCGCACCGGTCAGGTAGCTGTCGGGCACCCAGGTGACGCCCTCCAGTCCGGCGTTGGAGCCGGTGGACGGCAGGTCGGAGGTGAGGTTCCACTCCCGGGTCGCGGTCAGCGTGGTGCCGGTGCCGGAGACGTCGTAGCGCAGCACCGAGAGCCGGCTGGTGGAGGAGGAGTCGGCGTTGCGCTCGCTGGAGACGTACACGCCGCCGGCCGAGCCCGCGCCGGTCAGGGTGACGCCCTCGTCGTCGGGGGTGCCGGTGCCGCCGGTGAAGCGCAGCGACTTGCCGGAACCCCAGCCGTTGGCGGTGTCGGGCTTCCAGCCGCCGGAGCCGTTCGGGACGAGCCGCCACAGCTTGCCGGAGTTCTGCGCGCCCCACATCACGCCGCCCTCCTGGTACAGGCCGGACAGGTCGGAGCCGAACACGTTGGAGCCGTCAGCGGTGGCGACGGCGGAGCCGCCGGGCCAGGCCACCGGGCTGGTGGAACCGCCGGAACCGGCGCAGTTGTTGGCGGAGCCGAGGGTCAGCGCGGCGGACTGGCCCCAGGCGCCGGTGCCGTCGGGGCAGCGCGACCAGGACGGGGCGGAGTGCGTGGTCCAGCTGAACGAGTCCACCAGGGTGGTGCCGTCGGCGAGGTAGAGCCGGGCGCTGTCGGAGGAGCCGAGGCCGAAGCTGGCGTGCACGTCGAAGGCCTTGAAGGCGCCGGGGGCGAGGGTGGTGCCGGAGGCGATGGTGTACGTGCTGCTGGTGTTGTCGCGCAGGACCCACCCGGACAGGTCGACCGTCGCGGTGCCCTTGTTGTGGAGCTCGATCGAGTCGTTCACCGATCCGGTGGTCACCACCTCGTTCAGCCGGACGTCGTCGGCGGGTGCGGCGGCGGCGGGCTCGGCGCCCAGCACCCCCAGTCCGACGGCCGGCAGGGCCGCGGCGGCCAGCAGCAGGGAGAGTCGACGACGCCACTTGGGGGCGCGCGGTTCGGTCACGGGGTCCGTCCCTCGGGTCGAGTGGGTGGAAACGGCTACGGGAACAGCGGTACGAGCGGTGGTGCGGGCGGCCGCGCAGACGGCGCCGCCCAACCTCCCGATCCCACCCCAACGAGGCGCCACCGCGACCCGACCCGCTCATGAACGCCCGAAGAACCCCCGCACCCGGCCCCCTCCCGACACCGAACCCGTCGCACCGGCCCCACCGCCCCCGGCATCCTGCTCCCGTGCGACTCCTCTTCGACGGCCTCACCCCCGTCCCCCGCCTGCTGCTCGGCGCCTTCCCGGTCCGCCCCGGCTTCGAAGCGGTCATGCGCCCCTCGGTCCTCCTCACCCCCGGCGACCGGGTCTCCTACTGCCCCACCCACCTCACCGTCACCTCCACCACCGGCACCCGCCGCCACCTCCCGATCGCCGACACGTACTGGCTCTGCCACCGCTGACACCCACCGGAACCCCGCCCCCACCACCCGGCGTTGACGGGCGGGGAGGTGACGGATGAAGACCCGCCGAAGGGGTGGCGCACCCGATCCGGGGACGCCGTGGGACGAGATCGCGCCCGGGCTGTGGATGGGCGGCCACCACTGGGTGGACCCGGCCGGACAGCGGCGGCCGGTGGTGGTCGGCGCAGAGTTCGAGCTGGTGGTGAGCCTGTTCACGGCCGAGGGCCACGGACCGGCCCCGGGGGTGCCGCACCGGTCCGTCCCGGTGCCGGACGGGCCGCTGGACGCGGAGCAGCTGGCCGCCGTGCAGGCGGCCGCGCGGGCCGTGGCGGAGGCGGTGAGGTCCGGGCGCCGGGTGCTGGTGCGCTGCCGCTCCGGGTACAACCGCTCCGGGCTGGTGGTCGCGCAGGCGTTGGTGGAGCTGGGCCTGGGAACCGCGGAGGCGGTGCGGCTGGTCCGGGCGCGGCGCTCGCCGTGGGCGTTGCACAACGAGTTGTTCGTCGAGTACCTGGACGTCGGGCTGGACACCGCGCGGCTGCTCGTCTCGCTGCACGCCCCCTGACCGAAGCGGCCCACCGGCTCGGGCGGCGGGCCGTGGTCGGTTCAGGATCATCTCGATCCGCGGCACCGAGTTGTGCACCGCACCGGCGGCCGCCCGGGTGTCGACCGCGGCGTCGTTGACGTCCTGACGCAGCGTCGGCGGCGCCCGGTGGGTGGTGCCGCGCGGCGCACCCGGCGAATTCCCGGCGAATTCGGGGGCGGCACCCAGGAATACCGCCGGGACGGTTCCGTCGCGAACCTAACCGCAGCCCGGCCGCCGTGCGAATCGCGTCCCGTCCGTCGACCGCCCGTGGCCGGACGACCCGCCCCGGCGGCTTATCGGAGCGTTATCCGGGGCTTGGCTTCCCCCTAACTCCACGGCCCGCCCAGCCGGCCGCAACACGCCCGGCCCACCCTGAGTGCCTCCCGGGCGGGCCGCCCTGCGGGCGGGGGGCCGCGGCGGGCGGCGGGCGGTGGACGTCCGCCTCCCTGCGGTTTTCCCGCCAACCGAGCACCGTCCGCACACCGACCGGAACATGACGTCACGCCAGGTCGGCTCGGGCGGACGGATGGTGACGGTGGCCGAATCCCGCCATCCGCCAACTGCCCGCAGATGGCCGACACTTGTCAATTGGTATAGGCCAATCGTAGCCTTCGGACGGCTTGCGGTGTGTCGGGTCCACACCACGCCGCCCCGGGGTCGCTCCCCGTGGCCCGCGGGCAGACGTGTCCGCCTTTCCCCCACCAACGACCCGACCTTTTCTGAGGAGAACCATGTCCCGGTCCCGCCGTCTGCTCGCCGCTTCCGCGGTGGGCGCGGGCGCCCTGGTCGCCACCACCTTCGCCGCCGGCACGGCCAGTGCGCACGGCGCCATGTTCGGCCCGCCCAGCCGCATCGCGGCCTGCTACGCGGAAGGCCCCGAAACCCCGAAGTCCCAGGTCTGCAAGGACCTCGTCGCGGACAGCGGCACCCAGCCGCTGTACGACTGGAACGAGGTCAACATCGCCAGCGCCAACGGACAGAGCCAGCAGATCATCCCGGACGGCCACCTCTGCTCGGCCAACCGCGACAAGTACCGCGCCCTGGACTGGGCCCGCACCGACTGGCCCGCCACCTCGGCGGCCGCGGGCGCGAAGAACTTCGACTTCCGGGTCACCGCGCCCCACCAGGGCACCATGAAGCTGTACATCACCAAGGCCGGCTACGACCCCACCAAGCCGCTGAAGTGGTCCGACCTGGACCTGGCCAGTCCGGTCGCGGTCTACGACACGGCGCGCACCTCGGACAACGGGTACTACCACGTCAACGTGAACCTGCCGCAGCGCACCGGCCGCCAGCTGGTCTACATGGTGTGGCAGCGCTCGGACAGCCCGGAGGCGTTCTACGGCTGCTCCGACCTCGATTTCGGCACCACCACCACCGCGGCCGCGGCCGGCCCGCTCGCCGCGAACGCCCCGTCCGCGCCGACCGAGGCGCAGATCGGTGCGGGCGCCGCCCGCTCGACCGTCTCGCACCACGGCCACGGCGGCGACCTCACCGCCGCCGAGAGCGTCGTGGCCGCCTCCGGCACCGTCTCGGTGAACCAGGCCGACCACGACAACCTGCTGCTCGGCCTGGCCGGCGCAGCCCTGCTGTCGGCCACCGCCTCGGGTGCGTACCTGGCCCGCCGGATGCGCGGAACCGCCGTCTCCGCCTGACGGCCCATGGACGCCTGACCTGGTGTCAGGCGGGTGGCGCGGCCCCTTCCCCCACACTTCGGGGGCCGCGCCTTCCGTCGTCCCCCCGGCTGCGCTCCGGCCGCTCTCCGACTGCGCTCCGACTGCTCTCCGGCCGCGCTCCGCGCCGGGCCCCCGGCAGCCGTCGGCCATCCTGTCGTGCGCCTCAACAGGCTTAATGACGCCTGATTGAACCGTCAACTCCTTGCAAAACCGCAGGACTTCACCTTGACGGCCCGGATTGGTCTGGACCATCTTGAGTGCGCCCCACGCACCTGAGCACGGCCCCCACCATCCCCCACACCGCCAAGGAGGACTCGCCCATGAGGCGCGTCACCCTCTCCCTCGCCGCGGCCGCGGCCCTGATCGCCGCGCCGCTGGGCGCCACCGCCGCCGGAGCGGCCGGCGTGTCCGGCCTGACCGCCGACTACGCGGTCACCCAGAGCTGGTCGAACGGTTTCCAGGCCACGTACACCGTGACCAACCACACCAACGCCACCGTGAACAGCTGGTCGCTCTCCTTCGACCTGCCGACCGGCGAGAGCGTCTCCAGCCTGTGGAACGGCACGCTGACCTCGACCGCCACCTCCACCGGCACCCACTACACCGTGGCCTCGCCGACCTGGGCCGCCCCGCTGGCCCCCGGCGCCGCCGCCCCGGCGGTCGGCTTCGGCGTCACCACCGGCGCCGTGCAGGGCGCGCCCGCCAACTGCACGGTCAACAACCAGCCGTGCGCCGGAGCCCCCGCCGACAGCACCGCGCCGTCCGTCCCCGGCAACCCGCGCTCCACCGGCACCGGGCCGGGCAGCGTCACCCTGGGCTGGACCGCCTCCACCGACAACACGGCGGTGGCCGGCTACCACGTCCGCGAGGGCTCGACCGTGGTCGCCACCGTGACCGGCACCTCGGCCACCGTCCGCGGCCTGCTCCAGGGCAGCAGCCACACCTTCACCGTCAGCGCCTTCGACGCGGCGGGCAACGAGTCCGCCAACTCCGCGGCCGTCACCGCCACCGCGGGCACCGGCACCAGCGCCGGCACCGCCGCCCCCTACGTGGACCTCGGCGCCTACCCGACCCCCAGCCTGCCCGCGCTCTCCGCCGCCAGCGGCATCAAGGAGTTCTCGCTGGCGTTCATCATCAACGGCAGCCAGCCGTGCACCGCCAGCTGGTTCGGCGCGTACGACCCGGCCACCGGCTGGAACAAGGCCGACATGGACGCGATCCGGGACGCGGGCGGCGACGTCCGCCCGTCCTTCGGCGGCGCCAACGGCACCGAGCTCGCCCAGTCCTGCACCACGGTGGCCGCGCTGGCCGCGCAGTACCAGAAGGTCGTGGACGTCTACGCGCTGGACCGCGTCGACTTCGACATCGAGGGCACCGCCGTCACCGACCACGCCTCGGTCGACCGCCGCTCCGCCGCGCTCGCCCAGGTCCAGGCCGCGCAGCGGGCCAAGGGCCGCGACCTGAAGGTCAGCCTGACCCTGCCGGTACTGCCCAGCGGGCTCACCGCGGACGGCGTCTACATCCTGCAGTCCGCCAAGAACGCCGGCCTGTCCGTCGACCTGGTCAACGTGATGGCGATGGACTTCGGCGACTGGGCCGCCCCGAGCCCGGCGGGCAGGATGGGCGCCTACGCGATCCAGTCCGCGCAGTCCACCCAGGCGCAGATCCGCTCCGTGTGGACCAACCTGACGGACGCCCAGGCGTACGCCATGGTCGGCGTCACCCCGATGCTCGGCCAGAACGACACCGCCTCCGAGGTGTTCAACCTCTCCGACGCGCAGCAGCTGGTCTCCTTCGCCCAGCAGAACCACCTCGGCGAGCTGGCCTTCTGGGAGATGACCCGGGACGCCAACGCGTGCACCGGCTCGCTGCCCAAGTGCACCAACGTCCCGCAGACGCCGTACCAGTTCTCGAAGCTCTTCGCGGGCTACCACGGCTGATCCCCCCAACGACGAGGGCCGGCGGCCCCGGAGCGATCGTGCTCCGGGGCCGCCGGCCCGCCCTCGTGACCGGAGCCTCAGGCGGGCTGGTGCTCGCCCTCCTTGCGGAGCGCGCCCTCCTCCGGGCCGCCCTCCTCGGCGCCCTCGTGCTCGGGACGGCCGTGCATCGGCAGCAGGAAGATCGCCGCGAAGACCACCACCAGCAGGCCGACCTCGGCCCACAGGGTGACCTGCTCGGCACTGGCGAAGTCCGCGCCCTTCAGCCGCTCGAAGAAGACGGTGCCCAGGATGGCGCTGCCCAGGGCCGCACCGAGCTGCTGCACCGACGTCAGCGTGCCCGAGGCCGAACCGGTCTCGTGCGGCTCCACCGAGGCCAGCACCATGCCGAAGAACGGGGCCATCACCAGGCCCATGCCCAGACCGCTGACCGCCAGCGCGGGCACCATCTGCCACGGCGTGACGGCCGCGCCCTGGCTGTGCAGGGTGTACATCAGGCCCAGCACGCCGGCCAGCATCACCACCAGGCCCACGTGCATCACCTTGCGGCCGTACTTCTGCAGCGCCTGGGAGGCGACGAACGCGATCACCATGCCGATCGAGGACGGGATGCCCGTCAGGCCGGACTTGAAGGCGCTGTAGTGCAGGCCGAGCTGGGTGTACAGGCTGAACGTCAGCCAGAAGCCGGTCATCGCGGTGAAGAAGACCAGGCCGAGCGCCATGCCGCCGCTGAAGCCGCGCTTGGCGAACAGGCTGGGCTCGACCAGCGGGTCGGCCCCGGACGCCTTGCGCCGCGCCTCGTACCAGCCGAACAGGCCGAACACCGCCACGCCGACCGCCAGCAGCGCGAACGCCCACAGCGGCCAGTCCTGCTCGCGGCCCTGGACCAGCGGGTAGATGACCGCGGCCGCGCCGACGGCGGCCAGCAGCGCGCCGAGCAGGTCGAGCCGGACGGTCGGGCCCTGCTCCCGGGCGGGCAGGAAGACCCGGCCGCCGACGAAGGCGAACAGGCCGAGCGGGATGTTGATCAGGAAGATCATGCGCCAGCCGGTGCCCGCCAGGTCGGCGTCGACCAGCCAGCCGGCCAGGATCGGGCCGCCGACCGTGGACAGGCCCATCACCGGGCCGAACATGCCGAAGGCCGCGCCCTGCTCCTTGGGCGAGAAGATCTCCTTCATGATGCCCAGGCCCTGCGGCAGCATCACCGCGCCCAGCAGGCCCTGCAGCACCCGCGCGGCGACCAGCTGCCAGGGCTCCTGGGCCAGGCCGCAGGCCAGCGAGCCGAGGGTGAACCCGGCCGCGCCGATCATGAACATCCGGCGGCGGCCGAAGATGTCGCCGAGCCGCCCGCCGGTGATCAGGCCGATGGCCATCGCCAGCGTGTAGGCCGCGCCCAGCCACTGGATGGTGGACTCGCCGCCGCCGATGTCCGCCCGGATCGCGGGGGCGGCGATGTTGGTCACCAGCGAGTCCAGCAGGTCCATCACCTCGGCGGCGAGGATGACGAACAGCGCGACCCAGCGCCAGCGGTAGGGTTCTGCGGCGCCGCCGGAGGGCGGTGCCGCGGTGGTGGGGCCGACCGCGTCGGTCATGGAGAGCTCCTGTTGGCTACCAGGCGCGGAGGACGGGGGCCGCGCGATGAACGGTGTTTCCTTGGACGAACACTGTTCTACGAGTCGAGCGCCGTTCCCGTCAAACGGATTAACCCTGACTTCTCCCCTACTCCGCCCCCCACCTCACCCCTACTCCCGCCGCCGGGCCCGCCCGGAGCCCGCCCCGGAGCGCCCCGCAGCCGCTCCGGAGCCGTTCGAGAGCCGTCCCAGAGCCGTCCCAGGAGCGCCCGAGGCCGGTCCGAGCCCGCACGCTTCGCGCACCCGTCGAACGGCGTTCGTCCGGAGTACGATGATCGCCGACGGAACGTTCAGCGAAAGCAGGTGACCCGATGACCGCGCAGATGCCCGAGATCCCGTGGCACAAGCCGCGCAAGGCGGAGCCCCGGCAGCCGCTCAGCCGCTCGCTGATCGTGGAGACCGCGGTGCGGGTGCTGGACGCCGAGGGCCTGTCCGGGGTCACCATGCGCCGGGTCGCGCAGGAGCTGGGCACCGGCCCGGCCTCGCTGTACGCGCACGTCTCCAACAAGGAGGAGCTGTTCGACCTGGTGCTGGAGCGGGTGGTCTCCGAGATCCGGCTGCCGGCCCGGCCCGAGCCCGGGCGCTGGAAGGAGCAGATCACCGAGATCTGCTTCGAGGCGCAGCGGGTGCTGACCTCCCACCGCGACGTGTCGCTGGTGTCGCTGGGCAGCATCCCGCTGGGCGAGAGCCAGCTGGCGATCACCGAGTTCCTGCTCGACCTGCTGCTCCGGGTCGGCCTGCCGCCCCAGGTGGCGGCCTGGGCGCTGGACGGGCTCGGCCAGCTGATCGACACCGACGCGTACGAGGCGTCCGTCTACGCGGAGCGGATCGCCCGGGGCACGGACATCGGCGAGTACTTCGGCCAGCTGCACGACTTCCTGCTGGCGCTGCCCGCCGACCGCTTCCCGGTCCTGCAGGGGATGGCGGACACCATGCTGACGGGCGAGGGGGACGAGCGCTACGCCTTCAAGATCGAGGTGTTCCTGCGCGGCCTGGAGTCCTACCTGCCCGCCGACGCCCCCATCGGCACCTCCGCCGACGCCCCCGCCGGCCGGCACCGGCCGAGCCGCCACCGACTGGACGCCTGACGGTCCGTCAATCGATCCGCGACACCCGCTTTGACCTGCGTTTTACCGAGATTTGACCGCACCCTGAACCGACCGGCCGGGGTGCGGCGCAAAGGCTTGACGGCGCTCCGGCACAGGTCTATACCAGTGGCAGTCACGTCAACCTCGGCTAGGCACCCGACCGTTGACCCGGCCGCGCACCCCCACCTGCCGCGCGTCCGGGCCGCCGTCCTCGCCGCCTCCTGGAGAGGTCCTCGATGGAACGCGCACTTCCCCCCCACACCCCCCAAGCCGCCCCGGCGCGGCCGCGCCGTCCGCGGCGCACCGCCGCGGTCGCCCTGTCCGTGTTCGGCCTGCTGGCCGGTGCCGTCTCGGCCGTCGCCGTCTCCGGCGCGGCGAACGCCGCCACCACGACCGGGCTCGGCTCCAACTGGTACGCCTCCGCGCCGTACCTGATGCCGGAGGACAACAGCCCGCCGGACGCCGCCGCCGTGATGGACGCCACCGGTCAGAAGGCGTTCCAGCTGGCGTTCATCCTGGCCCAGGGCAACAGCTGCAGCCCCTCCTGGGGCGGGACGTCCTCGATCGACACCGACACCACGATGCCGGCCGTCATCCAGACCATCCGCAACAAGGGCGGCGACGTCTCGGTCTCGGTCGGCGGCTACGGCGGCACCAAGCTCGGCCAGACCTGCGGCACCCCGGAGGCGACCGCCGCCGCGTACCAGAAGGTCGTCACCAAGTACGGCCTCAAGGCGATCGACTTCGACCTGGAGGAGCCGGAGTACGAGAACACCGCCGCCATCCACAACGAGATTGGCGCGGCCCGCATCCTGCAGCAGAACAACCCGGGCATCTACGTCTCCATCACCACCGCGGGCACCAACGCCGGCACCGGCTGGTTCGGCACCCAGATGCTGCTGGAGGCGAAGTCCCAGGGCTTCACCCCGAACAACTACTCGATCATGCCGTTCGACGGCGGCTTCAACGGGGCGGCGGCGCAGACCGACGCGCTGGTGAAGTTCAACCAGCTCCTGCAGAGCACCTTCGGCTGGAACGAGGCCACCGCGTACGCCCACGAGGGCGTGTCGCTGATGAACGGCCGCACCGACGCGGCCGAGTACTTCAAGCAGGCGGACTTCCAGACCGTGCTGGACTTCGCCACCGCGCACAAGCTGGCCCGCTACACCTACTGGTCCGTCAACCGCGACCGGCAGTGCCCCGGCACGGTCGACCCCGGCCTGTCCGGCGCCTGCTCCAGCGTGGCCCAGAACGACTGGGACTTCACCAAGTACACGGTGAAGTTCGCCGGTGCGACCCCGCCCACCAGCACCTCCCCGTCGCCGAGCAGCAGCACCTCGCCGAGCACCGGGACCAGCCCCTCCCCGAGCACCAGCACCGGAACCGGTACCTGCAGCCCGGCCTGGTCCGCCTCCACCACCTACGTGGCGAACAACAAGGTCAGCTACAACGGCCACAACTACCACGCCAAGTGGTGGACCCTGAACGAGAACCCGTCCGCCAGCGGCCAGTGGGGCGTGTGGGCCGACGACGGCCCGTGCTCCTGAACCACCTCCACCGCTGCGAACGGGCGGGGCGTCAGACCTCGGCGCGGTTGCGGAACTCCTCCGCGGCGGCGCGGGTGGAGGGCAGGTCGCCGAGCGGTTCGCCGACCACCCGGGAGGCCAGCTCGGACGCCAGCTTGATGACGTCCTCGCGCAGTTCGGCCTCGGCCAGCACCTTGTCCGCGGCCAGCTGCACCTGCGCCTCGGCCACCAGCTGCTCGCGCTGCTGCAGGCCCTCCGCGCGCAGGGCGGCGACCAGGGCCGCGCCCTCCTCGGCGGCGGCCTGCCGGATGGCGGCGGCCTCGTGCCGGGCGGCGGTCAGCTCGGCCTGGAACTCCTGGCGGATGCGTTCCGCCTCGGCCCGGACCGCCTCCGCGCGGGCGATGCCGCCGTCGGTCTTGTCGTGGCGCTCGGCGAGGGTGCGTTCGATGCGGGGCAGCAGCACCTTGCCGAGCGCCCAGAAGAGGGCGGAGAAGACGATCAGTCCGAGGATCAGCTCGGGCACGTTCGGTTCGAGAGGTCCCATACTCAGTATGCTATCCGCTCATCTGACGAACCGTCCGGCCGGGGTGCATTCCAGTGCCCTTGCCCCGCAAGGGACTTCACCCTCCGGGGCCTCCCGTTCAGCCCCCGGTCACCCCGTCGATGTGCTCGCGCAACAGGTCGGCGTGGCCGTTGTGGCGGGCGTACTCGGTGATGACGTGCAGGTACGTCGTGCGCAGCGACTGCTTCTCGCCGTACGCGGCCAGCACCTCGTCCAACCCGGCGCCGGTCACCGCGAGGTCGGCGAGCCGCTGCTCCTCCAGCAGCGCCAGGTACTCCTGCTCGGCCCGCTCGGGCTCCAGCAGGTCGAAGTCGGCGTCCTTGTGGCCCTCCACGAAGTGCAGCGGCGGGACGTCCTGGCCGGCGAAGCGGATCCGGAACCACGTCCGCTCCACCTTGGCCAGGTGGCGCATCAGGCCGAGCAGCGAGAGCGAGCTCGCGGGCAGCGGGCGCAGCGCGAGCTGCTCGCCGGTCAGCCCGGCGCACTTGTGCAGGAAGGTGGCGCGGTGCCAGGCGAGGTAGCCGGGCAGCAGTTCGGTCTCGGGCGCGGTGAGCGAGCCGCCGGTGCGGGTGGTGGCGGGGAGGGTCCATGTCATGCGCCCGATCATGCCGATGCCGGGCCCGGCCGCACCAGGGGTTTTCCCCGCGGCCTCCACCGGGCCTCCCCGACTTCCCCGACTTCCCCGGCGTCCCCGGCGTCCCCGACTTCCCTGACTTCCTCGGCGTCCCCGGTGCCGTCCCCGGTGCCGGAGCGGCGTCGCCCAGGCGTACTACAGGCCGGCCCCGCCGGTTGGTAGCATCACGGTGAGCCGTGACTGGCGCGCTGGGATGGAAATCACCATCGGGGAGCGGCTCCGTGCGGTGCCTCCGGGTGCCGTGTGCTGTCGCCGTGCGCCTGGGCCGTCCGAATCGTCGTTCCGTACTTCGAGGAGACCGCCCGTGGTCGAGTCCGTGTCCGCACACACCTTCGGCAGCCCCGCCGCCGACACCGCCTTCCGCAGCGCCCTGGACGTGGTGCGCGCCGTCGAACCCCGGGTCGCCGCGGCGATCTCCGGGGAACTGGCGGACCAGCGCGCCTCGCTGAAGCTGATCGCCAGTGAGAACTACGCCTCGCCCGCGGTGCTGCTGGCGATGGGCAACTGGCTGAGCGACAAGTACGCGGAGGGCACCCCCGGCCGCCGCTTCTACGCGGGCTGCCGCAACGTGGACGCCGTGGAGGAGCTGGCCGCCGAGCACGCCCGCGAGCTGTTCGGCGCCGAGCACGCGTACGTGCAGCCGCACTCCGGGATCGACGCCAACCTGGTGGCGTTCTGGGCGGTGCTGTCGCAGCGGGTGGAGAGCCCGGCGCTGCAGCGCGCCCAGGTGCGCAACGTCAACGACCTGAGCGAGCAGGACTGGGCCGAGCTCCGCCGCGAGCTGGGCAACCAGCGGATGCTGGGCATGTCGCTGGACACCGGCGGCCACCTCACCCACGGCTTTCGGCCGAACATCTCGGGCAAGATGTTCGACCAGCGCAGCTACGGGACGGACCCGGAGACCGGGCTGGTCGACTACGACGAGGTGCGGCGGATCGCCCTGGAGTTCAAGCCGCTGATCCTGGTCGCCGGGTACTCGGCGTACCCGCGGCTGGTGAACTTCCGCCGGATGCGGGAGATCGCGGACGAGGTCGGCACGACCCTGATGGTCGACATGGCGCACTTCGCGGGCCTGGTCGCGGGCAAGGTGCTGACCGGGGACTTCGACCCGGTGGCGCACGCCCAGATCGTCACCACCACCACCCACAAATCGCTGCGCGGCCCGCGCGGCGGCATGGTGCTGTGCACCTCGGAGCTGGCGGAGCACGTCGACCGGGGCTGCCCGCTGGTGCTCGGCGGGCCGCTGTCGCACGTGATGGCCGCGAAGGCGGTGGCGTTCGCCGAGGCCCGCCGCCCCGAGTTCCAGGTGTACGCCCGGCAGGTGGTCGACAACGCGCGGGCGCTGGCCGAGGGCCTGCTGAAGCGCGGCGCCACGCTGGTGACCGGCGGCACCGACAACCACCTGGTGCTGGCGGACGTCTCCTCGTACGGCCTGACGGGCCGCCAGGCGGAGGCGGCGCTGCTGGACTCCGGCATCGTCACCAACCGCAACGCCGTCCCGCAGGACCCGAACGGCGCCTGGTACACCTCCGGCATCCGGCTCGGCACGCCCGCGCTGACCACCCGGGGCCTGGACGCGGCGGAGCTGGACGAGGTCGCCGAGCTGATCCACACGGTGCTGACGGCCACCGCACCGGTCGGCTCCTCGAAGGCGCAGTACGCGCTGGACGCGGCCGTCCGCGACGCCGTCGCCAAGCGCGCGGTCGACCTGCTCGCCGAGCACCCGCTCTACCCGGGCATCGCGCTCGGCTGATCCCCCCGCACCGCACCCCGGTCCGGATGCCGGTCCGGATACCGGTCCGGACATCGGTGCGGACGCCGGCCGGTCCGGCCCGCGGCAGCACCGCGGGCCGGGCCGGTGGACGGGGTGAAGGGCTTCGGAGATCACGGTGCGCAGCGCCCCGGCGCGGAAGGGGCGACCCGCGCGAACACCTCCCCGGTCGGGCCCGGGGCGGCCCACCGGGACCGGCCCGGGGCGGCCGCGGCAGCTGCCTAGGATGGCAGCCGTGATCGTCGACGAACCGACCGGCCGGCTCGACGTGCCCGGGGTGCGCAACTTCCGGGACGCGGGCGGCACCGGCGCGCTCCCGCGCGGGGTGCTGTACCGGTCCGGAGCGCTGGACCGGCTGACGCCCGACGGCGCGCGGGCGCTGTCCGCCCTGGGCGTGCGCACCGTGCTGGACCTGCGCAGCGTGCCGGAGGCCGCCGCCCGGCCGGACGCGCTCGACGGCAGCGGAATCCGGTACCTGCACGTCCCGGTCTTCGCCGAGCAGCGCTGGCCGGAGGAGCAGGCCGAGCTGTACCCGCTGATGGGCGAGCTGGCCGGACGGCCCGTGGTGGCCGCCGTCCGGCAGTTGCTCGCGGCGGAGCACCGCGCCGTGCTGGTGCACTGCGCGTCCGGCAAGGACCGCACCGGGGTGGTGGTCGCCCTGCTGCAGTCGTTGCTCGGCGCTCCGGAGCCCGAGGTCACCGCCGATTTCCTCCGTTCCAACGCCGCGCTCGGGCTGAGCGCCGCCGGCCAGGCCGGGCCCGGCCACGCCTCCCGCCCGGTGGCCGCCGTCCACCTGCGCCGGGCGCTGCTCTCCGTCCGTTCCCACCACGGCACCCTGGACGGGCACCTGCGCGCGCACGGTGCCGGGCCCGCCGAACTCGCCGACCTGCGCGCCGCGTTCCGGCCCCGGCCGGAGGCCGCCGCAGGTCGGTGACCAACCAACGGACGCCCACGACGACCGAACGGCCTGCGCCGATAGGCTCGCCCCCGCCGCGGCCGGGTGCGCGACGCCCCGGCCGCCGTTCCGCACACCTTCCGCAGGAGAACACGCATGCTCAAGGTCAACGAATACTTCGACGGCACGGTCAAGTCGGTCGCCTTCACCTCGGCCGACGGCCCGGCCACCGTGGGCGTGATGGCCCCCGGCGAGTACGAGTTCGGCACCGCCGCGCCGGAGGTCATGCACGTGGTCAGCGGTGCGCTGACCGTCAAGCTCCCGGGCGCCGAGGAGTGGCAGACCTTCTCCGCCGGTGAGCGGTTCTCCGTTCCGGGTGACAGCAAGTTCCAGCTCCAGGTCTCGGTCGACACGGCGTACCTCTGCGAGTACCGCTGACCCCGTAGCCCCACGGGCCGGCGAGGCCGGTGGGGACAGTAGGGGCAGTGGGAGCAGTGGGGGTGGGTGGGGCAAGCGGGACGGATGGGATGGGGAAAGCGGCGGGGCCGGGGAGGAAGCAGCTCCTCGGGGACGGCCGGGCCCGGTAAAGGTCCGGCCAACCCCGCCACGAACCGGAGGACGCGCCCTACGGTGTGGGCCGAACACCCGTCCCGTCCGAACACCGTGGAGCCTCCTCGATG
This sequence comes from Kitasatospora sp. NA04385, assembly GCF_013364235.1. Taxonomy (NCBI): domain Bacteria; kingdom Bacillati; phylum Actinomycetota; class Actinomycetes; order Kitasatosporales; family Streptomycetaceae; genus Kitasatospora; species Kitasatospora sp. NA04385. The sequence continues at coordinate 7,996,675 of NZ_CP054919.1, read as the reverse complement.
GGCAGAGCCCGCCCGCACGACCCGAAGAACCTTCCGGTGGCCCGCCCCCTGCGCCTGCGGGTCCGCAAAAGCTTCGGCCTCGCCGCCGCGGTGCTCGGGTTCCTGTCCATCACCCTGCTCGGCGGTTACTACTCCTTCCACGCAGCCGGGGACTTCAGCTACCAGGTCGGCTGGCGGGGGACCCCGCCGCTGGCGATGACCGTCGACTCCTGCTCCGGCCTGGGCGGCGGGCGCGCCCAGACGTTCTTCTGCTTCGGCCACGGTGACCGGCGCGGCGCCGACACCACCGATGGCGAGTGGCTGCTCGAGGACCTCTCCGGCCCCTCCCCCGGGGCACCGTCCTGAGCGTCAGCTGCTCCCCCGACGGCCACTGCGTCGAGCTCGCTGCACACCACACAGCGGGGGACGTCGGCATGTTCCTGTTCGGTCTGTGGCTGCTCTCCTTGGCCCCCGGCCTGGGGATCGCCGTGCTGGTCGGCCGCCGTGGCAAACGCCTCGGTCGGCCGCCCCGGACGGGGCCCGGCCCGTCCCTCCGCCCGGGTGGCCTGGGCCTCCGCCCGGGTGGCCTGGGCCTCACCGGGTTCCTGGGCATCGCCGGGTTCCTCGCCCTGCCCGCGCTGGCCCTGCTCTCCGGCATCGTCTCCCTCTTCCTCTGACTCTGACCACCCGCCGCCCGGCTACCGCTCTTCCTCTCCCTTTCCCTGCGTCTCCTGCTGCTCCGCCGCTCCCTGCGGCCTCCGCCCGGGACCACAGCCGGACCGCCCCAGCCGAACCGCTCACCGACGGTGCTTCGGCCGACGGATGATCCGGTTTCCCCGGCCGTCTTCGGGGGCGTCTCGCACCTCCGCGGCACCACGGTGGCGCCGACCGTCACGGGGCAGGGCGGTGACCTGCCCCCATCCGCGGCTCGCCACACTCCGATGGTTCACGGACGGCTGGATCCATGAACGGGGTCACGTTCCCACCGCCACCCCCGGAGCAGGCTCCCGGCCTCCGCAAGCCACCCCGGCCGGCGGGCTCGCCGGCAGGCGGCGGACGGCGGGAAGGGCGAGCAGGGCGAGCGCGGCCGGTACGGCGAGGGCGGTCATCCCGAACAGGGCGGGGCGCACTCCGAGGCCCTCGGAGAGCGGGCCGGCCAGTACCAGCCCCAACGGCATCAGGCCGACGGCGAGCAGGTGGTCGTAGGAGCTGACCCGGGAGAGCACCTGCTCCGGTATGTGCACCTGGAGCGAGGTCTCCCAGAGCACGAAGAACAGGGACACCCCCACTCCGGTGACCGCCTCCAGCGCGGCGATCACCCAGACCGGCGCGCCGGACCCGATGATCAGCGCCTGGCAGGAGGCGACCGCCATCGCCACCGCGGCGACGGCCATCGGGCGGGCGGGTTTCAGGCGGTAGGCGCAGACGTCCCCCACGATCGAGCCGAGGCCGAACGCGATGACCACCACGGCCCACGCCCCGGCACCGCCCCACTCGCGCTCCGCCAGCACCGGCCCGAACACGAACACCGAGGGCAGCACCACCACGTGGTAGACCGCCATCGCCAGCATCCCCGACCACACCCACGTCCGGCTGCGCACCTGCTGCCAGCCGATCCGCAGCTCGGCCAGGAAGCCGAGCCGTTCGGCCCGCGCCACCCCGTCACCGGCGTCACCGGCACCGCCCGGCCCGCCGCTGACCGACCCGCCGCCGACCGGGCCCAGCCGGGCCAGGACGGCGGCGCTGACGGCGAAACTCGCGGCGTCCACCGCCAGCGCGCCGCCGGGCCCGACCGCCGCGATCAGCGCACCGGCCAGCGCGGGCCCGACCACCAGCCCCGTCGACTGCACGAACCCGCGCAGCGCATTCGCCTCGCGCAGCCGGTCGGCGGGGACGAGCAGGGGCAGCAGCCCGGTGGAGGCGGGGAGGAAGAAGGCGTCGGCGACACCGAACAGCGCCATCAGCAGTGCCAGCAGCCCGACCCTGGCGTTGCCGGTGAGCAGCAGCACGGCGGCGGCCGTCTGGACGGCGCAGCGCACCAGGTCGGAGGCCAGCATGATCCGCTGCCGCGGTATCCGGTCCGCCCAGACTCCTCCGGCCAGGGTGAACACCAGCAGCGGGAGCAGTCCGGCGGCCGTGACCAGGCCGACGTCGGCGGCCGAGCCGCCGATCGACAGCACCGCGAAGGGCAGCGCCACGAACGACACCCGGTCTCCCAGGACCGACAGCGACTGGCCGACGAACAGCCGGGCGAACTGGCGCTCGGCACGGAGCACTTCGGGAATCAGGGCACCCACGGAACCTCCTCGACGGATTCGACGGACTCGACGGCACGCCCGCGGCACGGGGACGGCGAGCACGGCGATCGTAGGAAGCCACCGGATCCCCTGTCGCGCGATTTATCCGCAACGCCGACAATGCCCCGATTCGATCGAATTCCCTTGTCCAGAACGGTAGTTGATGCCCCGAGCCCGCTTCCGCCACCGAACCGGGCCGCCTGCCTTCCCCGTTCGCGGCCACCCCAATCCGACCGATCGGACAGACTTCTCCAGCCGATCCGCCGACCCTCCGCCATCCGACGGACGTCCACCACCGCCCGAGGCACCGTCAACCGGTCGTCCACACACCACGCGGCCGCCTGCGTGACGGAGGCGTGATCCCGGCGCGACGCGCTTGTGATTGGCCCGTTCGAGTGAATAGGCTCCTCCCAGCCCGCACCGCCGGGCCCCGCGCGCGAAACGCCGAGCCCTGTCCGCCGCGCCGTCGGGTCGACCACCACACCCTTGGACAGGGGCGGGGGAACCACGATTGTTGCCGTCCCCCACGGCTAGGGGTGAAGCCGTCCGCACCGGGTGACCGGGGTGCGACGGCCGGGCCTCCCTCCCGGTCCGAACCCGACAGCTCACCTCGCAGGCGTGCGGAGAGGATCTCGCATGCTCTTCACGGGTTCGGGACGTCACCGTCGGCAGGGTCCGGCGGAGAAAGCCGCCGAGCGCGCGATCGCGGCGGCCGGCGTGGCCGGTGTCGGCATCGCCCTGCCGCTGCTCGCCGTGACCGGCGCGCAGGCCGCGCCGAGCGCGGTCTGGGACCGGGTCGCCGACTGCGAAAGCGGAGGGAACTGGAGCTCCGACGCGGGCAACGGCCTCTACGGCGGTCTGCAGATCAACGCCCAGCGCTGGACGGACTACGGCGGCACCCAGTACGCCCCGCTGCCGAACGGGGCCACCCGCAGCCAGCAGATCGCCGTGGCCGAACGCATCCTGGCCACCGAGGGCCCCTCGCCCTGGTCCTCGTGCGCGGACGACTCGGGCCTGAACATCGTCAGCGCGCCGGGCGTCGTCGACGCCAACGACTCGGCGGACGAGACGGGTTCGCTGCGCGGCGCCCGCGGCGTCGCGGCGGTCAACGCCGCTCCGGACGGCAGCACCGTCCCGGAGGGCAACAGCGCGCCGGTCTTCTCCGGCCTGCCCGGCTACGACCCGGTCTCGCACGTGTACTGGTACGAGAAGAACGGTGCCTGGTTCTGGACCAGCCACCAGAGCCTGTACGAGCGCTACGTGCAGCTGACGAACCCCCAGCCGCAGCCGAGCGCGCCCACCTCGGCCACCCCCACCCCGGAGGCCCCGGTCACCCAGCCCGTCCCGCCGGTCGCCCCCGGCACCCCGCTGGTGCCCGCCGACCCGACCGCCACCCCCAGCCCGAGCGCGCCCGTCGACGGCAGCAACGGCGGCAACAACGGCGACGGGAACGGCAGCAGCGACAACAACGGGAACGGCAGCGGCCTGTTCCCCACCACCCCGGCCACTCCATCGCCCGGCACGTCGCCCAGCCCGTCCGACGGCACCGGCACCTCCGGCACCGCTCCGGACGCCTCGCCCACCGGCACCGCGACGGCCCCCGCCCCGGACGCGTCCACCGCGCCCGCGGCTCCGGCCGGATCGACGGCCACGCCGTCCACGACGGCCCCGGCGGCGACCTCGTCCGCGCAGGCGTACACCGTCAACCCCGGTGACACCCTGGCCGCGATCGCCCGCGAGCACGCCCTGGACGGCGGCTGGTCCGGGCTCTACCAGTCGAACCAGCAGGTGGTCGGCGAGAACCCGGACCTGATCCGTCCCGGCCAGGTGCTGGAACTGGGCTGACCGGCGCGGCTCCGGCCCGCGCCCGGCTGAGCCGCCGTCACTTCGGGACGGCGGCCAGCCCGGTGCAGCCGCGCAGGCCGTCGCGGCGCTGCTGGGCGGCCTTCGCCGCGCTGCCGGTCTGCGGGACGGGGATGCCCCGACCGTCGATGTGGGCGGGCGTGAAGGCCTCTCCGGTGACGCGGCCGTCGGCGGTGACGGTGAGCGTGGTGACGCCGGTCTCGTCCGAGGCGGTGTAGTTCGAGGTGCCGTACCAGAGGAAGTTGCCGAAGCCGTACGCCACGTAGGTCTTCCCGAGCATGCCCGCGCCGAGCATGGTGTGGGCGTGGGTGCCGACCACGGCGGTGGCCCCGGCGGCGGCGAGCTTCTCGGCGAGGGCGCTCTGCGCCCGGGTCGGGCAGGCCACGCCCTCGTCGCCCCAGTGCAGGTAGACCAGGACCACGGGTGCCTGTGCCTTCGCCCCGGCGACGGCGCGCAGCAGCGCACCCTCGTCGAGGGCGGAGGCGATGCCCGGTTTGTGGGCGCCGGCCCGCCACTTCTGGTTGGTGATCTCGTTGACCTGGCTGGCCGCCAGCACGGCGACCTTCACCCCGCGCACCGTGGTGACGTGGGGGGCGTACGCCTCCTCGGCGTCCTTGCCGATGCCCACCACCGGTATCGGGGAGGCGGCCTTGGCGGCGAGGGTGTCGGCGAGGCCGTCGGGGCCGAAGTCGACGGCGTGGTTGTTGGCCTGGGAGACCACGTCGACGCCGGCGTCCTTGAGCGCTTCGAGCGCCCTGGGCGTGGTGCGGAAGGTGTAGGTCTTGGGTTCGGCCCTGCCGCGGGAGGTGATCGCGGTCTCCAGGTTGAGCACCGCCAGGTCCGCGGCGGAGAGCGTGCGGGAGATCGGGCCGAGCGCGGTGTCCGCCGTCGCGGCGCCGAGCCGGGAGGCGGTCCGCCCCTCGAAGTGGACGTCCCCGGCGAACGCCACCGTGATGCTGCCGCCCGCGCCGCTGTCCGCCGGGCCGGAGCCGGAGCCGGTCGGGGTGCCGCTGCCCGGGGCGCCGGGGGTCGGCTCGGCGGGGGTCGGAGCCCCGGACGCCGAAGCGGCGGACGTCGGCGGGGCCCCGGCGACCGTGGCGCCGGCCGTGGCGGCCCGGTCCCCGGACGGGGACGGTCCGCCGCACCCGGCGACGGCAGCGAGCAACAGGACTGCGGTGGCGGCGGCGGTGGTGCCGACCGTGGCGCTACGCATGAACGGACCCCCCGGCGGTTCGGTGACGACGCACTTTATCCGCGCCGCTCGAACACCGGAAGTACACATCGGCGCCGCACTGTCACGGTTGCGCCCCGAAGCCGCCGGAGCAGCTCACCGGCCCACCGCCCGGCCGCCGGTCCGGCCATCCGCCCGGCGGTCGACCGCCGTTCGACCACCGGGCTCAGGCCACCACCCCGGCCGCGCGCAGCAGCCAGCGGTTGGTGCGGCCGACCAGCCCGGCCTTGTCCAGCACCGAGACGACCTTCCCCGCCATCTCGACCTTGGTGGCCCGCCAGTGGGGGTTGGCACGGGCGACGGCCCGGCCGGCCTTGGGGTCGATGCCGACGGCGGCGTAGAGCCGGGGGTGGATCAGCGCGGTGGTGGCGTAGTAAACGATCAGCCCGATGAACAGCTGTTCGTACCGGCGGCGGACCGGGCCGAGGCGCTTGCGGACGAGCTCCTCGCGGGCGTAGCTGATGTGCCGGGCCTCCTCGATGACGTGGATCCGGGAGACCTGGCGGGTGAGCGGCTGGAGGGTGTCGTCGTTCATCACCTCGCGCTGGAAGGCGTCCAGGATCTCCTCGACGTACATGGTGCCGCCGAAGGTCTGGCTGTGGGTGGAGATCGCCTTGAACAGCCGGCCGAGGTTGTGTGCGACGAACCCGGCGCCGTACGCGGGGACGCCCATCTTGGCGATCATCCGGGCGAACATGATCGAGTGCCGGCACTCGTCGGCGATCTCGGTGAGCGCGTACTGGACGTGGCGGGTGGTCGGGTCCCGGTCGAAGGCGTGGCGCAGCAGCATCTGCATGAGGATCTCCTCGAACCAGATGCCGACGCTGGCGATGGAGGCGACCTCGTGCTTGGAGAGTTCGATCCGCTCGTCCTCGGTCATCCGCTCCCACAGGTCGGTGCCGTAGAGGGAGAGGTGCCGGGGCGGGCAGTAGTAGGCGCCCGGGACGGGATCGGCGTCCCAGTCGACGTCCGTGAGCGGGTTGAACGAGAGCTTCGCGGAGGAGGCGAGCAGGCGTTCGGCGGTGCGCTCCCGGTCGGGGGCGGTGCGGGCGGTCTGGGGCGGCATGCCGGCTCCTTCGCGGTGGGGGCGGAGAGGGTGGAGTGGTGGCACTGCCGCGAAGGTAGAAGTTATTAGACTTTCCGTCAATACACCGCGCGCGAAGCGGCCCCGCTTCCCCGGTGGAACCAGGGGCCCTACCAGCTCGCCGGGCTCTACCAGCCCGCCGGGTCCTGCCAGCCCGCCGGGTCCTGCCAGGCCGCCAGCACCCGTCCGCTGGTGAAGAGCAGCCGCCGGCCGTCCACGGGGTCGGTGAACTCCAGCGAGCGCGCCAGCAGCTGGAGCGGGCGCCGGTAGTCCTCGGGGTCGCCCTCGCCCAGCACCTCGGGGTAGAACGGATCGCCCAGGATCGGCAGCCCGAGCCCGTTCATGTGCACCCGCAGCTGGTGGGTGCGTCCGGTGCGCGGGGCGAGGCGGTAGCGGCCCAGGCCGCCGCGCGCCTCGGCCAGCTCGACCCGGCTCTCCGCGTTGGGCTCGCCGGGCACCTCGTAGGCGGCGAGCCGGCCGCGGTCCTTGAGGATGCGGCTGCGCACCACGGTGGGCAGCCGGGCCGCCGCGCCCTCCTCGTACCGGGCGACGGCCTCGTACTCCTTGACCGCCTCGCGGCGCTCGAACAGGCCCTGGTAGGCGCCGCGCAGCGCGGGGTCGGCGACGAACAGCACCACGCCGGCGGTGAGCCGGTCCAGGCGGTGGGCGGGGCTGAGCCGGGGCAGGTCGAGGTCGCGGCGCAGCCGGGCGAGGGCGGTCTCGGTGGCGTGGCTGCCGCGCGGGGTGGTGGCGAGGAAGTGCGGCTTGTCGGCGACCACGATCCGCTCGTCGCGGTGCAGGACCTCGACGGGGAAGGGCACCACCGGTTCGGGCGGCCCCGGCTCGCGGTGGAACCAGACGTGGCCGCCGGGCCGGTAGGGCGTGTCGGCGGTGACCGGGCCGTCGGCGGCGACGAACTCGCCGGCCGCGAGCATCGCGCCGATCCGCCCGTCCCCGGCGGCGGCGCCGTAGCGCTCCTCCAGGTAGGCGCGGACCGTCGGCCAGGCGCCGTCGACCGGGAGCCTGACGTGCACGGCGTCGATGCCGTCGCGCTGCGCCAGCGGGCTGACGGGGGCGGGTTTCCTACGCACCACCGCGCGCCACCGGGGTGTTCGTCCGACGGGTTTCCATCCGGCCCACCCTAGCGGCAGGTCACCCGTCTGGGCGCGGGCGGCCCGCCGTGCGACGATGGCAGGGCGGTGACCGCCCCCGGAACGGCAGGTGGCCAGATGGACACCGACAAACAGCGCACGCTCCCCCGGACCCGCCCCACCTCCCCGCTCGCGGCAGGTGGCGCGCAGGTACCGGACGGCCTGCTCTCGATCCCGGTGGCCACGGCACTGATCGCGGCGGACGGCCGGATCCTGCACTGGAGCCCGGACGCGGAGGCCCTGCTCGGCTTCCCGGCGGACCTGGCGGTGGGGACGCGCGCGGCGGACATCCTGGTCGGCCCGGAGCGGCGTCCGGCGGCGCTGGAGCTGTTCGCCCGGATCCTGAGCGGCCGGGCCTGGGCCGGGGTGTTCCCGGTGCGGCACCGGGACGGGCACCTGGTGCGGCTCGACTTCCGGACCTTCCCGGTGCTCGACCGCAGCGGCTCCCCGATGGTGCTGGCGGTGGCCTCGGACGTCAGCGAGGTGCGCCGGCTGGCGGCGGACCTGGCGGTGCTGGACGGGTTCTTCACGCAGTCGCCGGTCGGCATGGGCGTGTTCGACACCGAGCTGCGCTTCGTGCGCCTGAACGAGGCGCTGGCCCGGATCAACGGGCTGCCGGTGACCCGGCACCTGGGGCGGCGGCTGTCCGAGGTGCTGCCGGGGATCGACAGCCGGACCGCCGAGGCGACGATGCGCCGCATCCTGGCCGACGGCCGGCCGCTGGTGGACCTCCGGACGCACGGCCGGACGGCGGCCGACCCGGAGCGCGAGCACGCCTGGTCGGTGTCGAGCTTCCGGCTGGAGCAGCCGGACGGCACGGTGCTGGGCATGTGCACGACCATCGTGGACATCACCGACCGCTTCGAGGCGGAGACCGCCGCCGAGGCCGCCCAGCAGCGGCTGGCGCTGCTGAACGAGGCCTCCACCCGGATCGGCACCACGCTGGACCTGTCCACCACGGCCCGGGAGCTGGCCGAGACCGCCGCCCCGATCCTGGCCGACACCGTGGTGGTGGAGGTGCTGGACGGCCTGGTACGGGGCGAGCCGGCCGTGCTGCCGGACCGGGCGGACCGGTCGGCGGTGCTGCGCCGGATGGCCTTCCACACCGTCCCGGACAGCGGGATGACCCCGATCGCGCCGGTGGGCTCGGTGCAGCGGCTGCACCCGAGCACGCCGTACGCGTGGGCGCTGTCGCACGGCCGGCCGGTGCTGGTGCCGCGTACGGACGGCGCGGCGATGAGCTGGTTCACGGACGACCCGGTGCGCGGCGGGGCGATCCGGGCCCAGGGGGTGCGTTCGCTGATGGTGGTGCCGCTGATCGCGCGGGGCGCGGCGATCGGCACCGCCACGTTCTTCCGCTCCCGGAGCACGGCGCCGTACGACCACTCCGACCTGGCGCTGGCGAGCGAGCTGGCCGCGCGGGCGGCGGTGTCGATCGACAACGCGCTGCTGTACACCCGGGAGCGGGACGCCGCCGAGCAACGGCAGCGGGCCCTGGAGGCGGCGGAGACCGCCCAGCAGCGGCTGGCGCTGCTGAACGAGGCCTCCACCCGGATCGGCACCACGCTGGACCTGACGATCACCGCGCAGGAGCTGGTGGACGTGGTGATCCCGCGGTTCGCGGACTTCGTGACGGTGGACATCCGCGAGGCGGTGCTGACCGGCGAGGACCCGGAGCCGGTGCCGGAGTCCGGTTCGGTGGCGCTGCGCGCGGTCGCGGTGGGCGAGCGGGAGGGCGGCACGCTGCTGACCGGAGCGGCGGACGAGATCGGGGAGACCACGCACTCGGCCAAGCTGTACGCGCAGGCGATGCGCACCGGCCGGTCGATCCTGGTGCCGCACGTGGACGAGTTCGAGCTGCGGCGGATCGTCGCGCACCCGGACCGGGTCCAGCCGGGCCTGGACGCCGGGATCCACTCGTACCTGATGGTGCCGCTGCTGGCGCGCGGCCAGGTGCTGGGCGGGGTGGAGTTCGTGCGGCTGGCCAACCCGGAGTCGTTCACCCCGGCGGACCGGGCGCTGGGCGAGGAGCTGGCGGCGCGGGCGGCGGTGTGCATCGACAACGCCCGGCTGTACCGGCGGGAGCGGGACACCGCGCTGACCCTGCAGCGCAGCCTGCTGCCGCAGGACGTGCACGGCACGCCGGGGCTGGAGATCGCGCACCGGTACCTGCCGTCCACAGTGGGCGACGAGATCGGCGGCGACTGGTTCGACGTGGTGCCGCTGACCGGCGGCCGGGTGGCGCTGATCGTCGGCGACGTGATGGGGCACGGCATCCGGGCGGCCGCGACGATGGGCCAGCTGCGGACGGTGGCGCGGACGCTGGTGACGCTGGACCTCGATCCGGCCCGGGTGCTGCGGCGCCTGGACGAGGCGACCGCGCAGCTCGGCGAGGGCCAGTTCGCGACCTGCGTGTGCGCGGTGTTCGACCCGGTGGACGAGGAGTGCATCCTGGCCTCGGCCGGCCACCTGCCGCCGGTGCTGTCGGAGCGGGACGGCCGGGCCCGGCTGGTGGAGCCGCCGCCGGGGGCGCCGCTGGGCGTGGGCGGGGTGCCGTTCGAGTCGGTGCGCTTCCCGCTGCGCGAGGACGGGCTGCTGGTGCTGTACACGGACGGGCTGGTGGAGCGGCGCGGGCAGGACCTGGACGAGGGCCTGGAGCTGCTGCGCGAGACGGTGACGCACCGGCAGCCGACCCTGGAGCGGGGCTGCGACGCGGTGCTGGGGGCGTTCGGGTCCACGCTGGGACAGGACGACGTGGCGGTGATCATGGCGCACGCGGAGCCGGTCGGCGCGGACCGGCTGGCGACGCTGCCGCTGTCCGGCGATCCGGCGCTGCTGCGGCACGCCCGGGAGTTCACCCGGCGGACGCTGACCGGCTGGGGGCTGTCCTCGCTGGTGGAGCCGGTGGTGCTGCTGACCGGGGAACTGCTGACGAACGCGGTGCTGCACGCCGGTTCGCCGCTGCAGCTGCGGATCTTCCGGGGGGCGCTGCTGACGGTGGAGGTGTCGGACGCGGACAGCCGGGAGCCGCGGCTGCGGCCGGTGGACGAGCACGACGAGGGCGGGCGGGGCATGCTGCTGATCAACGAGCTGGCGCACCGCTGGGGCAGCCGGGCGACCAAGGACGGCAAGGTGGTCTGGTTCGAGATGGAGCTGCCGGTCCGATCGTCACACTGATCGGTCGCCAACTCCCGTGTGCAGCGGGACCGGCAGCCCCGCGCGCCCGTCAACTCCGCGCGCCGCTCCCTACGGCATCCGGCGGTACCGCGCTCACCCGTCGCGGCGGTGCCCTTGCCCCGGCCGGGTGACCGGTCGGGCCGCGGTGTGCGGCGCGGGCCCACGGATGCCGATGATCGTCGCGTCCGGCACCAACCCGCGTCCGACGCCACCGCGTCCGGCGCTGAGCATGGAGAACCCGATGCGTTCCAGCCTTGCCAAGGTCACCACCGCCACCTTCCTCACCGGCCTCGCCCTGCTGGGCACGGCGGGCACCGCCTCCGCGCACACGCACCACCACGGGCACCACCACACGCACCCGCACGGGGCGCTGGCCGTCGGCGGCGACGCGGCGGCCCAGGGCGGCGACGCGGGCGCGGTCGGCGGGGACGCCTGGGCCGAGGGCGGGGACGCGCTGGGTGTCGGCGGTGACGCGGGCGCGCTGGGCGGCGACGCCGGTGCGGTGGGCGGCGACGCCTGGGCCGAGGGCGGCAACGCGGGCGCGGTCGGCGGGGACGCCGAGGCGCTGTGCGGGTCGGCCCTGGCCGTCGGCGGCGACGCGCTGGGCAACGGCGGCGACGCCCTCGCGGTCGGCGGGGACGCGTTCTCCTCGCACTGACGCCCCGCGCCGTGCCGTCAGTCGTCAGTCGTCAGGAGAGCGGGGTGACGTACGCGCCGGAGATGCCGCCGTCCACCAGGAAGGTGTTGGCGGTCATGAAGGAGGAGTCGTCACTGGCCAGGAAGGCCACCGCGGCGGCGATCTCCTCGGGTTCGGCGAACCGGCCGAGCGGGATGTGCACCAGTCGGCGGGCGGCGCGCTCCGGGTCCTTGGCGAACAGCTCCTGCAGCAGCGGGGTGTTGACCGGGCCGGGGCACAGCGCGTTGACCCGGATGCCCTCGCGGGCGAACTCCACGCCCAGCTCCCGGCTCATCGCCAGCACGCCGCCCTTGGAGGCGCTGTAGGAGATCTGCGAGGTCGCGGCGCCCATCACCGCCACGAAGGACGCGGTGTTGATGATCGAACCCTTGCCCTGCCGCCGCATGTGGCCGATCGCGTACTTGCAGCACAGGTACACCGAGGTCAGGTTGACGTCCTGGACGCGCCTCCACGCGTCGAGGCCGGTGACCAGGATGGAGTCGTCGTCCGGCGGGGAGATGCCCGCGTTGTTGAACGCCACGTCCAGGCTGCCGTAGTGCTCGACCGCCGTGTCGAACAGGGCGCGGACCTGCTCCTCGTCGGTCACGTCGGTGCGCACGAACAGGCCGCCGACCTCGTTGGCGGCCTTGGCGCCGGTCTCCTCGTCGATGTCGGCGCACACCACCTTCGCCCCCTCGGCGGCGAAGCGGCGCACCGTGGCCAGGCCGATGCCGCTGCCCGCGCCGGTGACGACCGCCACCCGGCCGTCAAGTCGCTTGCTCATGTGGCTCATTCCTCCGTGGCGATGAAGACGTTCTTGGTCTCGGTGAAGGCGTGCAGGGCGTCCGGTCCGAGCTCGCGACCCAGGCCGGACTGTTTGAAGCCGCCGAACGGCGTCCAGTAGCGCACCGAGGAGTGCGAGTTGACGGACAGGTTGCCCGCCTCCACGGCCCGGGCGACGCGCAGCGCGCGGCCCACGTCGCGCGTCCAGATCGACCCGGACAGGCCGTACTCGGTGGCGTTGGCGATCCGCACCGCGTCGCTCTCGCCGCGGAACGGGACCACGGCGACGACCGGGCCGAACACCTCCTCGGTGAACGCCCGGTGGTCGGGGGCGATCGGCGCCAGCACCGTCGGCGGGTACCAGAAGCCCGGCCCCCCGGGTGCGCTGCCGCGGAACGCCACCTCGGTGTCGCCGTCCACGTAGGAGGCCACCCGGGCCCGGTGCGCGGCCGAGATCAGCGGACCCATCTCGGTCTTCTCGTCCGCCGGGTCGCCGACCCGGACGCCCCGGACGGCTTGCTCCAGCCGCTGGGTGAACTCCTCGTACACGCTCGCCTCGACCAGGATCCGGGAGCGCGCGCAGCAGTCCTGCCCGGCATTGTCGAAGACGGCGTAGGGGGCGGTGGCGGCGGCCTTGTCCAGGTCGGCGTCGGCGAAGACGATGTTGGCGCTCTTGCCGCCGAGCTCCAGCGTGACGGGCTTGACCTGGGCGGCGCAGCCGGCCATCACGGACCTGCCGACGGCGGTGGAGCCGGTGAACACCACCTTGCGGACGTCGGGGTGGGTGACGAAGCGCTGCCCGACCACCGGGCCCCGGCCGGGTAGCACCTGCAGCACGCCCTCGGGCAGGCCCGCGCGCAGGGCGAGCTCGGCCAGCCGCAGCGCGGTGAGCGGGGTGAGTTCGGCCGGTTTGACGATGACGGTGTTCCCGGCGGCCAGGGCGGGGGCCAGCGCCCAGGCGGCGATCGGCAGCGGGAAGTTCCACGGGACGATCACGCCGACCACGCCCAGCGGCTCGTGGAAGGTGACGTCGAGGCCGCCGGCGACCGGGATCTGTCGGCCGAACAGCCGCTCGGGGGCGCCCGCGTAGTACTCGATGACGTCGCGCGCGTTGCCGGCCTCCCAGCGGGCGTTGCCGATGGTGTGCCCGGCGTTGGCGACCTCCAGGAGGGCCAGCTGCTCGCGCTCGGCGTCCACTTCGGCGGCGAAGCGGCGCAGCAGCCGGGCCCGGTCGCCGGGCGCCACGTTCCGCCAGCTCTCGAACGCCGCCTTGGCGCGGGCGATCGCGGCGTCGGCGGCGGCCCGGTCGGCCAGTTCGACGGTGGCGATCACCTCCTCGGTGGCGGGGTTGACCACCTGGTACGGCTCGGGCCCCTCGGTCACCTGCTCCTCCTCGCTCTCGTTCCCGTTTCCGTTTCCGTTTCCGTCCCGCTTCCGCGGCAGGGCCGGCTCACAGCCGCTCGAAGCCGCGGCGGCGCTCCCAGTCGGTGACCGCGGCGTCGTACGCGGCGAGTTCGACCCTCCCGGCGTGGGCGTAGTGCCGCACGACGTCCTTGCCGAAGGCCTCGATGGCGGCCTCGCTGCGTTCGAACCGGTCGACCGCCTCGCGCAGCGTGGCGGGCACCCTGGGCGCGTCGGAGGCGTACGCGTTGCCGGTGAACTCGTCCTCCAGCGGCAGTTGGTGCTCCACCCCGTGCAGCCCGGCGGCGATCAGCGCGGCCACCGCCAGGTACGGGTTGACGTCCCCGCCCGGCACCCGGTTCTCGAACCGCAGCGAGGCCCCGTGCCCAACCACCCGCAGCGCGCACGTCCGGTTGTCGCGGCCCCAGGCGATCGCGGTGGGGGCGAAGCTGCCCGGCACGTAGCGCTTGTACGAGTTGACGGTCGGGGCGAGCAGCAGCGCGAAGCGGTCGAGGCAGGCGAGCTGCCCGGCGAGGAAGTGCTCCATCGTCCGGGAGAAGCCGTGCGCGCCCTCGCCGGGGAAGACCGGGCGGCCCCGCTCGTCGCGCAGGCTCAGGTGCACGTGGCAGGAGTTTCCCTCGCGCTGGTCGTACTTGGCCATGAAGGTGAGGCTGACGCCCTCCTGGGCGGCGATCTCCTTGGCGCCGGTCTTGTAGACGGCGTGGTCGTCGCAGGTGGTCAGCGCGTCGGCGTAGCGGAAGGCGATCTCGTGCTGCCCGAGGTTGCACTCGCCCTTCGCGGACTCCACCGTCAGCCCGGCCCCGGCCATGCCGGTGCGCAGGCGGCGCAGCAGCGGTTCGATCCGGGCGGTGCCGAGGATCGAGTAGTCGACGTTGTACTGGTTGACGGGCGTGAGGTCCTGGTAGTGCTTCTCCCAGGCCCGCTCGTAGCTGTCCCGGAAGACCATGAACTCCAGCTCGGTGCCCACGTACGCGCTCCAGCCGTAGCCGGCCAGCCGTTCCAGCTGGCGGCGCAGCACCTGGCGGGGCGAGACCGCGACGGGGGTGCCGTCGTGGTGGGCCAGGTCGCACTGGACCATGGCGGTGGCCGGGTGCCAGGGCACCATCCGCAGGGTGGCCAGGTCGGGGGCGAAGACCAGGTCTCCGTAGCCGCTCTCCCAGGAGGAGACGGTGTAGCCGTCGACGGTGTTCATCTCCACGTCCACCGCCAGCAGGTAGCCGCAGCCCTCGGCGCCGCCGCTCAGCACTTCGGCCAGGAAGTACCCGGCGTCCAGGCGTTTGCCCTGGAGCCGGCCCTGCATGTCGGTGACGGCCAGCACGACCGTCTCCACCGCGCCCTCGGCCACCAGCTCCCGCAGCCGCTCCACCGTGAGCCGCGCCTCGGTCATCCGCCCACCACCTCCGCCACCCGGCCAGCCGCGCGCGGACCGGTCCGCCACAGCGACGATGATCCCGCCCCGGGCGCGGACGCACCAGTGTCCGCGCGGGTGTCGCACTTTCCCGATCAACCGTCAGAAGATCGTTCATACCGGCAAGATGACTGTCCATCAGGCCCTCTCCGTGCTCGCCGTCGTGCTCCGCCTCCCCCGTCCGGGGAGAAATCCGATTGCCCCGGCCGGGCGGACCTGCTTCGGTGACGCGTGCCCGTCCTTCCCGCCGCGCCCGGAGCCAGCCGCCCGTGACCTTCCGTCTGACCGCCCTCGCCGATCCCGTCGCAAGCCCCATCGCGCGCCGCCTGGCCTGGCTGGCCTCGGCCTTCGACGGCGCCCCGCTCGGCAGCGCCTTCCTGCGGCTGCCCGCCTCGCCCGGGCAGGCCCACCTCGGTGAACTCACCCTGGACGTCCACCCCGCCGAGCGGCGGCGCGGTGTGGGGTCGGCCCTGCTCGCCGCCGCCACGGCCGCGGCCCGGGCGGAGGGGCGCGACGCGCTGCTCGCCCAGGCGGTCGAGGACGCCCCCGGCGACGCGTTCCTCTCCGCGCACGGTTTCGAGCGGGCCCTCGTCCTCGACTACGCCCGGCTGGACCTGGCCACCGCTCCCTTCCCCGCCGTCCTCGGCTCCGCCGCCGAACTGCCGCCCGGCTACCGGCTGGTCTCCTGGGTCGGCCGCTGCCCCGAGGAGTGGCTGCCCGCCTTCACCCGCTCGCGCACCGCCATGGACGACATGCCGATGGGCGACACCGGGTACGGCCGGGTCGTCTGGGACGAGGCCCGGACGCTGTCGGTCGCGCAGGCCGTCGCCGACCGGGGCGAACTGCTGCACACCGTCACCGTGTCGGAGACCGCCACCGGTGACCTGGTCGGGTTCAGCGAACTGGTACTGCCCGCCGGCCGGTCCGGCGACGCCCAGCACTACGGTACGGCCGTCCAACCCGCCCACCGCAGGCGCGGCCTGGCCCGGGCGATGAAGGCCGAATCGATCCGCTGGACGCGGGCCGAGCACCCCGGGATCACCGGTCTGCTCACCGACACCGCCGAGCACAACACCGGCATGCTGGCGGTCAACCGCGCCCTGGGCTATCGCAGCACCCACCGCTCCGTCGAGTTCCGCCTCCCGCTGTCGTAGCCCGTCCCCACGGCCCGCCAGCCGCGCCGCACCGCGCCCGCCGGGCCGACCCGCCCGGCCCATCAGGCCCATCAGGTCCGTTCAGCTCACCCGGCCCACCACCCCGTCCGGTTCCGCTCCGGCGGGCACACCCGCGCCCGTGCCCGCGCCCGTGTCTGTGCCGGTGTCGGCGGCTCCGGCGGTGGCCCCGGCGGTGGCCGGGGCGATGGTGCGCCTGATCGCCGCGCCGCCGACCAGCGCCGAGCCGACGACGAAGGCGAGCAGGGTGCGCCAGTCCGGTGATCCGCCCCGGGCGAGGCCCTGGACGGCCCAGCGGGCCAGCGCCCAGCCCGTGACGGCCAGGCCGACGGTCAGGAGCGCGGCCCGGCCCGTGCCGGCTGTCCCGTCCTGCGGGCGCATGCGCGCGGCCAGCCGCCGCAGCAGGCCGTCGACCGGGCGCAGCCCGGCCAGCAGCGCGCCGAGCAGCACCGCCAGCACCAGCACCCACACCGGCCGCCAGGCCCACCACGCCCCCGAGCCGACCTCGGGTTCGGGGGCCAGGTCGGTGAGGTAGAAGGCGGCGCCTGCGACCAGCACGGGCACCATGTGCCACAGGTACAGCGACATGCTGGCCCGGCCTAGCGGGTCGACCAGCCGGCCGAGGCGCCGCCGGGCGCTCAGGGCGCGCTCGGCGTGGGGGGCGAGCAGCAGGCACAGGCCGCACTGGGCGAACAGCCAGGCCAGCATCGCCAGCGACGGCGGGTCGGTGTTCGACGTCTCCTCACCGCTGACCAGGACCAGGCTGACCGGGAACGGCCCGAACCCGACCAGTGCCGCGTACCCGGCCGCCCCGCCCGCGGCCAGGGCCGCACCGAACACCGGACGGGCCGTCAGGCCGCCCGCCCGCCAGGCGAAGCCGAGCTGGTAGGCGACGGCCCAGACCAGCAGGTAGTTCAGCAGGCCGACCCGGTCCGCCCAGCCGGTGTCCGCCCCGAGCACCAGCAGGTCGAGCGCCGCTCCCGCGGCGGCGAGGGCCGCGACCGAGCCCAGGCCCCAGCGCCGGTGCAGTGCGGCCAGCCAGGGCGTCAGCGCGCTGATCGCCAGGTACACGGGCAGGAACCAGAACTGCATGGCCAGCGCCCACCCGATCATGCCGAGCAGTGCCGGATCCGCCCCGAACGCCGCCGCGACCGCCAGGCCGCCCAGTGTCGGCACCAGGTACGCGGCGGTGGGCAGCAGCAGCCGCAGAGCCCGGCCGCGGATCCAGCCCGCTGCCGTGCCGCCCCCGGCCCGGCAGCGGTTCCAGGAACCGGCCGCCGCGTAGCCGCCGGCCAGGAAGAACACCGGCATGATCTGGAAGCCCAGGGTCAGCCACTGCGTCCACGGCACGGTCACCATCAACTCGGGTGCCGCCAAGGCGCCGTCAGGTTCCCGCACCAGTGCGGTGATCAGCCAGTGGCCGAGCACCACCAGCACGATCGCCCCCGCCCGCAGCAGGTCCACGTACCTGCTGCGTTCCGTTCCACCGTCCATGATCCTCCCCCGTCTCCTGTGCCGGTCATCATCGCCAATCGCCGTACCTGATCACGCCACCCGGCGCGTTGCGGTTCGGCCACAACCCTCCCGCCGATACGCGCCCCGGGCCGCACCGCGCCGTGGCCGTACGGAGGTACGGAGCGGCGCCGGAACGGCCGGTCCGGAACGTGATCGAGCGGTCAAACCCTGGTCAAGGATGAGGTGGTGGGGGTGGTCGGGGCCCTATCCTGGTGGCGCAACGACAAGACACCTCGTTCGGTGAGGCGTCTTCACGGACACAGGCCACTGATCCCACCCGTCGAGAGACGCTCCGGATCAGGACAGGTCTCCCCGGCCCAAGGGGTGACCCCAAGTGGCTTCCCCGCTGCCGGGGACACGCCGTGGAGTGCCAAAGCTCTGACGAGTTGGGGTGTGCCGGGCCGCCACGGCCCGGTCGCCTGCCGCGCGGCCGCGAGCTGAACTCGTCGGCCAGGACCGGGAGGAGGCGGGATGGACAGCAGTAGTCCGGGGCACAGTCAGCCCCTTCCCGTTCAGTCCTCGCCGTTGTTCCACGGTTCGAGGCAGTTCCTCCTCCACTGATCCCGTGCTCCGCTGACGCCGACCGGCCGGGTGCCGCCGGTCGTCCGTCGTGCCGGCCGCCTGCCGTGCGACCGGTTCGTCGGACCTCCGTCGCCCCGTCCTGCCTCGCCTCGCCGGCACGGCGCCGCAGCCACCCCGGGCCGTAGTCGTCACCAGGTGCCAGGCTCCGCCGGACCGGCTGCTGCCGCCGTGCTGCCCGCCGTACCGCTTCGCCGCTCTTCCCTCCAGCCTGACCGAACGAGGTGCCCGGACCGGGTGCCCGGGCAGGATGGCCGACGGCCGTTGGCGGTGGTCGGCAGCGCGGTGGTGCCGCCGTCGGGCGGCCGTGCGGCTGCCGCTCGCAGGCCCGCCCGGCCGGTCCGGGGCCGCTCCTCGACCGGGGTGTGCCCGCCCACCGGGGGCGCCCGTCGGCCGGAGCGCAGGGTGCAGGGTGCAGGGGAACTGTCGTGAACCGCCTGTCGGCCCCGCTCCGCCGGGGCAGAGGAGGTGTTCCCTGATGGCCACCAACACACTGTTCAGTTCGACCACGGCCCGGCTGCGCGACCGCCGGGTGAACCTCGACCACCGGGCCACGGCCGGTCGCGCCGTGCGTTCCTCCCTCGTCTCGTTGGCCGGGCTGATCGGGGCACCGGTGACCAACCAGGCCGGTGCCGAGGTCGGCCGGCTGGCCGACGTGGTCGCCCGGCTGTACGGCCCGGACCCGTACCCGCCGGTGACCGGTCTGATCCTGCGGATCGGGCGGCGCCGGGCCTTCCTGCCCTCCGAGGCGGTCGGGCGACTCGGTGCCGGGCACGTCCGGCTCCGGGCGTCCCGCGTCGACCTGCGGGACTTCCAGCGCCGCCCCGGTGAGGTGCTGCTGGCCCGCGACGTGCTGGACCACCAACTCGTCGACGTGGACGGCGTGCAGGTCACCCGCGCCGCCGACCTGTACTTCGCGCCGCTGGTGGACCGGGTGGTGCTGGTCGGGGTGGACGTGTCGCTGCCGACCCTGCTGCGCCGGCTCGGACCGCGCCGCTGGCAGGCCCGGCCCACCCCGGAGCGCGTCCTGGACTGGCAGTCGGTCGCCCCGTTCGGCGAGCAGGCCACCGAGGGGCCGGCCGAAGTCCGGCTGCGGGCCTCCCGGTCGGCCCTGCACCGGCTCCGCCCGGCGGACCTGGCCGACATCCTGGAGGACCTCGGCCGCAGCGAGCGGCAGCAGCTGCTGGGCTGGCTGGAGCCCGAGCAGGCGGCCGACGCGCTGGAGGAGATGGAGCCCGCCGAACTGGAGAACCTGCTGCGCGAAGCCAGGCCGGAGCACGCCGCCCGGCTGGTCGACGAGATGGAACCCGACGAGGCCGCCGACGCGCTGCGCGACCTCCACCCGCGCGAGCGGGAGACCCTGCTGGCCCGGATGCCCCACCAGGAGGCCGCCGAGCTGCGCGGTCTGCTGGCGCACCGGGAGGGCACCGCGGGCGGTGCCATGACGACCCGGCTGGTCACGGCCCGACTGGAGCAGACCGTCGCCGAAGTCCGCGCGGAACTGGCCGCGCAGGCCGAGCACCGCACCGAGATCGATGCCGTCGTGGTGCTCGACACCACCGGCCGGCTGGTCGCCGACGTACCGCTGTTCGACCTGGCGGTGGCCGAGGACAGCGCCCTCGTCACCGATCTGGTGGCCTGGCTGTCCCAGTTCGGGCCGCCCGTCACGCTCTCCCCCGACACCCGCCTGGCCGAGGCCGCCGACCGTCTGGTGGCCGCCCGCAAGTCCTCCCTCCTGGTGGTCGACGAGGACGGCCGACCGCTCGGCCGGATCCTCGCCGACGACATCATCGACGCCCTGCTGCCCGAGCGCGGGCGCCTGCACTTCCGGAGGTTCCTCCAGTGAACGCCCGCACCGGCCTCGGCCCGACCGACCCCAACGCTGCCGCCACGGCAGCCTCCTCCACCACCGACCCCGCGCCCGCTGGCGGCTCCGCCACCCCCTCGCTCCCCTCCGGCCGGGCCGTCAGTTCCGTCCCGACCCAGGCGGATTCCGTCGAACCCCCGGCCGCCGCCGGGCCCTCCACCCCGCCACGGCGGCGCGGGCTGCGCCGGATCGCCGCGGTGGCGATGATCGCCGGCCCCGGGCTGGTCGCCGCCAACGCCGGGAACGACGCGGCCGGTATCGCCACCTACGCCTCGGCCGGCTCCCAGTACGCCTACGGCACGCTGTTCTTCATGGTGCTGGTGACCATCGCCCTGGTGATGGTCCAGGAGATGGCCGTCCGGCTCGGCGCGCACACCGGCAAGGGGCTCGGGGCGCTGATCCGCGAGCAGTTCAGCCTGCGGCTGACCGCGCTGGCCGTCGGCTGCCTGCTGCTGGCGAACACCGGCCTGGTGGTCAGCGAGTTCGCCGGGATCGGCGCGGCGTTCGAACTGCTGGGCGTCCCGAAGTGGGCGGTGGTGCCGCCCGCCGCCGTGCTGCTGTGGGCGCTGGTGCTGTTCGGCTCCTACCGGTGGGCGGAGCGGATCTTCCTGGTGATGTCGCTGGCGTTCTTCTCCTATCCGATCGCCATGGTGCTCGGGCACCCGCACTGGGGCGAGGTCGGCCGGAACCTCGCGGTGCCGCACCTGCAGCCGTCCAGTGACTTCGTCCTGCTGGCGGTCGCCCTGATCGGCACGACCGTCAGCCCGTACATGCAGTTCTACGCGGCGGCCGGCGTCGTCGACCGGGGCGCGAAGCCGGAGGACTACAAGCTGATCCGGGCGGACGCCGTGCTCGGCGCGGTGTTCGCGTGCGTGATCAGCCTGACCATCATCATCGCCACCGCCTCGGCGATCGGCGGAACGGGGCCGCTGCAGTCCGCCGCCGAGGCCGCCCGGGCCCTGGAGCCGGTGGCCGGGCCGGGCGCGGAACTGCTGTTCGCCTTCGGCCTGCTCGGTGCCTCGGCCCTCGCCGGGGCCGTGGTGCCGCTGTCGGCCAGCTACGCGATCGGCGAGGCCGCCGGGGTGGAGCGCTCGGTCTCCCGGCGCTTCCGGGACGCACCGCTGTTCCTCGGCGTGTTCACCGCGCAGATCGCCCTGGGCGCGATCGTGGCGCTCACCCCGGTCGACGTGATCCAGCTGTTGATCGGCACCCAGGTCCTCCAGGGGCTGATCAGCCCGATCGTGCTGGTGTACCTGCTGGTGCTGACCAACCGGCGCTCCCTGCTCGGCGCCGCCGCGAACGGCCCGCGCTACCGGATCGCCGCGACCGCGGTGGTCGTCGGGGTGGCCCTGATGTCCACCGTCCTGCTGGTGCAGACCGTCCTCGGCTGGTTCGGCTCGGCCTGACCGCACGCCCCGTCGGGGGTACGTGCCCGGCAGTGCTCGGGCTGCCGCCCGCTCTGCCACCCACGCCCTCGCCCGTCGGAAGCGGCCCGGCCCCGCGTTCCCGGTACCCATGTGTTCCTTCCCTCCCTCGGGGTGTCGTCCCAGCTCATCGGGCCGGCACCCCGTCCGGTAATCCGGTTGTCTCCCGGTGGCCGCCCTGACAGGCTGCCTGTCATGTCCGCTCACGAACCACCGGCGACCCTTGCCGCCTTCTTCACCGATGGCCGTCTGACGTCCGTGCCGCGCAAGCCGGCCCGCCGCGCCGCCCTGCTCCAGCACCTCGCCCGCTCCCTCTTCGAACCCGAGCGCGCGTACAGCGAGCGGGAGGTCAACGAGGCGCTGCTCGCCGTCCACGCCGACACCTCCATGCTCCGCCGCTACCTGGTCGAGGCCCACCTGCTGACCCGCACCCGGGACGGGTCGAGCTACCGCCTGGCCGCCACCGTCCCCGACGCTCCCGAAGACGCCCCGTCAGACGTTCCGGACAGCGCTTCGGACGGCGGCTCGGACGGCGGTCAACCGTCCGCCGCGTAGCGCCAGAACTCCCGCATCAGCGGGGGCGGGGTGGGGCCCGTCATCTCCCGCTGGGTGAGCAGCACCGTCACCAACCCGGTCGACCGCACCACGTGGGCGGCGGTGCCGGTGCCGCCGACCCAGCCGTAGCGGCCCGGCACGTTCCACGGGTCACGCCCGGTCACGTCCACCGAGCCGCCGTAGCCCCAGCCCTGGCCTTCCAGGAACAGCTCGCTGTCCGCCCGCTGGTGCTCCGTCAGGTGATCGGTGGTCATCAGCCGCACCGCGCCGAGGGAGAGCACCCGCCGCCCGTCCTCGGCGCGGCCGCCGGAGCGCAGCATCCGCAGGAACGTGAACACGTCGTCGAGCGTGGACACCAGGCCGCCGGCCCCGGACGGGAACGGGGGCGGGGTGCTCCACTGGCCGTCCGGTGGGTCGACCACCGCCAGCGTGCCGTCCGGGCCCGGGCGGTAGAGCGGGCACAGTCGGTCGGGTGACGCGTGGAAGGCGGTGTCGGGCATGCCCAGCGGATCGAACAGCCGCTCCTCCAGCACCTGGTCGAGCGGTCTACCGGTCGCCCGGGAGACCAGGACGCCCTGGATGTCCGAACAGGTGTTGTACAGCCAGGCGGCGCCGGGCTGGTGGAGCATCGGAATCCCCGCCAGGACGGCCGCCCACTCGTCCGGCGGGGCGACCCGTTGCGGCTGCGGCGGCCCCTGCCCGAGCTCCGCGAAGAGCGGGGCCAGTGCGGGCAGGGTGAAGTCCGCCGGGAAGCCGTAGCCGGCCCGCGACTCCAGCACGTCCCGCACCGTGACGGGCCGGTCGGCCGGGACGGTGTCCGTCACCGGGGCGTGCGGTGTCCGCACCACGCGCCGGTCGGCCAGCTCCGGCAGCCAGCGCTCGACCGGGTCGTCCAGCGCGAGCACCCCGTCGTCCACCAACTGGAGCACCGCCGCGGCCGTGACGGGCTTCCCCACCGAGGCGATCCGCACCGGTGACCCCCGGCCCAGCTCGCCCGCGGCGGCCGTCTCCACCTCCCCCGGACGGGCGACCAGGGCGACCGCCCCGGGCACCGTCCCGTCCGCGACCCGTCGGTCCAGCAGGGCCTGCAGGCCGCCCACACCGACCGGCCCGCTCCCCGCGAACGCCCCGCGCGCCCCGTCCGTCTCACGCATGATGGTCCCCTTTCGTCACCGGTGCCTGATCCGCACCGTCCGCACCTTCTGTCCCTGCTGTAGGAAGTGTGCCCGGCTCCCCCGGAGCATCCACCGGACGATCGAATGCCGTTGGCACGACGATCGGTTGACGAACCATCAGCTGATCGGTTGACCCCGGCATCAACCGGTGGATGCTTTTCCGCGGCACGCGCGCCCGCCGCCGTCCGCCTCCGCCGTTCGGGTGCCGTGCGCGGGTAGCGTGGCCCGCACCCTTGACCGCCGCAGGTCCCGGAGGTGGCGATGTCCGACCTCGTGCTGATGATGTCCGTGTCGATCGACGGCTGCTTCTCCGGCCCCGACGGCGAACTGGACTGGCAGCTCATCGACGACGAGCTGCACGAGCACTTCAACCGCAGACTGGCCGCGATGAGCGGCTTCCTCGACGGCCGCGTCACGTACCAGCTGATGGCCGGCTACTGGCCCACCGCCGACCGGGACCCGACCAGCACCCCGCCGGTGGTCGAGTTCGCCCGGATCTGGCGGGAGATGCCGAAGACGGTCTTCTCCCGCACCCTCGACCACGCCGACTGGAACACCACGATCGCCCGCACCGTCGACCCGGAGGCGATCACCGCCCTCAAGTCCTCCTCCGCGTCCGACCTGGCCGTCGGCGGCGCCGCCCTCGCCGCCGAGTTCCGCCGGCTGGACCTGATCGACGAGTACAGCCTCTACGTCCACCCGGTGGTGCTGGGCCGCGGCCGCCCGCTGTTCCCGCCCGCCGACACCCGCACCAACCTGGTGCTCGCCGAGACGCGCACCTTCGACAGCGGCGTCACGCTGCTCCGCTACCTGCGCCGCTGACCCGCCCCGGCGGCGCCCCGCTCCGCTCGCCCGGACCGAGGCCGAGCCGACCCCGACCGATTCGACCCCGCCCCCGAGCTCGACCCCGACCCCGACCGAGCCGACCCCGGCCGAGCCGACCCTTGCCGGTTCGACCGGACCCGACCGGAGCCGAAGGAGGCACCCGCAGCACACCTGACACCCGTCCCGTCACGGCGAGCCCGAGCCCGCCGGCTTCGACGCGCCCCCGGACTCCCCGCCCGGACTCGCGGGCCCCGACCCGCCGCCGGAAGCCCCGCCGGAGGCCCCGCCGGAACCCGAACCGCCCGGCGAGGCCGGTCCGGACGAGCCGGAGTGCCCGGGAGAGCCGGAACCACCGGACGCCGGTGCCGACGACGCTCCGGACGAGGGCGCCGAGGAGGAACCGCCGGACTGCGTGCCCGGGCTGGAATGGCTGCCGGAGGAGCCCGAACCGGACGCACTGGGCGAGGCCGATCCGTCGTTCCCGCCCGTGCCGCCCACGGGGCGCTCGAACTGGCGGCCCGTCGTCTGGTCCACCAGCACGATCTGGTTCACCGGCGCCGGTGCGGGCTGCACCGTCACCACCCCGTTCGGGTTGAAGGAGGACCATGCCGTCCCGGTGTACGTACCGCCCGTGCCGCTGGGCGGCGTCAGCGGGTTGCCGCAGGCGCAGCGCACCCGCGGCACGCCCTGGCTGTCGACCAGCACGGCCGTCCCGGACTGCAGGACCGCCTGGTAGGGGGTGGCCTGTCCGTTCTGGTAGCCGTGGTTGGTGACCCTGGTGTCCTGGCGCAGCACCACGGGCGTCAGGCCGTTCAGGTAGCCGTCGATCTGCGAGCTGTCGATGCCCTCGACCCCGGCCCAGGCCCGGGCCTTGTCACCGTTGGCGTCGAGGTACCCGGAGAGTTTGGGCACGTCGCAGCTGGCCGTCTCGCGGGTGCCGCCGTACAGGCCGGGCTGGCCCCCGTTCACGGTGCCGCCGGACGCGCTCGGGCTCCCGGCGGTGGACGGGGCCGTCGTGCTGCCGGACGCGGCGGAGCCCCCGTCGGCCGGGGTCGAACCGCTGGGCGAGGCCGAGGAGGGCGCACCGCCGTTGGCGACCGAGTCGGTGAAGGGTTCCTGCCCGGACGCGGACACCGGCTGCATCTCCACGGCCTGCGCGCTGCCGCCGCCCGACCCCCCGGTGGCGACCAGGCCCAGCGCGATGCCCAGCCCGGCGACCAGGACCGCCCCGGCGAGCACCGGCCCCTTCCGCCACCACGGCTTCCCGCCGCCCCCGCCGCCCCCGCCGGACGAAGCCCCGCCGGGCGGCCCGCTGCCACCCGCCCCCGACCCGCCACCGACCGACGAACCGCCCCCACCGGGCGGCGGCGTCCCTCCGAGGCGCCCGACGGACGCAGCCCGCCCGCCGACAGCGGCCCGGACGGCGGACCCACCGGCCCGACCCCGCCCGCCCCGGAGGACGGGGGCGAGGACGGGGACTGCGACGCACCCGCCGCACCGGCGCCTGCCCCGAACGCACCACCCGCCCCGGCAGCCGCCGCACCCGCACCGCTCCCGGTCGGCGGCCGCACCACCTCGGTGGGCTGCGGCTCCGCCGCCGACGCTCCGCCGCCTCCGGAACCGGGCCCGCTCGCACCGCGTCCGCCGCCCACCCCGCCCGCCCGGTCCACCAGCTCGGTCGGCGCCCCCTCGGCAGCCTCCGGGGCCGCCGGGGTCTCCACGACCTCGGTACCGTCCGCGTTGACCACGCCCGGCCCGACCACCTCCGTCGGAGGTCCGCCCGTTCCGCCCACCACCTCGGTGGGGCGGTGCGGCGGCGGGGCCTGGGCACCGTCGTTCTCGTTGTCCGGCTCTTCGGGCTGCCGGGGTTTCGGCTGATCAGTCACGGGACTGCCTCCCGGTCGGACTCCCCCGAGTCCACGTGCGCACCCACCATTGTCCGCCCGCCCCTCCGAACCCGCCGCCCCGAACCCACCCCTCCGAACCCGCCCCTACGAACCCGCCGCCCCGAATCGCACGGCACCCCACGCCCCGCCCCGGCAACCCCCGCGGCAACTCGCCGTCCGTTGCGGCCTGTCGGAAGCTGGAAAGGTCGGTCGGTCCCGGCCGGCGCCGGGGGGATCGGGCTCGAAGGGCCGGTGAGACGCGTGGCTGGTGCCGCCACTCCTGCGAACCCCCGCACGCCCTCGCCACCGCCGTCCCCTGGCCCGACGGACCGGGTGGCCGCGCCCGTGTCCGTGCTCGTCTCCGCGCTGGTGACGGTGGTGGGCGCGCTCGCGGCGATGGCGGTGGTGGCCGCGCTCGGCCTGTGGCTGGCGGGCGCGGACCGGTTGCCGGGCGGCGGTTTCGGCCCGGTGCTGGCGGCGACGCTGCTGCTGGCGCTGGGCGCACCGGCGCAACTCGACGGCAGCGCGGCCTTCGTGGCGACCGCGCAGGGCGGGATCTCGGCGATGCCGCTGTCGGTGACGCTGGTGGGCGCGCTGGTGGCGGCGTACCTGTTCCTGCGGCCGATGCGCCGGCACGCGGTGGTGGGCGGGCGACTGCTGCTGGCCCGGGTGCTCGCGCTGGCGGCGGGCTGGACGGTGGCGGTGCTGCTGCTGTCGGCGGCGGCCCGGCACTCCTTCACCGTGTCGACCGGTGATCCGCTGCTCGACGAACTGGGCGGGGCGTTCGGTGCGGCGCCGACGGTGGGGTTCCGGGTGGATCCGGGCCCGGCGGTGGGCTTCGGCCTGCTGTGGTTGGCCGTGGTGGTGCTGCTGGCACTGGCGGCCTCGCGCCGGGCGCCGCTGCCGACCCGCCTGGTGCGCTGGCACGGCACGCTGCGGCCGACGGTGCACGCGGTGCTGGCGCTGCTGCTGGTGTACGTGCTGCTGGGGCTGGTGGGCGGGTTGGTGGGGGCGGTGACGAGCAGCGAGCCGCGCCAGGCGCTGGCGGTGGTCTTCCTGGGCCTGCCGAACCTGGCCTGGATGGGCTTCGGGGTGGGCCTGGGCGCGTCCTGGCACGGCCACGTCACGAACAGTCTGGGCCTGCCGTTCCCGCACTCGCTGGCGGCGGTGCTGCACTCCGGTCAGGACGTGACGCTGAACCTGGGCGCGCTGGCGGAGCAGAACGGCTGGGCGTGGCTGCTGCTGCCGCTGGCGGCGCTGCTGGTCCTGGCGGCGGGCGTGGTGTCGGCGGTCCGGACGCGTCCGCCGCTGCCGGTGTGGCGGTCGGCCGTGCAGTGGGCCGTGGTGCTGGCGCTGGCGGTGCTGGCGGTCGGTCTGGTGACCCGGGTGTCGGCGGTGTTCGGGCTGTCGTTGCTGGGCCTGGGCGGCGGCGGGCGGACGGTGCTGGAGCCGAACCTGCTCACCGCCGTCCCGATCGCCGCCGGCTGGGGCGCGCTGGCCGGCCTGCTGGGTGCGCTGGCCGCCCGCCGGGGCTCTCGCGGCGGGGCCCCGCCCGGCACCGCCGCGAAAGCCCCGGCGGGCCGGACGGAACCCTGACGCCCTGAACGCCCCTGTGCTCGCGCGCGGAACCCGGGGCTCGGTCGGTCGCGTCAGCCGCGTCAGCCGTCGATGCGGTGCTGCGTCCAGAAGGACGTCAGGTCGACCGTGGTCGCGGCCTGCGCGGCGGCCTTGAACTCGGCGGTGGTGGAGATCCCGTACCAGTGCGCCGCCGCGTAGTCGTGCAGCAGTTTGGTCATCGCGGTGTCGCCGATGGTGCGGCGCAGGTCGTGCAGGGCGCACTTGCCGTAGCCGTAGACGACCGTGGAGTAGCGGGAGGAGTGGGCGTCCCAGTAGGCCATCGAGTTGCTGATCTTCTCGGCGGAGGAGGCCCAGGAGGTGCTGTTCCAGCAGTTGGTGCCGGTCTTGCCCTGGGCGAGGTCGGTGGCGTAGTCGGTGAACGCCTCGTCCAGCCAGGGGTTGTTGTACTCGTCGTCGCCGACGATGCCGTACCACCACTGGTGGCCGATCTCGTGGGTGAGCGCGGTGGTGGAGACCAGGTCGAGGACGAAGCCGGGGTACTCCATGCCGCCGAACCAGAAGTTGTTGTCGATGACCGCGTCGAGTTCGCCGTAGGGGTAGGCGCCGAACCGTCCGGCGTGCGCGTCGACGGCGGACTTGGCGGTGCTCAGCATGGACTGCGCGTCGCTGGAGCTGATGCCGCTGACCGAGTAGACGTTGACCGCGGTGCCGGCCGCCGAGCTGCCGGATATTTTGCTGAACGGTCCGGCGGCCCAGGCGAACTCGCGGACGTTCTTCGCGGTGGCCGTGGTGACGGTCCGTCCGCTGCTGCCGGGGGTGTCGACGGAGCTGCCGGTGGCGGGGACGAGCAGGCTGCTGGGGTGGTCGAGGGTGACGGTGTAGTCGGAGGCCAGGGTGTAGAAGGACTCACCGTTGTTGGTGTAGGGGTCCAGGTGCCAGCCGCCCGCGTCGCGCACCGCCAGGACGGGCAGCGCGTTGCCGATGAAGGCGAAGGCCCCGTCGCGGCCGAACCGGTCGGCGCCGGAGGGGACGGCGATGGACAGGTCGAAGCCGAGGCTGCCGCTCTGGCCCTGGGCGAGCGGCGCGGGCAGGGTGACCTTGAGCGCGGTGCAACCGACGCTGAGCGCGCCGGCGGTGCCGCCGGTCAGGTTGCTGACGGTGACGGGCGTGCTGGGGCAGCTGCCGTGGGCGTTGTCCCAGAGCCGTAGGTAGACCTCGGTCAGCGGGGTCGCCGAGGGGTTGGTGAAGCCGATGCCCTGGTGCCCGGTCCAGGTGGCGCCGCTGGTGTCGCTGCTCAGGCTGACGGTGTACCCGGTGGGGACCGGGGCGCGGGTGGCGTCGGTGGTGGGCGGCGTGGTGGTGCCGCCGGAGACGTCGAGCGCGAAGTCGTCGAGCACGAAGCTGGTCTGCAGGCTGGCGTCCTCGACGCCGCTGAAGGCGAGGCTGACGGTCTGTCCGGCGTACGCGGAGACGTCGAGCGTCTTCTTCACGTAGCCGGCGGCGGCGTCCAGGTTGGAGTAGGTGGCGAGGGTGGTGCTGCCGAGCTTCGCGGTCAGTTTGTCGTACGCCGTGGTCTTGGTGGTCTCGGCGGTGTCGACGTGCAGCCAGAAGCTCAGGGTGGCGCTGGTGCAGCCCGCCGGGAGGGTGACGGTCTGCGCGAGCGTCTCGGTGTGCGCCGAGCCGTAGCCGTTCAGCCAGGCGAAGGACGTCCCGCCGTGGGCGCTCTGCCCGCTCTCGCTGGTGATCACGCCGCTGGACGAGGTCCAGGGCGAACTTCCGGACTCGAACCCGCCGTTCACGACCACCTGGGCCGGCGTGCAGGCGGCGGCCTGCGCGACGGTGGCGGTGGCGGTCACGGTGCCGGCGGCGACGAGCACGGTGGTGCCCAGGACGGCGACGGCGCGGGCTGCGAGGGCGCGGAGTCTGTTGCTCATGGTGCTCCTCTCGGTCGCCAGGGTCTGTGGGGGCCCTGGCCGAGGGGCAGACTGCCAGCAAACACCCGACTTTGAAAGGTGCATGCCACTGATCGTTACGCCCTGGAAACGAGCGGAAACCTTCAGGGTTCGAACACCGGCCGCGCCCAGGCCGGCGGCTGCGGCGGCCGGTCAGCCCCCGGGGCGACCGAGGGAACGGCCTCCGGGACGATCCGCGGAGCAGCCGGGGGAGCCTCCCGGGACGCGGGGCGCGGAGCGCTCCGCACCTCCGCCGCCGCCCGCAGCTCCGCGACGAACTCCAGGCAGCTCCCGTACCTGTCGTCACGGCGCTTGGCCATCGCCCGTTCCAGCACCGCCGCCACCCCGGCGGGCAGGTCCGCGCGCTGCTCCCGGACGTCCGGCGGCGGGTCGTTGAGGTGGGCCCAGAGCAGCGCCAGGTCGTCGTCGCGCCGGTAGGGCGGGCCGCCGGTGAGCATCTCGAACACCACGCAGCCCAGGCTGTACACGTCGCAGCGCCCGTCCACCGGTCTGCCGGAGATCTGCTCGGGGGCGACGTAGTCGAGGGTGCCGACGAACTGGCCGACGCTGGTCAGGCCGGTCAGCGAGAGCGACTTCTTGGTGAGCCCGAAGTCGGTCAGGTAGGCGTGCTCGGGGCGGTCGGGGTCGGTGCCCTCGGCGATCAGCACGTTGCCGGGCTTGACGTCCCGGTGGACCAGGTCGTGGGCGTGCGCGGCGTCCAGCGCGCTGGCCACCTGGACGGCGATCCGCACCGTCTGGGCGCCGGTCAGCGGGCCCTCCCGGTCGAGCAGGGCGCGCAGGTCGCGGCCGCGCACGTAGCGCATGGCCAGGTAGAGGACGCCCTCGACCTCGCCGGCGTCGTACACCGGGACGATGTTCGGGTGGTCGAGCGACGCGGCGATGTGCGACTCGCGGACGAAGCGCTGCCGGAAGGTCTCGTTGCGCGCGAGTTCGGGGGCGAGCAGCTTGACCGCGACGGTGCGGCCGAGCCGCAGGTCCTCGGCGCGGTAGACCACCGCCATGCCGCCGCGGCCGAGCACGTGCTCCAGCCGGTAGCCGGCCAGCGTGCGCCCGTCCAGCTCACCAGGTTCGGCGGCGGCCAGCGACGGCGGCTCGGGC
Organism: Kitasatospora sp. NA04385; assembly: GCF_013364235.1. NCBI lineage: Bacteria > Bacillati > Actinomycetota > Actinomycetes > Kitasatosporales > Streptomycetaceae > Kitasatospora > Kitasatospora sp. NA04385. The sequence continues at coordinate 7,965,957 of NZ_CP054919.1, read as the reverse complement.
CGTTCCCCGGGCACCGGGTCAGCTCCGCCCGTCGCGGTCGGCGGGGGCGTAGGTCTGCAGCTGGGCGGCGTCGCAGTAGTACCAGCGGCCCCGGTCGAGGTCGAGCAGCCAGGCGTCCGAGCCGTCCAGCACCGCGCCGAGCCGCAGGTCGCGGGTGCCGTCGCGGAAGGTCTCCAGGTCGATCCGGCCGGCCGCCCACTCGTCGACCAGCCGCCGGTAGGTGGCCAGCGAGCGTTCCAGTGCGGCGAGCAGCGGGCGCGGGTCGTCGGTGGTGGCGAGCGGGGCGCCGGTGGCCGGGGGGCGTTGCGGGAGGGCGACCAGCAGGCGTCCGTCGACCCAGGCGCTCCAGCCGTTGGAGCAGACGATCCGGGCCCAGTTGCCGTTGGACTCGGCGAGCGCGACCGGCAGCAGCGCGTCGAGCGGCACTCCGGCGGCGGCCGGGTCGGGGGCGGTCCAGGTCGGCAGCCCGTCGGCGGGGACGACGTGGGTGGGCCGGAACCCGTCGGGCGGGCCCATGCGCTACCGCCGCATCACGGCGGGTTCGTGCCGGCGCAGCAGCCGGGCGACGACCAGTCCGTAGGCGACGGCCAGCACGATCAGCATGCCCATGTCGAGCAGCCAGACGCCCTGCCGGTGCGCGAACAGCGGGTCGTCGGTGAGCGTGCCGGGCACGGTGGTGTGCAGGTCGATGGTGGCGGCCATGGCACCGAGTGCCCAGCGCGAGGGGATCAGCCAGGACAGCTGGTTGAGCACCGGGATGTGGTCGAGTTGCAGCAGCGCCCCGCAGAACACCACCTGGACGATGGCGACCAGCACCAGCAGCGGCATGGTCACCTCCTCCTTCTTGACCAGCGCGGAGATCAGCAGGCCGAGCATCATCGCGCTGAGCGAGAGCAGCACCACGGCGAGGGTGATCTCCAGCAGCGGTGGCAGGAACACCCCGCTGCCGCCCTGCGGTCTGAGCTGGACGCCGATCAGCGCGACCATGGTCAGCACCACCGCCTGGACGGCCGTGACGGTGCCCAGCACGACGACCTTCGAGCACAGGTACGCCGATCTGGACAGGCCGACGGCGCGTTCGCGCTGGTAGATGGTGCGTTCCTTGACCAGTTCGCGCACCGCGTTGGCGGCGCCGGTGAGCACTCCGCCGACGCACAGGATCAGCAGCGCGTTCAGCGCGGTGTCCTGGTTCAGCCGGCTGCCGGCCAGGGCGTGCGCCATCGCGCCCATGACGAACGGCAGCGCGATCATCACGGCGAGGAAGGTCCGGTCGGCGGCGAGCGCGCTGGCGTACCGGCGGCACAGCGTGCCGACCTGGCCGAGCCAGCTCCGCGGCCGCGGCGTCGGGGCGGGGACGATCTCGGCCGCCGGCTGCTCCCGCTCGGCGGGGGCGAGCGCGCCGGGCCAGTCGCCGGGGCCGCCGGCCGGGCCGCTGACGTACTTGCGGTAGGGGGCGGAGGCCCGGAACTGGCCGGCCCAGTCGCGGTCGGTCTGGTTCTCGAACGCCTCGAAGGCGTCCGGCCAGTGCGCGAACCCGAAGTGCTCCAGCGTCTCGCCGGGCGGCCCGTACCAGGCGATCCGCCCGCCGGGGGCGAGCAGCAGCAGCCGGTCGCACAGGTCGAGGCTGAGCACGCTGTGGGTGACCACGATGACGGTCCGTCCGTCGTCGGCGAGGCCGCGCAGCATCTGCATCACGGACCGGTCCATGCCGGGGTCGAGCCCGCTGGTGGGCTCGTCGAGGAACAGCAGGGACGGTTTGGTGAGCAGTTCCAGGGCGACGCTGACGCGCTTGCGCTGGCCGCCGGAGAGGCTGGAGATGACCTGGTCGGCGCGCTTGCCGAGGCCGAGCTCGTCGATCACCTCCTCGACCCGGGCGGCCCGTTCCTCGGGCGCGGTGTCGTCGGGGAAGCGCAGTTCGGCGGCGTACGAGAGGGCCTTCCGGACGGGCAGCTGGGTGTGCAGGATGTCGTCCTGCGGGACGAGGCCGATCCGGCGGCGCAGTTCGGCGTAGTCGCGGTAGAGGTCACGGCCGTCGTAGCGGACGGTGCCGCGGTCGGCCGGGCGCAGTCCGGTGAGCGCGTTGAGCAGGGTGGACTTCCCGGCGCCGCTCGGTCCGGCGACCGCGAGCAGGCACTTCTGCCCGACCGGGAAGGTGACCTGGTCGAGCAGGGTGCGGCCGCCCTCGACCTGGACGGTGAGGTCCTCCACGTCGAGGTCGATGTCGCCGGTGTCGACGAACTCCTGCAGTTCGTCGCCGACCAGGCAGAACACCGAATGGCCGATTCCGACCAGGTCCCCGGGCCCGACGGGGGCCTCCCGCACGGACTGGCCGTTCAGGTAGGTGCCGTTGTGGCTGCCCAGGTCGGCGATCCGGTAGCCGCCGCCGGGTTCGGCGCGCAGTTCGGCGTGGTGCCGGGAGACCGACAGGTCGCCGATCACCAGGTCGTTGTCGGCGGCCCTGCCGATCCGCACCACCCTGGTCGGCAGCGGCATGACACTGGACGGCGGCCGGTGCGAGCCGGTGATCGCGGTCAGCCCGGACGGGCGGCCGCCGGGCAGCGGGTGCACGGCGGTCGGCTCGGGCAGCGCGCTGAACGTGCAGCGCGGTCCGTCGCCGGGACTTCCCAGGCAGAGCACGGTGCCGGGCTCGATCTCCAGGTGGACGACCCGGTGGCCGTCGGCGGCGTAGGTGCCGTTGGTGGAGCCCGTGTCGTCGACGATCCAGTGGCCGCCGCCGGCGTGCAGTTCCGCGTGGTGCCAGGAGACCCGGGGGTCGGTCAGCACGATGTCGCTGGTGGGGTCACGTCCGAGGGCGTACCGGCGGCTCGGGGTGATGACCGTCGAGTCGCCACCGGATTCGAGGACCATTTTCGGCGCGGTGAGCGCAGCCTCTCGCTCTCCCATACGTCGATGCTAGACCGCGCGGCGAGCACCCGCCCGGGGGGCGGTTTTCGGCCCTTCGGGTGACAGTGGGAAGCGGTCGCCACGGATCGGGTACCTGTGGGGTCGGGACCGAGCGGCCCGTTGGGCGGCGGATGGGAGCGGGCTTGTGAACACCTGGGCAACCTGGACCACTCAGGGCATTCTGTCCGGTCACGGCGGTGTGAAGACCGCGGAGATCGGCGTCATCACCGGGGACCTGACGGTGCACACCATGTGGATCGAGGGCGAGGCGCGGCTGACCGTGCAGTACAGCGGCGCGCTCGACTGGTTCACCGTGGAGGGCAGCCCCGTGGCCGCCGCGGACGAGGCGGCGGCGCGCGAGGTGCACCAGCACATGGTCGAGGCCGTGAAGACGGGCGGAGGCGCGACCGCCCCACGGGCCTGACCCGAGCAGCCCGCCCGGGCCGCCGCCGACGCGATGCCGGCCGCGACCCGGGTTTCGTGCGTCCTGCCGGGCCTCCGCGTCACGGGCAGGAGTAGCGGAACGCCACCTCGGCGGGGCGGCCGCCCGCGGGTTCCAGTACCTCCAGGCGCGCGGTGGCGTCGAACTCGCCGTGGCCCTGGAAGGTCCACTCCAGCGTGACCCCGGTGCTCCGGCGCCCGGCCGCCACGTGCTGGACGACCGGCCCGGAGTCGGTGCCGTCGCTGCGCACCCACCGGTAGCGCACGTCGCCCCCGCCGCCGTCGGTCTCCAGCGTTCCCGTGACCACGGCGGTGCCGTCGCACCCCGGCCCCGCGGCCGGGGCGGCCGCCGTCACGCCCACCACCTCGACGGGGCGGAGGTACCTGTCCCACAGCAGGTACCCGAGCAGCGCGAGCAGCAGCACCAGCGGCAGCAGCAGCCACCTGTCCCACCGCCGCGACGGCGCCTCGACGGCGCTCTCCCCGCGCCACACCGCGGCGGCCCGGGGCGGCACCCCGGGGCCGAACCGCCGCAACCCGCCGTCCGGCCCGGGCGGGGGCACGGGCAGGGGCACGGGCGTCGCGGGCTGGAGCACGGTGGCGTCGAGGTCCGCGGGCAGCGTCCGCGCCGGATCGAGCCGCACGGTCTGCTCGGCGTCGGACGGCGGCGGCGCGGCGGCCGGGCGGAGCTGGACGGTGTGCTGCTCCTCGGGCGGGGCGGCCGGACGGAGTCGGACGGTCGGGTCGGAGGCGGCGGGCTTGCGGACCGGCCCGAGCCGGAAGCCGGGGTCGGGAGGGAGTTCGGTCATCGTCGGTCTCCGCTCACCTGAGGCAGAACATGCTGTACGGGCCACCGGAGACGGGCTTCACCGCGGCGGGGGTGCTAATCACCACCAGCCTCACGTTCCAGGTCCGGCAGGCCGACGTGAAGGCGCTGGTCACCCGGGTCGTACCGGCCGGGACCGGGTCGGACGTCGTCGTGCCGACCAGCTTGCCGGAGTCGTTGTCGTACCAACTGAAGGTCAGCGTGGCCGTCCCGCTCCCGCTGGTGGCCACCGTGACCGTGACGGTGGCCGACACCGTGCTGTTGCCGCCCCTCAAGAACGGCGTGCCCAGCGTTACGGTGACCGGCGGGGCGCTGCTCGCCGTTGCGCTGGGCGTCGGGCTGGGCGAGGGCGACGCGCTGGGGCTCGGCTTCGTACTGGTGCTGGGCTTCGCCGTCGGGCTCGGGCTCGGTGTCGGTGTCGGGCTAGGTGTCGCGCTCGGGCTGCTCTCCGCGGTGGGCGAGGGGGACGCGCTGGGGCTCGTGCTGGGGCTGTCGGCGGGGGTCGGCGGGGCCTCGGCCGTGGGTGTCGTGGCGGGTCCGACACTGGTGGTGGCGAGTGGGGCGGCGACCGGTCGCGGGTCCGCGACGGTCCGCTCCTCACCGGCCGAGGCGACCGTCGCGAGCGCGCCCACGACCAGGACGATCGCGCCGACGGTGGCGATCAGCCGCCCCGGGACGCGGCGTCGCGGGGCGAGCACGGTCGTCGCGTACGAGGTGGCGCCCGGCAGGGCGCCGTCCGCGGTGGGGGTGGGCAGCAGCAGGGGCAGCAGGGCGACGAGCGCGGCCAGCCGCTTGCGTCCGCGCTCCTCCCAGTCGGCGCCGTACGCGGCACCGGCGGCGGCCTCCAGTTCGCCGACCAGGGCTTCCGCGCCCGGGGGCCGCTGCCCGGGGGTCTTGGCGAGCCCGGCCCGGATGAGCGGGCGGAGGGCTTCGGGCGCCTGGGTGTCGGGGATCTCGGCCTCGGTGTGCTGGACCGCGAGTTCCATCAGGGTGGTTCCGGCGTACGGCTTGGCGCCGGTGAGGCACTCGAAGAAGGTGGCGGTGGCCGCGTAGACGTCGGTGGCCGGGGAGGCGGGGTGGCCGGCCCACTGCTCGGGGGCCATGTAGGCGGGCGTGCCCGCGACGGTGCCGCCGGTACCGGCGCCGGTCCGCACGGCGATGCCGAAGTCGACGAGCTTCGACTCGCCGTCCACGGTGACCAGCACGTTCCCCGGCTTGTAGTCGCGGTGCACGACGCCCGCCCGGTGCGCGGCGGCCAGGCCGAGCAGGGAGCCCTTGAGGACGACCAGGGCGGCTTCCGGTCCGGTGCCGCCCTCGGCGCGCAGCAGGTCGCGCAGCGAGATGCCCTCGACGAGTTCCATCACGATGGCCGCGCCGCGGGGGCTCTCGACGTACTCGTAGAGGCGGGTGACGTGCGGGCTGTCGAGGGTGGCGAGCAGTTCGGCCTCGACCCGGAAGGCGCCCTGGTCGGGGTGGTCGCCGAGCAGGTACTTGATCGCGACCGGGGTGCCGGTGGCCCGGTGGTGGGCGAGGACGACGCGGCCGGACGCGCCGGCGCCGAGTTCGCGTTGGTGCGCGTAGTCGGGGAGTTCCCAGCGGGCGGGCCTGCCCGGCGCGGGCGGTCCGCCCTGGTGGCCGGGCGGGGACGGCGGGTCCGCCGGTCTGCCGCCGTCCGGATGCTGGTCGTTCGTCACCTTGTCCACCCCCGGTGTCCCCGCGCGGTGCGGGGGCGTCCCGTTCGTCGCCTGCGGACCGGCGCGGGTGCGCGGCCACCGGGAGTGACGCGCCCCCGGCCGGAGGGGTTCCGGTTCGGGGGCGGGGAAAGGTCACGATTCGGCTGTTTCGCACACCGACCGTCGGAAGGTCACCCGTCGGCGGTCAGCGGCGGGCGGTCACCAGGCACCGTCCGTGGGCGGCGCGTCGCGTCGGCGGGCGGATTCGGCGGCCTCGGCGGCGATGGAGCCACGGTGGACCAGCTGCTGGCCGAGGGCGGTGAGGGCCCGGCCGACGGCGAGTTCGTCGCCGATCTCGGGGTCCGCGGGGTCGGTCCGGCTGCGGTGGGCCTCCGCCTCGACCTCGATCAGGTTGACGCCGGTGTCGAGGACGGCGTGCGCCTGGGTGAGGTCGCCGGCCTCGACCACCCGCAGCCGGACCGACCACTCGGTGCTGTGCGGTTCGGGCGCCGCGGCGCGGCCGCTCACCGCCGCTCCTCCTGCGGCTGCGGATCCGCGATCGGATCGCCCTCCGCCTGGGACTCCTCCCAGGCGTGCATGGTCTGGTAGGAGGTGATGCCCTCCTCCGGGTCGGCCGACCGGACGTCGTCCGCGTCCCGCCGGGCCTTCTCGTCGAGCCTGTCGCTCATCTCGGACATCCCGGGCTCCTCGCTCTAGAACCCCCGCTTCTCCTTCCAGCGTGCCCCCGCGGGCGGTCTCAGTCGAGTTCGGCCAGCAGGTCGGGGTTGACCAGCGCGAGGATCGTCCGGACGTCCGCCTCCGCGACGGCGGGCCACAGCACGGCCCGGGCGGCCCGGTAGCGCTCGGCCAGCCGGTCCCGGTCCGCGGCGGGGAGCAGCGCGGCGCGGTCGGCGCGGGAGTTGTGCGCGTTGTCGGCGATCTTGACCAGGGTGGCGGCGTGGTCGGTGACGACGTCCAGCAGCATCGTCCGGTAGTCGGTCCCAGGCGTGCGGGTCACCCGCCGGACGGTCGCCACCACGGCGGCGGGGACGCCCGCGGCGAGCAGGTCGGCCGCGGTGACGGGGGTGTCCTCCAGCACGTCGTGCAGCAGCGCCGCCATCCGCAGGCCCGCGCCGAACGGGGCGACGCCCGCGGCCACCGCACGCACGTGCTCCACGTACGGCACCCCGATCCGGTCGTACTGGCCGGCGTGGGCGCGGGCGGCGAGGGCGTCCACCTCGTCCGGGGTCGGCGGCGGCGCGCTGGTCATGGTGTCTCCCCTTCTCCACTCCGTCCGGAGTGCTCTGCTGCTCCGCTCCGTCCGGAGCGCTCCGCCGGAGTACTGCACCAGGAGTGTTCCACGCGCCGCCCGGCCCCGGAATCGGGGGACGGACCCTCAGCCGCCGCGACGTATAGTCCGGTTGACCGAAGGGAGTGATCGTCCGGTGCGGGTGACTCCGATCTCCCCGGAGCGGCTGGTGGAGTTGCTCACGGGGCGGATCCACGAACTGGCCGACGACGGCCGGCGGCTGCGGGTCGCGATCGACGGCGCGGCCGCCACCCGGCCCGGCGAGCTGGCGGACGCCCTGGTGGAACCGCTGCGCCTGCTCGGCCGACCGGTGCAGCGGGTGTCCGCGGACGACTTCCTGCGCCCCGCGTCGGTGCGGTTCGAGTACGGCAAGCACGACGCGGACGCCTTCCACGACCTGTGGCTGGACCAGGGCGCGCTGCTGCGCGAAGTCCTCGACCCGCTCGAACCGAACGGTGACGGCCGCGTCCTGCCCACGTTCTGGGACCAGGAGACCGACCGCTCCACCCGGGCCCGGTACGTCGAACTGCCGCCGCGCGGCGTGCTGCTGCTGGACGGACCGTTCCTGCTCGGCCGCTGGCTGCCGTTCGAACTGACCGTGCACCTCACCCAGTCCGCCGCCGCGCTGGGCCGCCGCACCCCGGAGTCCGAGCAGTGGACGCTGCCCGCGTTCGAGCGCTACCGCACCGAGACCGGTCCGGACGAGCTGGCCGACCTGACGGTGCGGGTCGAGGACCCCCGGCACCCCGCCCTGGTGGAACGGGACTGACCCGGGGGCCCTGGGCGGTCAGGCGCTCGGCGCGGGGCCGCGCTGGCAGCGCGGGCACCAGTAGGCGATGCGGTCCCGGTCGTGCCGGGCGGTGCGGATCGGTGTGCCGCAGCGCCGGCAGGAGCGGCGGCCCCGGCCGTACACCCAGTGCTGCTGGCCGGGCCGGGCGTCGCCGGTGGTGACGTGGCCGGGTCGCAGCTTGTTGGCGTCCAGCAGGTGCCGGGCGCCGTGCAGCAGTCCGTCCGGGTCGGGCAGTTCGCCGACCGGCAGCCAGGGGGTGACCCCGGCCAGGAAGGGCAGCTCGTTGGCGTACACGTTGCCGATGCCGGCCAGGGTGCGCTGGTCGAGCAGGGCTTCGCCGACCGGGCGCCGCGGGTCGGCGAGCAGGCGGCGGCGGGCCTCGGCCCCGTCCCAGTCCGGGTCGAGCAGGTCGGGCCCGAGGTGGCCGACCACCCGGTGCTCCTCCTCGCTGCGCAGCAGTTGGACCACGGGCAGCCGGTACCCGACGGCGGTGCCGTGCTCGGTGCCGAGGACCACCCGGACCTGGAACGCGGGACCGCCGTGCCAGTGCTCGCCGGGCCGGAAGGTCCGCCAGCGGCCGTCCATCCGCAGGTGGGTGTGGAGCGTCACGCCGCCCTCGAACCTGGTCAGCAGGTGCTTGCCGCGCGGCACCGTTTGCAGCACCCGGCGCCCCGTCAGGTCGGCGGTGGCGTGGGCGGGCACGCGGAAGTCCGACACCGTCAGCACGTGACCGGCGAGGGCCTGGTTCAGCTGGGTGGCGGCGAGGTAGATGCTGTCTCCTTCGGGCACGCTCCCCATCATGCCGTCCGCCGCCGACAACGCCACCGACCGCCCCTCCCCCGGCCGTTCCGCTCTGCCCGCAGCGAAAATCCCTGGTCAGCGGGGCGGGGCTGCCCTACGGTCGCAGGATGACGATCACTCATGAGGTGACGGGAAGCGGCCCCGCGGTCGTTCTGCTGCACTCCTCCGTCTGCGACCGGCGGATGTGGGACGGGCAGTGGGACGCGCTGCGCGAGGCCGGTTACCGCGTGCTGCGGTGCGACTTCCGCGGATTCGGGGAGACCCCCTGCGCGGACCGCCCGTACGACAACCTGACCGACCTGGCGGACCTGCTGGACGAACTCGGCATCGAACGGGCGGCCCTGGTCGGCGCCTCCTTCGGCGGCCGGATCGCCGTGCAGTTCGCGGCCGAGTATCCCGACCGGGTCGGCTCGCTGACCCTGCTCTGCCCGGGCAGCTCCGAGCACCGGCCGAGCCCCGAACTGGTGGCGCTGGACGAGCTGGAGGTGAGCCTGGTCGAGTCCGGCCGGCTCGACGAGGCGGTCGAGCTGATGGTGGACACCTGGCTCGGGCCGGACGCGGACGAGGCCGCCCGGGCGCAGGTCCGGACGATGCAGCGCAACGCGTACGAGGTGCAGTTGGCCCCGGAGGAGGAGATCTCCCCGACGCCGGTCGAGGTCGACCTGCGGAAGGCCGTCGCCCCCGCCCTGGTGTACTCCGGCGCGCACGACCTGGACGACTTCCGGCAGATCGCCGCCGACCTGGCGGTCCTGCTGCCGGACGCCGAGCACCGCGAGCTCCCCTGGGCCGGTCACCTGCCCGCCCTGGAACGCCCGGCGGAGATCGCCGAGTTGCTGCTCGCCCGGCTCGCCGAGGTCGGTCGGCGCTGACCTCCGCCCGCATCGCGCTCGGGCTCTCCCAACTCTCCCTGATTCACCCTCCGGGGTGAATCCCCCCGATCGGCCGGGACGTCGCAGGCACTGGACGCCCGGCCGATCGGGCGTTCTCGCTGCCCGCACGAGGCCACTGGCGGCCGGGAGAAACGGTTCTCTGTCGGCGGCCCACCACGCCTCCCGACTCGAACGGAAACCGTGCGCAGTTCGAAAAAGCCCGTGCACACGATCGACCGCTCTGATGTGATGCCGCCTGATCGACCTCGATCGCCCACGACGGAACCAGAAGAGGAAACACCGCACCCTTGGACGACACCATGCGCGAAACGAACCACACCCTCGGCTCCGGGTCGGAGGCGGTCCTGGCCCGGCTCGAAACCTATTACGACGCGGTCCCCCGGTTCTCCGCGACGACCGAGGAGCACGGCCCCTTCACCCTGTTCGTCCGCACCGGGCAGGGCTGGCACTACTACGGCAGGCCCGCACTGGGCGGCCCCGGCGTCTTCACCGCCGAGGACGTCGAGCGGGTCCGGGCCCGGCAGCGCGAGCTCGGCGCACCCGAGAGCTTCGAGTGGGTGCACGAGACCACGCCGGGTCTGCGCGCCGCCGTCGAGGCCGCCGGGCTGGAGGTGCACGAGCACCCGCTGCTGGTGCTCGACCTGGACGGTCCGGTGGCCGACACCGCCGCGCCGGAGGACGGCCCCGAGGTACGGGTGCTCGCCCCAGACGACCCGCTGCTGCCGGCCGCCGTCGCGCTGCCGCACCTGGCCTTCGCCGAGTCCGGCACCCTGATCGGCGCGGCCGGACCCGAACAACTCGCCGAGGCGGTGAAGAACCCGGAGACGGAAGCCGCCGCGACCCGGATGGCCGACCGGATAGCCGCCGGGCGCACGGTCCTCGCCGCGACCATCGGTCCGGACGGGGAGCCCACCGCCTCCGGCTGTCACCAGCCGGTCGGCGAGGTCAGCGAGGTCGTCGCGGTGGCCACCCTGCCGGCCCTGCGCCGACAGGGCCTGGCCCGCCGGGTCACCTCGCACCTGGTCGAGGACGCCCGCGCCGCCGGGGTACGGACGGTCTTCCTCTCCGCCAGCGACGCCGCGGTGGCCCGGATATACGAGAGCGTCGGCTTCCGGCGCATAGCCACCGCCCTGATCGCCGAACCGCCCGCCACGGACTGACCGGCTCACCGCCAGCCGCTCACCGCCGACCGCCCCACCGGTCGGCGGGGCGGCAGGGCGGCAGGGCGGCGGGCCGGCGCGGTGGTGAGCTGGCGGGCCGGCAGGCCACGAGCGGAAAGGGGCCCGGCCGCAGAGCGGTTCCGTCCGTCGGCCTCGCGCGTCCCCGCCTCCGGTGACGCGTCGGAGGCAACGGGACGTCAATCGGAAGGAATGTCAACGGACATCGAGGAGGTCGAGCGCGTGTTCGCGTGTTAGAACCGGCGTCCAGCGGGCACATGTGTTGCTACCTGGGAGCAGGGTCGTGTCGGCGGGGAAGGCCGGGGCGTGCCTGCCTGCGGCGCGGAGGTGGTTGATGGACGGACCCGCACTCTCCCCGCGTGAGCTACTGATCCTCCAGCAGATCGAGGCCGAGCTGGGGAGCGATCAGGAGCTGGAGCGCGAGCTGCGCACGATGCGGACAGCGAGGATGGCACGGCTACGACGGACGCTGGTGGCCCGGCCGTGGATCGTGGTCGCGGTGATCTCCTGCTGTCTGGCCGTCTCGTTCGGACTGTTGGCGATGGCGGTGGCACTGGACGAACCGGCCCTGCTGCTGGCCGTGGTGATCAGTTGGGCCGTCGTGCTGGTGGTCTTGGTGGTGGTCGCGACACACCTGCACCGACGAGGGCGGATCCGGTAACCACCCGCCGGGCGGGCCGCCGGCGGGCGGCCCGCGTACCCGGTCCCGAGCCCTGGTGAAGGGCCCGGAGAGCGGATCGGCGGGAGGGGCGCGGTGGGACGGTCGGCGAGGAACGGCGAGTGCGAGCGGACGTGCAGGCGAGTGGGAACAGAACCGGGGTCAGACGCCGGGCAGGCCGGTCTCCAGGTCGTCCAGGGCGTGGGAGCAGGTGCAGTCGCGGGTGGCGGGCAGTGATTCCAGGGCCTTGAACAGGACGGTGCGCAGGCGGTCGACGTTGCGGGCGAAGACGTCCAGCACCTCGGCGTGGGTGACGCCCTCGCCGCTCTCCACGCCCGCGTCGAGGTCGGTGACCAGGGCCAGGGAGGTGTAGCACAGGCCCAGTTCACGGGCCAGGACGGCCTCGGGGTGGCCGGTCATCCCGACCGCGGACCAGCCGCTGGCGGTGAACCAGCGCGACTCCGCCCGGGTGGAGAAGCGCGGACCCTCGATCACCACCAGCGTCCCGCCGTCCACCGCCTCCCACGCCAGGCCCCGGGCGGCGGCCAGCACCGCAGCGCGCCCCCGGGGGCAGTACGGGTCGGCCATAGAGACGTGCACCACCTCGGGCACCGACCCGTCCGGCAGGATCCGCCCGTCGTAGTACGTCTGCACCCGCCCCGAAGTCCGGTCCACGAACTGGTCGGGCACCAGCAGCGTCCCCGGCCCGTACTCGGGACGCAGCCCGCCCACCGCACACGGCCCCAGCACCTGCCGCACACCCAGCGCGTGCAGAGCCCACAGATTGGCCCGGTAGTTGATCCGGTGCGGCGGCAACCGGTGCCCCCGCCCGTGACGCGGCAGGAAAGCCACCCGCCGCCCCGCCACCTCCCCCACGAACACCGCATCCGACGGCGGCCCGTACGGAGTCTCCACCCGCACCTCCACCACCTCGTCGAGCAGGGCGTACAGACCCGACCCCCCGATCACACCGAGCTCGGCGGTCGGAAGGGGGTGAGGAGCGACCGGGTGTCCGCGGTCAGGGGAAGGAGGAAGAAGAGGAAGAGTCATGGCCCGACCCTAGGAAGAACGGGCGCACGACTCACGGGCGATGGCCTTACGACTCCCTGACATCGCGGACGCCGAGACGCCGGGACATCGGGACGTCGCGGACGCCGGGAGGCCCGGGCCGGGTCAGCGGGCGGACTGCAGGGAATCGACCAGGAGGTCCTTCGCGAAGACGAGTCGCATCCCCTCGTCGTCGCACAAGTAGGTGCTCACCGCCACGGCTCCGCCGAACTTGGCGATGTCCCGCTGGACGACTTCCGACGGGGGCACGTGGCGGCCGCTCCGAACGATCCGGAAGACGCCGGGCAGTTGCACTTCCCCGAAACCCGGCCCCTCGACCAGCTCCGACGGGGACGCCGGGAAGGCCGGGCAGGGCTCGAAGCGGTGGACGTAGCGGGTGCGCATCGGAAAGATGCCGGGCCGCCCCGAGGACTTCTTCCCCTCCGTCAGCAGGGTGCCGTCCGTGGTGACGCAGAACATGTGGCCCTCGACGTTGAAGGTCCAGCCCCCGGGGTTGTCGACGACGTGGTCCCAGTTGCCCCGCTCCTGCATCCGGTGCTTGCTCAGGACCCGCTGCCCGGTGGCGGGCGGCCGCCCGTTGCGCGGGGCCAGTTCAGCGAACTCCCGGCAGCAGGAGAGGAAATCGGCCCACAGGTTCGAGGCGGCCCGGTGGGCGGCCTCCCTGCGCCGGAGCTCGGCCGCCCCCTCCGCGTCAGCAGCCGCCCTCGCCCGGTTCACGTCGTCCTGGAGTCCCATGGCGGGAGTGTAGTTCTCCGGACCACCCGCGGGCAGTCCCGCACCGGCGGCCGGCGGGCTCGTCGGCCCGGCCGTGGCCGTCGGCGCGGTGCCGGGTCCTCCGGCCGGATCGTGGTTGCGGTGCGGCCGGTTCAGGTTCTTGCGGCGGCCGGTGTCCGGCGGGATGATCACCGCATGTCCCACCACCACGGCCGCGCTTCAGGGCCTGCCGACGGCGCCGGTGGCGAAGGTCTGCGGATCACCTGCTACAGCGGCCTCGCCAGCGGCAGCCACTGCCGTGCCCGGGTCGTCCGGCTGGACGGAGAGCTGGACCGCGACCAGCTCCCGCGCCTGAACCGGGCGCTGGACGCGGCCGTCGCCGGCCGGCCCGGGCTGTTGGTGCTGGACCTGGAGTTGCTGACGTTCTGCGACTCCAGCGGCCTGAACGCCTTCGTCCGCACTCGTCGCGTCCTCGCGGAGGCGGGCGCCGACCTGGTGCTGACCGCGCCGACCGCTGCGGTGGCCAGGCTGCTGGAGATCACCGGCACCGCCGCGGTCTTCGACGTCCGCCCCAGCGTCCACGCCGCCCTCACCACCCTGCCCCGGGCCTGCGCGGGCCGGTCCGCCGACCCCGGGGATCATGATCCGACGGGCGCCCGGGACGACCGGTAGGCTGCCGCTCATGAGCATGTCCGCGGCCGTCGAGCAGGTCGTCCTTGAGGCGCAGCGCCAGTTGGTGCAGGGCGAGTGGGATCCGGCACGGGCGGATCTGGTGCTCGTGCGGGAGACGGCGCTGGCGCTCGCCGCGGCCGTCGGGCCGGCGGACGTGCAGGCGAAGTCGGCGCGGATCGACCGGCTGGCGGGGCTGCGCGAGGCCCTGGCCGTCCTGGCGGTGACGGTGGCCCGCACCCACGGCCGCCTCGCCTGGTTCCTGGCCCAGTGCAGCAGCGAACTCGCTCCCGTTCTGCACTGGCGGGCCCTGGAGGCGCCCGAGGGCGGGAGCTTCGGCGCCGTGCTCCCCGACGAGGAGGAGTTCGCCGACGCCGAGGAGGCGATCCGGTCCCTGACCGCCATGCTCGCCCGCACCGGTCCCGGCCGCACCGCCTGACCACCCGTCGAAATCCCCGGCGCGGCCGTCGTGCCCGCCGGTACCGTGCGACCGGCAGGGCCACGATGCACTGGGAGTAGACGATGCTCGACCACACACCGCTCACCGGCGCGCATGCGAGGCTGGAGCCGCTCGACCACCGGCACCACGACGGCCTGTGCGAAGCCGTCCGGGACGGCGAGTTGTGGAACCTCGGGGTGACGCTCGTCCCGCATCCCGACGACGTCCGGGCGTTCATCGACGAGGCCCACGCCGCCCGCGCGGCGGGTGCCCACCTCGCGTACGCCACCGTCGACCTCGCCACCGGCGGGATCGCCGGGTCCACCCGGTTCCTCGCCATCAACGAGCCCTACCGGCGGCTGGAGATCGGGTTCACCTTCCTCGGCCGGTCCTGGCAGCGCACCGCGCTCAACACCGAGGCGAAGCTGCTGATGCTGACCCACGCGTTCGAGGACCTGGGCATGAACCGGGTGGAGTTCCTGACCGACGTGCTCAACGACACCTCCCGCGCCGCCATAGCCCGGCTCGGCGCGGTCCAGGAGGGCGTCCTGCGCCAGCACATGGTGATGCGCGACGGCCGGGTGCGCGACTCGGTGCTGTTCAGCGTCGTCCGCCCGGACTGGCCCGCGGTGAAGCGGACGCTCACGGACCGCCTGGCGCGGGCCACGCCCGCGTAGCCGCACCGGCCTGCGGCCCTCCGCCGCGGGGACGGCACGGGAGCGGGCCCGCACCAGGGGTGGTGCGGGCCCGCTCGGGGGTGGTGCGGACGTCGGTTACCAGCGGTACCAACGGCCGCGGCTGCCACCGGCGTTGGTGCCGCGGGCGACGAAGCCCACCGCCCAGATCACCAGCACGATGACCGCGACCCACCACAGGGCCTTGAGCGCGAAACCGGCGCCGAACAGGATGAGCGCCAGCAGCAGGACGAGAAGAAGGGGAACCATGGTGACCTCCACGCAGTCTGTTGTCGGTCTGTTGTCGGCACGCCGCATGCCCCTGCACCCGGCGAATATTCCTATGAATCACCCCAGTTCAAGCGGGTAGACGACGCAGCGTCAGGATGAGGGCCCCACGGGGGCGGACGGTTCGAGGAGGACGCGATGAGCACGGGTGACAAGATCCACAACACCGGCGACAAGCTCAAGGGCACCGTCAAGGAGACCGTCGGCAAGGCCGTCGGCAACGAGCGCCTCGAGGCCGAGGGCAGGGCCGACAAGACCAAGGGCGACCTCAAGCAGGCCGGCGAGCACGTCAAGGACGCCTTCAAGGGCTGAGTGCCCCGAGCAGAGTCCACGTGGGTCCGCCCGGCCGTCGGGCGGGCCCACACCCGTCCGCACCGGGAGGGTGTTCGCCCTCCGCCGTCGGGGCGACAGCGCAGCGGGAATCGCGCATCAATGACAGAGACGACAGGGGAGACTGCCGTGGCCAGAGGCATTTGGGATTACGAGAGCGCCGAGGGGTACAACGCGGGCGACGATCTGACGGGATACCGGGTGGAGGCCTCGGACGGCCGCATCGGCAAGGTCGACAAGCACAGCGAGGAGGTCGGCCAGGCCCACCTCGTGGTCGACACCGGCCCGTGGATCTTCGGCCGCACGGTGCTCGTCCCCGCGGGCACCATCAACCGGATCGACCACGACGACAGGTCCGTCTGGCTGGACCGCAGCATGGAGGACGTCCGGAACTCGCCCGAGTTCGACCCCGACGCCCACGGCGACAGCTCCGACTACCACCAGGCCCTCGGCGCCTACTACTTCGGCACCGCGTGAACGCCCGAGCACGTGAACGCCTGAGCGCCTGAGCACCGCCCGGCGGGGGCTCGTCCGCCCCCGGCGCGCGTCCCGGCGGCCGGGCCTACGCGTCCCGTTCCGCGGTGAGCCGCCGCAGCAGGTCGAGCAGGGTCGCGCGGTCCGCACCGGACAGGGCGGCGAAACAGTCGGCGAGCACCTCGTCGGCGACCTTGTGACCGGCCGCCAGGACCTGCCCGCCGAGGGGCGTGAGGTGGTGCTCGATGCGTCGGCCGTGTCCCGGTCGGCGCTCCACGAGGTCCTGGGCCGCGAGGCGGCCGACGAGCGTTCCGAAGGCCTGCTCGGTCTGGAACGTCGCTGCGGCCAACTCGCGGGCCGACGAACCGGGTGAGCGGCCGATCGCCCGCAGGGCGTCCCACTGGGCCAGCGTCGTGCCGACGGCCGCGAGGGCGCTGTCGAGCGCCCGGTGCTGTCGGTACTGGGCCTGTTTGACCGCTCTGCCGAGTTCTTGCAGCTCACCATGCATGCGGCGAGTCTACACCACGACTAAGCTTGCTTATATAAAGATGCTTAGTTATGGTGGCGGGCATGCCCCCTGACGACGCGTCACCCGTGCCCGCCGACCTGCCCCTCACCCTGTCCGAGGCCGGAACCGGCCGACCGGTCCTCATCCTGCACGGCGGCGGCGGCCCCGCCACCGTCGCCGGCCTCGCCCGGCACCTCTCCCGCACCGCCCGCACCCTCACGCCCGTGCACCCCGGCTGGGACGGCACGCACCGCCCCGCGGGGCTCACCGGCATCGGCGACCTCGCCCGCGCCTACCTGCACGTCCTGCGCGACCGCGGGCTGCGCGACGTCCTCGTCGTCGGCTCCTCGCTCGGGGGCTGGATAGCCGCCGAGATGGCTGTCCGCGACGACGGGGGGCGCATCACCGGCCTCGTCCTGATCGACGCCGTCGGCGTGCGGGTCGAGACGGAACCGATCACCGACTTCTTCGCCCTCGACGCCCGCGGCGTCGCGGAGCACTCCTGGCACGACCCGGACCGCCACCACCTCGACCCCGCCGACGTCCCCGCCGAAGAACTCGCCCGCCGGCAGGGCAACATGGCCACCATGCGCGCCCTCGCCGGCGACCCCTACATGCACGACCCCGAGCTGCTGCACCGGCTCGGGAGCGTCCAGGTGCCCGCCCTCCTGCTCTGGGGCGAGAGCGACCGCATCGTCACCCCCGCCTACGGCGCGGCGTACGCCGCCGCCTTCGGCAACGGCCGGCTCGAAGTCGTCCCCGAAGCCGGCCACCTCCCGCAGATCGAACGGCCGGAACCCGTCCTCGCCCTGATCGACGCCCACCTGCACCGGACGGGCAACCCGCCCCACCCGCGGTGAACACCCGCCGACGGCCGGCCGCCCCGTCCGAACCGGCCGCCGACACCCGGCCGGGAGGGCGCGGTCGGCCTGGCATTCGGCGAGGCGGTCGGAGGCAGCGGGCGGTGGGCCGGGGGGCGGCCCGGTCCACCGCCCGGGGGCGGTTCGCGCAGCCGCGGTGCTACTCGGCGCCCGGTCCGGCCCGGTTGGTGGTCGGCGCCGGTGTCGGTACCGGGCCGTCGTCGGACGTCAGCGGCTCGCCCGGCGGGCGCGGACCAGGCCCCAGCCCACCAGTGCCGCGGCCAGGAGCGTGAGCGCGAGGCCGGCCGCGGTGAGCGCTTCGCGGAACTGTGCGTGCTGGTCGGCGCTCCAGGGCGAGGTGGCGACGTCGCCGGTGAAGAGGGCCGCGACGATGGTCCCGCCGACGGCGATGCCGACTCCCGTGGCGACTTCGCCGGCGGTGTCCACCAGCGCCGCTCCGATGGTGGTCCGCTCCGCCGGGAGGCCGCGCATGACGTTGGTCCCGGCCACGACGCCCACCACGCGCATCCCGGCGGCGACCAGCACGAGCGCCAGGGCCACCCACCCGTACCCGAACCGGCCCAGCAGCCCGTAGACGGCGAGCCCGCACACGACCGCCGCGGCGCTGAGCCGGGCGGCCGCGTCGAGGCCCACCCGCGCCACCAGCGGGCCGATGAACACACCGCCCGCGATCAGCACCACGACCTGGGGCAGCAGGCCCACGGCCGCCTGGGCGGGCGTCCAGCCCCAGTCGAGCTGGAGCTGCAAGGTCACCAGGTAGCCGAGACCCGCGACCGCGAGTCCCGAAGCGCCCTTGAACGCCAGCCCGCTCGCCACCAGGGGGCGCGCGAGCAGCGCGAGGTCGAGCAGCGGACGGCGGGCGGCGCGGGCCCGGACGACGAACAGCACGGCCACCGCGACGGCCGCCGCCGCCGTCAGCCACGGCAGGGGCGACGCGACGCCCGCGTCGACGAACAGCGTCGGCGCGGTCAGCGCGAGCACCAGCGCGGCCGTGCCGAGCAGCGCGCCCCCGACGTCGAGGGGATCGCGGTGCAGCTCGTCCGCCCGGTCGGCGGGGATGCCGCGGCGGATGCAGAGGAACGCGAGCGCGGCGACCGGCACGTTCGCCAGCAGCAGCACCTGCCACGGAGCGAATCCCAGCACGAAGCCACCGGCCGTGGGGCCGATCGCGAGCCCGACCAGGCCCACCGTCGACACGAGCGTCATCGCCCGGACGCGGAGCCCCTCCTCGTCGAACAGCCGGAAGGCCAGGGCGAGGGAGCCCGGCGTCGTCATCGCGGCCGCGACACCCATCGCCGCCCGCACCGCGATCAACTGCTCCGCCGTGGTGACGAACGCGGTCGCCAGACCGGCCGCGCCCAGCAGCACCAATCCGACCAGCATGACCCTGCGGCGGCCGACCCGGTCCGCCAGCGCCCCGAAGGCGAGCATCAGCGCGCCGAACACGACGGCGTACCCGCCCGTGACCCACTGCAGCAGCGTCGTCGACGCCGACAGCTCGCGGCCGATGGTCGGCAGGGCCACGTTGAGGATCGAGTTGTCGAGCATCTCGAACAGGAACACCGCCGACAACCCGGCGAGGGCCACCCACGCCTCACGCAGGGACCGCGGGGGGTGATGCGGTGGGCGGGGGGCTTCGGCGCGGGCGCCGACCTTCTCGACAGCCGTATGACGGACGTTCACTGCGCACTCCTTCGAGGTGAAGAAGTGGCGGCCCGTTCGGCACCGCGTGTACGCGCGTGGCCCCGTCCCGTCGATCGGCGTCGACGTCCAGCGGTGGGCCCGCGTTTCTACTCCGATGCCCCCAACCCTACACGGCCCGGTGCCCGCCCCCGCAGGCCCGAGGCGTCCCCACCCGCCCTCGCCCATCCGGCCGGCTCCCCGCCCGCAGCCCTGCGGCACCTGCTGGCGGCGTTCGGCGCCACGGCCGGCGAAGGCGGTGCGCAGGCGTGAAGAGACACCGGCGGGAGGGGACCTTTCGGCGTGAATCGATGTGAATCGATGTGAATCGATGTGAATCGACGTGGACGGCATCGCCGCGCATGTTCGCCGGGGACCGGGGCAGGCGGCCTGTCGTCAGCAGAACGAGGCACGTCAACGAGGAGGCAGCGATGGTCGAGGGACTGTGGGACTACGAGGGTGCCGAGGGCTACGCTGCGGGTTCGGACCTGACGGGGTACCGGGTCGAGGCGACGGACGGGCACATCGGGAAGGTCGACAAGCACACCGTGGACGTCGGCGCGGGCTACATCGTGGTCGACACCGGCCCGTGGATCTTCGGCCGCGAGGTGCTGCTCCCGGCGGGCACCGTCACCCGGGTCGACGACGCGGAGAAGACCGTGTGGGTCAACCGGACCCAGGACGAGGTGAAGAACTCGCCGGAGTACGACAAGGACAAGCACGGCGACGACCCGGCCTACCGCCACCAGGTCGGCGGCTACTACGGCGACACCGCCGTCTGACCCGCCCCACCACACCCCCCGGGGCCCCGCGTCTCCCGACGCGGGGCCCCGGACGTCTCGGACGGCTTTCACCGGATCGGCCGGCCCCGGACGCGGCGGGGCAGAGCACGACAGGGCAGGACAGGAGTCGCGGCGTCTCCGTGCGCCGCTCCCCCGGGCCCGGCTCCCCGGGGACGACCGCGCAGGCTTCGGCTTCAGCGTGCTCGGGCGAGGTCCAGCAGGTGGTGCATGACCGCCACCGGCAGTGCCGGATTGCCTGCGGCAGCCGCGGCATGCGCCGGCAGGGTGAGCCGCCGGAGCAGTTCGTCGGCGGGCAGCTTGGGCCCCCGACCTGGACCACCGGCTGACCGGCGCGGGGCACTTCATGGCCGAGGAGGCACCCGACGAGATCGCGGAGGCGATCCGCGACCTGCTGCTGCGCTGAGCCGCCCCGACCTGACCGGTGCGCCCCGACCTGACCGGACGGCTGCGGCCGCCCCGGACGGCTGCGGCCCGGCCGGGCCGTCTCGGCCGCGCCCCACCGCTCAGGCCGCCGACTGCTGCACGGCGGCGACGCGGCCCTCCCGGAGCTCCAGGTGCGAGCCGGTGAAGCGGGCGCGCATCCGGCGGTCGTGGGTGACGACCACCAGGGTGCCCCGGTAGTCGGCCAGTGCCGCCTCCAGTTCCTCGACGAGTGCCGGGGCCAGGTGGTTGGTCGGCTCGTCGAGGAGCAGCAGGTCGACCGGGTCGCTCACCAGCCGGGCCAGCTCGATCCGCCGTCGCTGGCCGTACGAGAGCTCCCCCACCCGCAGCCGCAGGTCGCCCGGGGCGAACAGGCCGAGTGCCAGCAGTGCCTCGGCGTGTGCGTCCGGGTCGCCGCCCCGTCCGGCGGCGAACGCCTCGGTGACGGTGAGGCCGGGCGGCCAGGGCGTCTCCTGTTGGCGCAGGTGCCCCACCCGTCCGGGGACGTCGACGGTGCCGGTGTCGGGTCGGAGCTCGCCCGCCAGGACGCGCATCAGGGTGCTCTTGCCGGCGCCGTTGGGGCCGGTCACCAGCAGCCGTTCGCCGGGGCCGAGGGCCAGCTGCGGGAGGTGGAGCCGTCCGCCGACCCGCACCCCGGTGAGCCGGGCGGCCGGGGCCGTGCTCCGGCCGCCCGGGCCGGTCGCGATGCGCGCGCTGAGCACGAGCGGCTCGGGCGGCGGCGCCACCGGGTGGTCGGTCAGCCGCTCGACCCGTTCCTTGGCGTTGCGGATGCGGACCATCGCGCCGTGCCCGCGGCCGCGGGCGCGGAACCCGCCGTGGCCGAAGACGCTCAGCGGCACCTTGCGCGGGATGGCGTCCAGCCGAGCCACGTTGGACTCGGCGAGCCGCCGGTTGCGGGCGACCTCGGCGGACCACTCCTCGTACGCCTGCAGCCGTCGGCGGCGTTCGGCCGCCTTCGCGGTGAGGTAGCCGTCGTAGCCGTTGCCGTAGCGGGAGACCGTGCCGGCGCCGACCTCCAGGATCGTGGTGGTGAGGCGTTCCAGGAACACCCGGTCGTGGCTGACCGCGACCACCGTCCCCCGGTGCGCGCGCAGGTGCGCCTCCAGCCAGCCGACCGCCTGGTCGTCCAGGTCGTTGGTCGGCTCGTCCAGGAGCAGCAGTTCGGGCGCCGAGGCCAGTGTGGCGGCCAGCGCGAGGCGGGCCCGCTCGCCGCCGGACAGGGTGTCCAGCGGCCGGGTGCGGTCCAGGTGCGGCAGCCCGAGCCCGTGCAGCGCGATGCCCACCCGGGTGTCGGCCGCGTAGCCGCCCCGGGCCTCGTACTGCTCGATCAGCGCGGCGTAGGCCGCCTGCGCGGGGCCGGATTCCGCCGTCTCCGCCGCCGCCAGGCCGGTTTCGGCCCGGCGGATCGCCGCTTCGAGCGCGCGCAGGTCGGCCAGGGCCAGGTCGACGGCGTCCTGGACGGTGGCTCCGGGCGGCAGGCTGGGCGTCTGCGCCAGGTAGCCGGTGCCGCCGGGCGCCACGACGGTCAACTCGCCGCTTTCGGCGTATTCCTGACGGGCAATCAGCCGGAGCAGCGTCGACTTCCCGGAGCCGTTGTCGCCGACGACGCCGACCTTCTCGCCGGGCCGGACGGTGAGGTGCACCCGGTCGAGGACGACGTGCTCGCCGTACTGCTTGGTGATGTCGTGGAGGGTGAGTTGTGACGTGCGCAAGGTGCTGTCCCCCTGTTCTCGGCCGGGCCGGTCGACGTGGTTCGATGGCGTTCGCGTGCGCACCGCGCGGGGCGGGGTGCGCCGGGGCCGGGCAGGGGTCGGCGGGCGTCGTATGGGACGTCTCCTCTGTACGGGGACAGGACGGGGGCGCGGCGGCCCGCGATCGGCACCGGTGCGACCGGTGAGATCAGGGGGCGGCCGGGTGCGGCCGGGTGCGGCCCGCTCGGCGGACCGGACGATCACGCCGTCGGGGCCGGTGCTCCGGAGCGGCCGGTACCGGCGGAGGCGGTGTCGGCGGCGGTGGTGTGCCGGCGGGTCAGCGCGCCGGGGCCTCGGCGGCGGCCTGCGCGGCGGGGCGGAGGCGGGCGGCGAGGAACCGGTGGGAGGCGGTGATGTGCACGGATATCCTCCTCGGGCTTCGCGGC
This sequence comes from Kitasatospora sp. NA04385, assembly GCF_013364235.1. Taxonomy (NCBI): domain Bacteria; kingdom Bacillati; phylum Actinomycetota; class Actinomycetes; order Kitasatosporales; family Streptomycetaceae; genus Kitasatospora; species Kitasatospora sp. NA04385. The sequence goes on along the minus strand of NZ_CP054919.1, from coordinate 7,943,381 downwards.
GAACTCACGACGGACGCCAACCTAACCACCGCCCCCGGCGCCGTCAACGCAATAAAACGCCACCGGCGAGCGGGGCCGCGCCACGGCCGCCACCGCCACCGCCCTCGCGCCCGCACCTCCGTCACTGCGCCCGCACCTCCGTCACTGCGACCGCACCGGCCAGCGCGCACCGGGCGTCTTGACCACCCGGTCGCCGACGTCGAGCGCCGTGTAGGTCCGGTCGTTCACCACCACGGCGAACTCCCGTCCCTCGTCGTCGCGGATGCGCAGCACGCAGCGGGTCGTCGTGCCGTAGGTGCCGGTCGAGCTGGTCAGCCACCGGCCGGTGACCTCTCCGGCGTAGGCCTCGTCGACCGCCGTCGCCCGCTGCCCGGCGAGCAGCGCCAGGACCAGGACGAGCGGGGCGAGGGAGAGGATCAGGAAGACGGTGCCCGACATGTGCGACCCCCCGCGTCGACGACGGCACGGGCCGTCCACGGCAGCGTACCCGCCCCGCGCGCGCCCGCCCAGAAGGCGTGCACGGAACGGGAGTTCGGCCGGTGCCCCGCGCGTACGCCGCGGCCTCCCACCGGCGCCGGACCGTCCTGCCGGACGGGGGAGTTCACTGTCCGTGCCTCTCGGCGTCCGGCCCGACCCGGTCGGAGCGGAGGCCGAGGAGGCCTGCTTCGTGGGCGAGGATCGCGGCCTGGACGCGGTTGTCCAGGCCGAGGCGGGTGAGGATGCGGTTGACCCGGCTCTTGACGGTGCCTTCGGTGAGGGCGAGGTCGTCCGCGATCTGGGCGTTGGAGCGGCCGCGGGCGACCAGGAGCAGGACCTCCAGTTCCCGTTCGGTGAGCGCCTCCAGGGCGCGTTCCCGGGCGTCGCGGATGCGCGGTGCGCCGGTCAGCAGGGCCGCGGGCAGTGCGGTCACCGTGCCGATGAGGCGGCGGGTCACGCTCGGGGCGAGGGCCGGTTCGCCGCCGGCCACCGCCCGGATCGCCCGGGCCAGTTCGTCGGGGTGGCTGTTCTTGAGCAGGAATCCGGTGGCTCCGGCGCGCAGGGCGGCGTGCACGTACTCGTCGTGGTCGAAAGTGGTGAGGACGAGGACGCGCGGGGCGGGGTGGTCGGGGTGCGGCCAGTGGGTGAGGATCCGCCGGGTGGCTTCGACGCCGGTCGTGCCGGGCATCCGCACGTCCATCAGCACCACGTCCGGGCGCAGGGCGAACGCCAGCTCCACGGCCTGCTCCCCGTCACCGGCGGTGCCGATCGTCCGCAGGTCCTCGCGGCGTCCGACGACTGCGCGCAGCGCCTCGCGCACCATCTCCTGGTCGTCCACCACCAGCACGGTGAGGGGGGTCATGTCATCGCTCCCGCGGCCGGGTCCAAGTCCCCCGACGGCAGGTCGGGGGGCGGTTCGGGCTCGGACCGCAGGGGCAGGGCGGCGGACAGGCGCCACCCGCCGCCGTCGCGCGGGCCCGCGTGCAGCGTCCCGTCGAACGCGGCGACCCGTTCGCGGATGCCGAGCAGGCCCCGTCCGGAGCCCGGCACGGGCCGGTGGCCGGAGGGGGCGGGGCCGTTCTCGACCAGGAGGGTCAGCGTGTCGCCGCTCCGGCGGACCTCGATCCGCACCCAGGTGGGACCGGCGTGCTTGAGCGCGTTGGTCAGCGCTTCGCGGGCGATGCGGTAGGCGGACAGCCGGGCCGCCGCCGGGAGTGCGCCGGGCGCGCCCAGGTCGTCGTCCACCGCAGCGGTCACCCGGCAGCCCGCGGCCTCCAGCACGGACGCCAGCCGGTGCAGGTCGGCCAGGGACGGCTCCGGTGCGAGGTCGTCGGTGCCGTCCACGGGGGCCAGCAGCCCGAGGATGCGCCGCATCTCGACCAGGGCGGTGTCCGCGGTCCGGGCGATCCGCTCGACGCCGGGCCGTCCGTCGCCCGGGGCGGCCCTCTCCTCGGCGAGCGCCTCGCCGGTGGCCCGGGCCTGCAGGGCGATCGCGCTGATGTGGTGGGCGACGACGTCGTGCAGGTCGCGGGCGATCCGGGCCCGTTCGGTGAGGACGGCCTGCCGGGCGTTGGTCTCCCGCTCGGCGCGCAGCCGGGCGTTGAGCAGGCGCAGCCGTCCGGCCTGGGCGCCGATCCGTCGTCGTCCCCGGCCCAGGAACCAGGCGGTGGTGAGGAAGACCGCGTACGTGGTGGCGCTGATCGGTTCGACGGAGCCGAGGTGTGCGGGCAGGGCGCGTCCGCAGAGCAGGTCGGTGGCGACGGCGGTGGCCAGCGCGAGCGCCGTGGCGGGCGCGCTGCGCGTGGCGGGCGCGTACCGGGCGGCGGCGTACACCCCGAGGACGAGCAGGTAGGGGCCGGGTGTCTTGCCCGGCACCGGGTCCGTCGCGGTGAACAGCACGAAGGCGGCGGTCATCGCGGCCAGGACGGCCACCGGCCGGTGGCGGCGCCACAGCAGCGGCACGGTCTGCGCGCCCCACAGCACGGTGCCGGCCGCGCCCGGCGCGGGGTGGCGGGCCAGCAGGGTGAGCACGTCGAAGGCGGTCAGGCCGGCGCCGAGCGCCGCGTCGGGCAGCCAGGGCCGCCGGGCCGACAGGTCGGCGCACCGGTGGGCGAGGCGGCGCACCACGGCCACGGGGCGGGCGGTGCCGGTCGGGTCGGTTGTCATCACTGGTCGTCAAGGCTAGCCGTGGGGGCGCGGGCGGCGATCCGCCGCCCGGCCGCATCGAAAGGTGCGTGCGCGCCGGTGCTCTCGCCCGGTGGGACGATCCGCGCGGTGCCGGTCCGTCCCTAGCGTCGGTGGCCGGTCCGGAGTCCTCCGGGCCGGCCACCGACCGATCGGATCGACACGCCATGACCGACCGTCCTCCCCCGCGCGCCGCTGCCAGGGCTGCGCTGCTGCTGCTCGGGGCCGTCGCGCAGTGCTGCGCCGTCGGGGGGCGCTTCGACCTGCCGCCGGCCGCCTGGTTCTTCCCCGTCCTGCTGCTGCGCTTCATCCGGACCGGCCGGGCCCGGTGGGGCGGGCCGGGCGTCTGGGCGGCCAACACCGCGGCCGCCCTGTTCTGGGTGGCGGAGTCCCGGATGGGCCTGGGGCCGGTCACCGTCGTCGGCGCGGCCGCCCTCTCCGCCCTGCTCACGCTGCCGTTCCTGCTCGACCGGCTGCTGGCGGCCCGGCTGCGGCCGACCGCCGCGCTGCTGCTGTTCCCCGCGGCGTTCGCCGGGGCGGAGTTCCTGATCACCCTGGTGTCGCCGTTCGGCACCGCGTACGGCAACCTCGCGGTCACCCAGGACGGCGACCTGCCGCTGCTCCAACTGCTCTCGCTGACCGGCTCGTACGGCATCGCCTTCCTCATCGGCTGGTTCGCCAAGGTGGTCGACCACCTGCTGGAGCAGCGCTCGTGGCGCGCCGCGCGCCGGGCCGTCGTCGTCCACCTGGCCGTCCTGTCGGCGGTGCTGTGCGCGGGAAGCGTCCGTCTCGCCGTCCTCCCGTCCCGGGCGCCGACCGTCCGGGTCGCCGGGGTCACCGCCGACCGGGCCGCCCTGGACGAGCAGCGGGCCGCCTTCGCCCGGGTGCCCGGCGGCTCGCGCCGCGACCTGGCCGGGGCGCCGCCCGCCGAGCTCCGGCCGGCCGTCACCGCCGTCGAACGCAGCCTGCTCGACGCCACCCGGCGGGAGGCCGGGGCAGGCGCGAAGATCGTGGTCTGGCCCGAGGGGGCCGTCAGGACGCAGGAGGCGTACGCGGGTTCGGTGATCGCCCACGCCCGGGAGGAGGCGCGGCGCTCCGGGGTCTACCTGGAGATCGGCATCGAGACCTTCGACACCACCGCCCCGGCGTACGGCCGCGACGTGGCGCTGCTGATCGACCCGGCGGGCGCCGTGCGGTGGACGTACGACAAGGCGCACCCCGTCCCCGGGTCGGAGTCCTACGCCCCGGGCGACGGCGAGGTCCCCGTCGTGGACACCCCGTACGGCCGGCTCGCCACCGTGATCTGCTACGACGCGGACTTCCCCGGGATGATGCACGTCGATGCCGACATCATGCTCGTCCCCTCGCACGACTGGCGGGAGTACGGCCTCGCGCACACCCGCAAGGCGGCCCTGCGCGCGATCGAGAACGGCTACGCGCTCTTCCGCCAGGACTCCGAGGGCGTGACCGCGGCCTTCGACCGGCAGGGCCGGGTGCTGGCGACCACCGACTACTTCAGCACCGACCGCCAGGCCACCGTGGCGTACCTGCCCGTGCGGGGGGCGCCGACGCCCTACGCCCGGATCGGCGACGCCTTCGCCTGGCTGTGCCTCGCCCTCGCCCTCGGGCTCTGCGCCACCGCCCTGGTCCGGCCGCACCGTCCCGGTTCCGCGGCCGCGGCCTGACGGCCGACCGGCGGTTCGGTAAGGTCCCGGGGGCGGTTTCGGGTGGCCGGGGCCGTGGAGAGCCCTGGGGGGTGGCGTGGTGGCGGAGAGTCCGTCGGGTGAGGGCGTCCTGTCGGGGGAGGCGGGCTTCGAGTTCTGGCGGGAGACGACGGCCCGCAGTCGGGCGGCCGACATGACCAGTGATCACGTCGAGACGTTCACGGGGCGGGTGCGGCAGACCCGGCTGGGGCCCGTCACGGTGCTGCGGATGTCGGTGCCGTCGATCCGGGTGCGGCGGACCAGGAAGATGGTCAGGAGTTCGGACGAGGAGTGCTACCACCTGACGCTGCTGACCCGGGGCAGCGGTGCCGCCCTGGGCGAACGGCCGGGCCCGGAGGCGGTGTTGGCCGAGGGCGGCCTCCACCTGGTGAGCAGTTCCCGCCCGTACAACAGCCTGTTCTTCGACTCGCACGGGGGCGCGGGGCAGCAGCCGCGGGTGGCGGGGCTGGGCGTCGACCTGCCGATGTCGCTGCTGCCGATCCCGCCGGACCGGCTGAGCACCCTGATCGGACGGAGCCTGCCCGGGCTGGAGGGCTCGGGGGCGCTGCTGTCGCAGTTCCTGCTCGGCCTGGACCGCCAGGCCGAGGTGCTGCGCCCGGCGGAGGCGTCCGCGCTCGGGACCGTGGTGGTGGATCTGGTGGCGGCCTGGCTGACCCGGGAGCTGGAGTGCGAGGACGCCCTGACGCCCGAGGCGCGACGCCGCGAACTCGTGGAGAGCGTACGGGCGTTCGTCCGGCGCCGGCTGCACGATCCCGAGCTGGCCCCGCCGGTGATCGCCGCCGCGCACCACGTCTCGCTCAGCCACCTGCACCAGCGGTTCACCGAGCTCTCCGGGGGCGAGACCCTCGCCGCGTACATCCGCCGCCAGCGCATGCAGAAGGCGTACCGCGACCTCGCCGACCCCGCCCTGCGCGCCCTGCCCGTCCGGGCGGTCGCGGCCCGCTGCGGCATCCCCCGCGCCCCCGAGTTCAGCCGCGCGTTCAGGACGGCCCACGGCCTCTCCCCCCGCGAGCACCGCGCCCGGGCTCTGCTCGCCCCGTGACGGCGGGAGCCGGGCACGGGGCCGACCGCAGGACGGGACGCCGGGCCGGACGCCGGGCGGGTGCTCAGCGGCGGAGCGGGGAGCCGACCCGGTGCAGGGTGCCCTCCGGGTCGACGTAGCCGAACTCGCGCAGGCCGTACGGGGTGTCGGCCGGATCGGTCAGCCGCCCCGGCGCGTCCGCCGCCGCCCACTCGGCGTGCAGCGCGTCCGCGTCCGACACGTACAGGTAGACCACCGCGCCGGTGCGCAGCGGGTCGTGCTCGGCCCACTCGGTCAGGTGGAGCTCCACCGCGCCGCGCGAGACGAAGCCGTACTCGGAGCCGTCCTCGTACGGTTCGGTGGTGAACCCGAGGCGGCCGTAGCGGGCCAGGGCGGCGGCCAGGTCGCGGACCGGCACCACCGGAGCGACCTTCTCGAACGCGACGGGGCCGGGGCCGGGGCCGGGCTGTGCGGACACGTGCTCCTCCGAGGACGGGCGGCGGACGCGCCCGGACCGGGCGCATCCCTCGGGAGAAGTATCCCGAGGGATGCGCCCGCCGGACCACGGGCCGACCCGGGCCACGGGCAGACCCGGGCCACGAGCAGACCGGAGCGACGGGCCGACCCGGGCCCGAGCGGTCATCTGCGGCACGCGGCGGAGACCGGCTACGGCTCGCCGTCCCGGTGGCGGGGCGGCGCGGGGCGGCCTCAGCCGGAGAGGATGCGGGCCTTCTGGGCGGCCAGTTCCTCGTCGGTGAGGATGCCCTGTTCCTTGAGCGCCGCCAGCTGCTGGAGCTGCTCCAGCTTCTGGTCCATGGTCGGCGAGGCCGTGGCGGGCCCGGGCGGCGGTGCCGGGGCTACCGGCACGGGGGCGACCGGAGCGGGGGCGGGGGCCTGCACGTACTGGGTCTCCTGCTCGGCCCAGCGACCGGCTTGGCGGCGGGAGACCCGGTTCGAGACGGCGGTGGCGGTCCCGGCGACGACGGCGGTGCGGGCCACTCCGCGGAGCAGTCCGGGCATGGCTTCCTCCTTCGGGGCGGTGCGGTGCGGTGAGGGGGGCGGTGCGGTGAGGCGTCGGGGCGCGGTCGTCAGCTGGACGGGCCGGGCGACTCGATGCTGTCGAGGACCTCGACGAGGTCCTGCAGCGGGACGCGTCCACCGGCGACCATCCGGGCGTCGGCCCGGCGCAGGGCGGCGGCCAGGGGCGCCGCCCACCGGTTCTCGTAGAGCAGGACGGCCGCGCTGTCGCCCGGCTCCAGGAGCGCACCGGCCTCGGCGAGGTCGGTGTCGCCGAGCAGGCCGGAGGACGCGCCCTCGAAGACGGCGAGGTCGAGGCGGCCGTCGCCGGTGAGGTCGGCGATCTCGACGGCCTCGACCGTCCCGTCGGCGCCCTTGCGCACGAACGTGAGGTCCAGGATGCGGATGATCGCGCGGTCGACCAGGTCGATGAGCAGCGGAAGGCCCTCGCCGGTGAGTCGGCTGCCCGGGAAGGAGATCACCAGGTAGTCGATCGGGCCGAGCTCTTCCGGGTCGGGGGATCGGTCGTTCACGTCAACTCCAGGAGGACGCCGTCCGGCCGCCGGTACGGCGGCCGGGGCCGGTGCCGGGGCGGCGCCCCGGTCTCGGTTCGGTCCCACGCTAACGCCGGTGTCCGGTCGCCGCCCGGCGGCACCGGAGCGGGGCGGGCGGGAGCCGGGCGGGCGGGTGCGGTGGCGCTCCCCGCGCACCCGGACGGGTGAGGCCGGAAGATGGTGGGGAGGGTCCGGTGTCCCCGTGCGACCTGGAGGGTTGCGGTGAAAGACCTCGAGTTCACCCAGAAGCGCGCGCTGTCCCGCGCCGAAGCCGCCGACCAGCTGGAGGCGCTGGCCGCCGCGATCAGGCGGGGCGGCCAGGCGGAGCTGGACCTCGGGCCCGGCCGGCTCACGGTGCGCATCCCCGACGAGCTCCACACCGAGATCGAAGTCGAACTGGACGGCGACGAGATCGAGTTGGAGGTCGAGATGTCGTGGAAGACGGGGGCGTCGGCGGAGTCCTCGGCCGCCGAGGACTGACGGCCGCCGACCACCGCTCGGCCGACGGCCGGGGCCGGGGCCGGGCCCGGGGCCGTCGGCCGGTGGACGGCACCGCCGACGTTCCGCAGGTGTTCCAGGCGTTCGCCGGCGTCCTGGACGAGGCGGACGAGGCGGAGGAAGCGGACGAGGTGCTGGACCGCGCGGCACTCTTCCTCACCCAGCGCGTCCGGGCCTGACGGGGCGTCATGCCGGTGGGGGGAGGCCGCCGGTCGGTGGCAAAGGGCGGGCAAAGTACGATCGGTGGGCTCGTGGTCCTGAGTCTGTGAGGAGTGTCCCCGGATGGTGTTCAAGCGGCTGCTCGGTGCGCTGGGGGTGGGCGGGCCCACCGTCGACACGGTGCTGTCCACTCCGGTGGTGTGCCCGGGCGGGACGGTGCACGGCCAGGTCGAGCTGGTCGGGGGTGAGCGGGACGCCGAGATCAACGGGATCACGCTCTGCCTGGCGGCCCGGGTGGAGGTCGAGTACGAGGACGGGGAGGGGCAGACCACCAGGGAGTTCGCCCGGGTGCAGGTCAGCGGGGCGCTGCGCCTGGCGGCCGGGGAGCGGCGGGCGGTCCCGTTCGCCTTCCCGGTGCCGTGGGAGACGCCGTTGACGGCGATCGGGGGGCACCACCTGTCGGGGATGGCGTTGGGGGTGCGCACCGACGTGGACATCGCGGGGCAGTTGGACCGCGGGGACACCGACCCGCTGGCGGTGGAGCCGCTGCCGGTGCAGCAGCGGGTGCTGGAGGCGCTGTCGGCGCTGGGGTTCCACTTCCACCGGGCCGACCTGGAGGCCGGGCGGATCCACGGGACGGGGCAGACGCTGCCGTTCTACCAGGAGATCGAGTACAAGGCGGCGCCGCAGTTCGCCGGGCGCTGCAACGAGGTCGAGCTGTCCTTCGTGACGGACCCGCACCGGGTCGAGGTGGTGCTGGAGTTCGACAAGCGCGGCATGTTCCACGGCGGCGACTCGGTGCGGACGTTCGTGCTGGACCACGGGGCCGGCCAGCACGATCTGACCGGCACGGTGGACGGCTGGGTCCGGGGCGCGCTGGGGCACTGAGCCCGGGGCGCGGGGGCGGGCAGCGGGCGGGGCCCTCAGGGGGTGTCCGCCGTCCAGTCCCAGCGCCGGGGGTCGGTGGGGCGCGGTTCGTAGTGGGAGCGGCCCTCGCCGCCGTGGCGGCCGAGGTGGGTGGAGAGGGCGGCGCCGGTGGCGAGCGCCTCGGCGTCCCAGCCCGTGACGTCCAGCAGGAGCCCGTCGAGGGGCCCGCCGACCAGTTCCCGGTAGGCGCGGCCGGGACGGGGCCCCGGGTCCTCGTGGTCGGCCCCGTAGACCCGGCCCCGCAGCAGCAGTTCGTCGTACGCGTCGTCCATCCGGCCAGGGTGCCACCTGGCACCGACACCCGGACCGTCCGAAACCGGACCGTCCGAAACCGCTCCGCCCGCCCGCCCGCAGACGGCCGGGCAGGGCGGGCGTCGCGGGGTCAGGCCGGCAGGTCGGTCTCGGCCGCGAGCATGTCGGCGACGCTCTGGCGGCGGCGGATGAGCCGGGCCTCGGGGCCGTCGACCAGGACCTCGGGGACCAGCGGGCGGGAGTTGTAGGTGGAGGACATGCTCGCGCCGTAAGCGCCCGCGTCGTGGAAGACCAGCAGGTCGCCGATCTCGGTGCGCGGCAGCGGGACGGAGTGGACCAGGCCGCCCTCGGACTGGGTGAAGACGTCGCCGGACTCGCACAGCGGGCCGGCCAGGACGGTGTCCAGCGGCTCGCCGGTGCGGGGTTCGCCGCTGGCGCCGTCGAGGACGGAGACCTGGTGGCTGCTGCCGTACATGGCGGGCCGCATCAGGTCGTTGAAGCCGGCGTCGGACAGCACGAACCAGTTGCTGCCCATCGGCTTCTGGGCGCGCACCTCGGCGGCCAGCACGCCGGAGTTCGCGACCAGGAAGCGGCCGGGCTCGATCTCCAGCCGGACGGGGTGGCCGAGCCGGGCGGCGAGTTCCTGCCGGGCGGCGTCCCACAGCCGGAAGTAGCGCTCGGTGTCGACCTCCTGTTCGCCGGGCCCGTAGGGCACCGAGAGGCCGCCGCCGGCCGAGATGGCGCGCACGTCGCGGCCGGAGACCAGGACCTGCTTGACCATGGTCTCGCAGACGTTCTCCAGGTGGCCGTAGTCGACCCCGGAGCCGATGTGCATGTGCAGGCCGATCAGGTCGAGGCCGTGGCGGTCGACCAGCGCGAGGCTCTCCTCCAGGTGCTCGTGCCAGATGCCGTGCTTGCTGTGCTCGCCGCCGGTGTTGGTCTTGCGGCTGTGGCCGTGGCCGAAGCCGGGGTTGATCCGAATCCAGACGGGGTGGCCGGGCGAGGCCTGGCCGACCTGGTCCAGCATCTGCGGGGAGCCGGCGTTGACCGGGACGCCGAGTTCGACGACCCGGCGCAGCGCGCTGCGGCTGAGCAGGTCGGCGGTGAAGACGATGGGCTCGTCCTGGCCGCCGACCCGGTAGCCGGCGAGCAGGGCCCGTTCGACCTCCCCCTCGGAGACGGCGTCGACCAGGACGCCCTCCTCGCGCATCAGGCGCAGGATGTGGATGTTGGAGCAGGCCTTCTGCGCGAAGCGGATCACGTCGAAGGAGCGCAGCTTGGCGATCTGGCCGCGGATGGTCTGCGCGTCGTACGCCCACAGCGGGGTGCCGTGTTCGGCGGCGAGGGCCGCGAGGCGGGGGCCGTCGACGGCGCCGGGGAGGGTGGGCAGCCCGGTGGGCGTGCCGGCAGGGGAGGTCATGGGGTCTTCAGTCCTTCTCACCGATCATCAGCTCGATCCCCAGATCTTCCTCCAAACCGTGCAGGATCTGCTCGGCTGCCCGAACCACGGACAGATGATCTTCACCTCGCAGGATGAAGCGGGCGACGATCTGCCCGGCGGCGACGTCGCGGCCCGGTCCGGTGCGGTAGCTGTCGAAGCCGACGACCTGCAGGACGTCGGGGTGGCGGGCGGCGCGCTCCAGGGTGGCGGCGGGGTCGAGGGTGCCGCCGTGGCGGGCCATCACCTTGCGTCCGCCGACGCAACCGTCGGTCGGGGCGGGGGCGTTGACCTCGGCGTCCGGGTCGAGGATCTCCAGCAGCCCGGTGAAGACGTCGGTGCCGGTGGCGTGCTTGTAGATGGTGGGCAGGGCGCCGCCCATGACGCGGGGGTTGACCTCGACGAGGACCGGGCCGCGCTCGGTGTGGATGATCTCCAGGTGGAAGACGCCGAGGTCGAGCCCGAGGGCGCGGCAGACCTCGACGGCGTAGGCGATGCAGTCCTCGCGCTGCCGCGGGGGCAGGTTGGAGGGGATGTAGGAGCCGAGCTCGACCACCTCGTCCTGGGCCCAGCGGAACCGGCCGGAGACGCAGTAGGGGGTGAACTCGCCGTTCTTGACCCCGAGTTCGACCGAGACCAGCGGGCCGGTCAGGTACTCCTCGACCAGGATGCCGCGCCGGAACTGGCCGTGCCAGTCGGCGGGGACGGCGTCGAGCCCGGTGAGGATGCCGCGGCAGCCCTCGGCGGCCTCCTCGGGGGTGCGGGCCACGTAGGAGAGCAGGCTGTCGCCGCCGGACGGGGGCTTGAGGATGACGGGGTAGCCGATGCGTTCGGCGGCGGCGAGGACCTCCGCCTCGTCGGCGGCCAGCGCGTGGCGGGCGGAGGCGAGGCCGGCCCGGTCGAGGGCCTCGCGGCAGCGGTCCTTGCGGCGGGCGGTCAGGACGGCGTCGGGGTCGGTGCCGCGCAGCCCGAGGGTGCGGCAGGCGTGGGCGACCGCCTCGGTGCACATCTCGTGCTGGCTGGTGACGACGTCGATGGGGTGGTCGGCGTGCCGGGCGGCGAGCGCGGCGGTGACGGCCCCGGGGTCGGTGGTGACGAGGCCGTCGACGAGGTGGTCGACGGCGCCGAGGATGCGCAGGTTCTGCTCGGTGGGCGGGTAGAGCGGGTCCGCGGACTGCAGGAAGGTCACGCGGTGGCCGGCCTCCGTGGCGAGCCGGACGGCTTCCAGGGCGGCGGGGTTGGAGTCGACGAACGCGATGTGCATGGTGTTCTGCCTTGCTGCGGTCGGGTCCGGGGCCGGCCCCGCGGGTCGGGGGCCGGGCCGGTGCGGAACGGTCAGAGCGGGTGGGCGATCAGCCCGTCCAGGCGCGGGACGGTGCCCTCGGGGACGGCGGCGCAGCGCTCGGCGAGCGCGGCGGCGAGGTCCGGGAGGAGCGGGGCGGCCTGTTCGGCCAGGACGCGGACGCCCGCGACGGCCAGGGCCGGGTCCTGGTCGGCCTTGGCGGCGAGCAGGGCGAGCAGGTTGGCCGTGCTCTCGGCGGCCTGCCGGAGCGAGAAGGTCTCCAGGGTGTAGGCGCGGCGCATGCGGTCACGGTAGCGGTCGAGCAGCGCGGTGGTCCCGGGCCCGGCGGGGGCGGGCTGCCCGGTGCGCGGGGCGAGGGCGGCGGCGAGCGCGGTGAGCGGCGCGTGCAGGCGGGTGCGGACGCTCTCGGTGAAGCCGGCCTCGGTGAAGTCGGAGACCTGGTGCTCGGGGTTGTCGAGGGCGAGGTGGAAGCGGACGTTGTCGGCGCCGTACTTGCCGACCAGGTCGCGGGCCCAGATCAGGTGGCGCCGGCTGGTGGAGAACTTGGCGCCCTCCAGGTGGTAGAACTCGTTGGTCACGATGGCGGTGGGGGTGAGCAGGCCGCCGTGGGCGAAGGCGAGTCCCAGGTGGGCGAGCGAGAAGTAGAAGGTGTTGTCGTAGCCGAGGAACTGGACGAGTTCGTAGCCGGAGTCGGCGGCCCAGACGTCGCCGCGGTGCGCGGGGGCGCGGCGGGCGCGGGCGGTCTCGCTCATGACGCGCAGGCCGGGCAGCATCTCGGCCCAGACGTTGAACACCTGGCCCTCGAAGCCGTCCAGGCCGACCGGGATGCCCCACTGGGCGGGGTAGCTGACCGGGAAGTCGGGCAGCGGGCGGTCGAGCATCTCCCGGACGAAGCGCAGCACGTGCGGCCGCATGGTGGCGGCGCGTTCGCGGTAGAAGTCGGTGAAGCGCTCGCGGTAGTGCTCCAGCGGCAGGACGAGGATCTCGACCTCGCGCGGCTCGGTGCCGGTGCCGGCCGCGGTGCCGGTGCCGGCGGGGTAGAGCAGCGAGCCGGTGTCGTTGGGGTGGCCGCAGTTCTCGCAGATGGCGCCGCAGGTGGCGACCAGGCACTCGGGGCAGTGGCCGGTGGCGAAGGCCTCCAGCAGGAAGCGGTCGGTGGTGGCGCAGTACGGGAACGTCCAGGTGCGGCGCTCCAGTTTCCCGGTGCGGTACAGGTCGGTGAAGAAGGCCCGGACGTCGGCGCGGTAGTCGTCGTCGGGGCTGGTGAAGGCGTCGATGTCGATCCGGGCGAGGGCGAGGGTCTCGCGGATCTCCTCGTTGCAGCGGGCGGCGAGTTCGACCGGGTCCAGGCCCAGGCGCTGGGCGGTGGTGACCACGTAGGTCTGGTGGTCGTCGCCGCCGGAGGCGTAGAGGGCGGTGTGGCCGAGCATCCGCTGGGCGCGGCTGAACACGTCGGCGCCCAGGTAGGGGCCGGAGAGGTGGCCGACGTGCAGGTCGCCGTTGGTGGTGGGCGGGGTGGCGGTGACCAGGAAGGCGCGGGCGGCCATCACTCGCCCCCGAGCGGGCCGAGCGACCAGACGGACAGCAGTTCGAGCTCCTCGGTGGCGGAGCCGTTCTCGAAGTGGTGGACCTGGTGCGAGCCGACGACGATCGCGTCGCCGGGGCCGACCTCGGCGCGCTCGCCCTCGACCTCGACGGTGCCGCTGCCGCGCACCACGTAGAACTGCTCGTGGTCGACGTGCGAGTGCGGGGTGGTGGCGGTGCCGGGGGCGACCGTGCACACGCCCATGCCGGTGTCGGAGGGGCCGGAGCGCTGCCAGGGCAGGATCCGGCGGAACTCGCAGCCGTACTCCTCGCGGGTGGGGGCGTCGGCCCGCCGCTGGATCTGGATGCCGCTCATGCGTGCGCTCCTTGCAGGAGGTGGTCGGTGGGGGCGGGACGGGCGGCCCCGTCGGCGGCGTCGACGGCGTCGAGGATGTCGCCGGCGCGGTGCGCGATCAGGGAGAGCAGGGTGCTGGTGAGGCCGTGGGTGTGCTCGGCGGCGCCGTGCAGGAAGACCTTGGGGGCGAAGCCGGGGGCGGTGCGCACCGAGTAGTCGCGGTCGACGAGCAGCCGGCCGTCCTCGTCGCGCAGCAGGTACCGGTCGAGGCCGGCGAGCAGTCCGCGGGCCTCGGTGAAGTCGTAGCCGGTGGCGAGGACGACGGCGTCGTACTCCTCGGTGCGCTCCTCGCCGGTGAGCAGGTCGCGCAGGGTGGCGGCGGCGCCCGGTCCGGCGGCCCGGCAGGCGGTGAGCTCGGTGAAGCGGCGCACCGCCAGCCGCTGCCCGCCGCGCACCTGCTGGTCGTAGAGGAGTCCGGCGACGGCGTCGATGTCGGTGTCGTCGACGGCGGCGTAGTTGGTGGTGCGCAGTTCGGCCAGGATGCCGCGGCGGCGGGCCGGGGCGGCGCCGTGGAACAGGTCGACCGCGGCGGGGGCGAAGATGGCGTTGGCCAGGGCGCTGCTGTTGGCGGGCTGCAGGGCGAAGCCGCGGTGGGCGAGCGTGACGGCGGCGGCGGGGAACTCGGCCGCCAGGTACTGGAAGGCCTCGGCGGCGCTCTGTCCGGCGCCGACCACCAGGAAGCGGTGCGGCAGCTCGCGGCCGCGCCGGTGGAAGGGCTGGATGCCGGTCAGGAAGGCGCTGTTGTGGAGGACGGCGCCGCTCTCCCGGGCGGCGGGGTCGACGCCGCGGGGGACGACCGGGGAGCCGCCGGGGGCCACCGAGACGTGGTCGGCGGTGGTGGTGTGCCGGGTGCCGTCGGGGCCGCGGTGGTCCACTTCGAGGTGGGTGACGGTGCCGTCGGGGGCGACGGCGGGGCGGATCGCCTCGGCCCGGTGCCCGTAGCTGGCGTAGCCGGGCAGCCGGGCGGCCGCCCAGCGGAAGTACTCGACGAACTCGTGCCGGGTCGGGTTGAGGGTGGCGAGGTCGAGGAACTGCTCCAGCCGGCCGTGGGCGACCAGGAAGTTGACGAAGCTGAACGGGCTGGTCGGCTCCCGGGGGGTGACCAGGTCCTTGAGGAAGGCGACCTGCATCCGGGCGCCGGGCAGCAGCATGTCCGGGTGCCAGGCGAAGGACGCGCGGGCCTCCAGGAAGTGCACGCTCCCCGCGCCGCCGGCGGCCGCCCGGGAGGCGTGCAGGGCGGCCATGGACAGGTGCGAGGGACCGAACCCGATGCCGAGCAGCCGCTGGTGCGGCAGGCCGGCGGTGGCGGGGGACGTGGTCATGGTGGTGTCGGCCTCTTCCCGGGTCAGCCGGCCTGCACGGACGGGTCGGACGGGTCGGACGGGTCGGCGTCGGTCCGCTCGGCGGGCTCGGTCGTCACCGGCGTCGCGGTGGCGAGGGCCGGGCCGCTGCCGGGGCGGTAGTGGGCGTAGAACTTCTTGGTCGGCTCGACCACCTCCCAGGTCCCGGTGAAGCCGGCCGGTACCACGATGGTGTCGCCGGGGTGGAAGGTCCGGGCGTTGCCGTCCTCGTCGGCGATCACGACCTGGCCGTACAGCATGTGGTAGAACTCGTCCTCCTCGTAGACGGCCCGGAACTTGCCGGGGGTGCTCTCCCAGATGCCGGCCGTGAACGCGCCGTCGGGGCTGGCGAACTGCAGCGTGTTGGTGATGGCGAGCTCGCCGGCGATCCACCGGTCGGGGCCCTTGCGGACGTGCCGCACCTCGCCCTCGCTCTCGCCGAACACGACGATGTCCTTGATGCTCCTGCTGCTCACGGGGTGTCTCACTTCCTGCTGGTGGCGGGCTCGGGGTGGTCGGTGCGCTCGGCGTGCCGGTCGGCGTGCCGGTCGAGGATCAGGGCGAGGCGCTGCGCGGCGTCCGCCCGGACGACCGTGTGGTGGGTGCCCGGCTCGGTGCGGACCTCGGTGCCGGGCGGGACGAGGGCGCCGGGGTGCTCCTGCGCGGGCGTCAGGCCGGGGAAGGCGCCGGGGCGTTCGCCGCCCGCGCGGACGAAGGTCTGCGGGCAGCGGCCGGGCAGCGGCCGGGGCCGGTGGGCCAGCAGCAGCCGGTACAAGGCGCGGTACTGGTCGTGCAGGGCGCGCAGGGCCTGCGGGGGCTCGTCGGGCAGGTGCCGGGCGGCGAGGTGGCCGAACGGGTCGGGGTGCCCGGCGGGGACGCGCAGGTCCGGGGCGTCGGTGTCGCCCCGGCCGAGGTGGTCGGCGAAGAAGTCGGCCGCGGTGGCGGCCTCCCCCGCCGCGGGGACGCCGTCCGGGCCGGCGGGGGCGGCCACGAAGCTGTCGACCAGGGTGAGCGAGCGCGGGGCGTCGGGCAGCCGGTGGGCGATCTCGGCGGCGAGCACGCCGCCGAGCGACCAGCCGAGCAGGTGGACGGGGGTGCCGAGGGCGGCGACCGCGGCGGCGTACTCGTCGGCCAGTTCGCCGAGCGTGCCGGGCAGTTCGGCGGCGGCCGGGCTCTGCAGGCCGTGCACGGCGAAGCGGGCGGGCAGGGCCTCGATCAGGTCGCGGTAGCCCAGCAGGTGGCCGCCGACGGGGTGCACCAGCACCACGGTCTCCGGGCCGCCCGCGCGGACGGTCAGCAGGGTGCGGCGGCCGCGGCGGTCCAGGAGCGCGCACTGCCCGGCGACGGTGCCGGCCTCGAACAGGCTGGACAGCGGCAGCCGCACCCCGAACTCCTCGCCGATCAGGCGCAGCAGCCGCACCGCGGTGACGGAGCTGCCGCCGCTGGCGAAGAAGTCGTCGTCGACGGAGCGGACGGTGGTGCCGCAGACCTGCTCCCACAGCCGGGCCAGGGCGCGTTCGCGGTCGGTGCGCGGCGGGCGGCCGGTGGGCGCGCCCCCGGTTTCGGACGCTTCGGACGCTCGGGAGGCTTCCGCGGCGAGGGCGAGCAGGGCGCGGGCGTCGCGCTTGCCGTTGGCGGTCAGCGGCAGCGCGGGGACGCGGTGGAAGGCGCCGGGCACCGCGTAGCCGGGCAGGACGGCGGCCAGGCCGGCCCGCAGGGCGGCCGGGTCGGGGGCCGGGCCGTCCTCGGCGGGGACGACGAAGGCGGTCAGCCGGCTGTCGGCGCCGGTGCCGGTGACGGTGCAGGCGGCGGCGCGCACGCCGGGCTGGGCGGCGAGCTGCTGCTCGACCTCCAGCAGGTCGACCCGGTAGCCGCGGACCTTGGCCTGGCTGTCGACCCGGCCGAGGAACTCCAGGGTGCCGTCGGGCCGGTAGCGGGCGTGGTCGCCGGTGCGGTAGAGGCGTTCCCCGGTGCGCGGGTGGCGCGGGAAGCGTTCGGCGGTCAGTTCGGGCTGGCCGTAGTAGGCGGCGGCGAGGCCGTCGCCGGCGATGTACAGCTCCCCCGGCACCCAGTGCGGGACGTCGGCGAGGCCGGCGTCCAGGACGTGGTAGCGCTGGTTGGCGAGCGGCCGGCCGTAGGGGACGGACTTCCAGGACGGGTCGAGGTCCTCCACCACGTGGTAGTTGGACCAGATCGAGGCCTCGGTGGCGCCGCCGAGGGCGACCAGCCGCGCCCCGGGGCAGGCCGCGCGGATCCGGTCGGGCAGGCCGAGCGGGATCCAGTCGCCGCTGAGCAGGATCAGCCGCAGCCCGCCGAGGACGTCGGCGGCGCGCTCGCCGAGGTGGTCGAGGAGCATCTCCAGCAGCGCCGGGACGGTGTTCCACACGGTGGCGCCGCTGTCGGCCACCCACCGGGCCCACAGCTCGGGGTCGGGGCGGGGGCCGCACGGGGGGACGACGACGGCCGCGCCGGCGTGCAGGGCGCCGAACAGGTCGAAGGCGGAGAGGTCGAAGTGCAGTTCGGACAGCGACAGCAACCGGTCCCCGGGGCCGACGCCGAAGCGCTCGACCATGTCCTGGACGGTGTTGAGCAGCCCGCTGTGCGGGATGGCGACGCCCTTGGGGGTGCCGGTGGAGCCGGAGGTGAAGATCACGTAGGCGAGCGCGTCCGGGTCCTGGGCGGGCAGCCCGTACGCGTCGTCGTCGCCCTCGCCCTCGCCCGAGGCGTCGGCGGCGGCGGGCGGGCGCAGCGCGGTGGCGGTGACGGCGGCGGGGCCGGGCAGGGCGGCGGCCAGCCGGGCGCCCTCGTCGTCGGTGAGCAGGTGGGTGATGGCGTGCCGTTCCAGCAGGGCGGCGATCCGGGCGGGCGGCCAGTCGACGCCGAGCGGGACGTAGCCGGAGCCGTGGGCGAGGGCGGCGAGCGCGGCGAGGTACTGGGCGGGGCTCTTGCGGGCCAGGACGCCGACCAGGCCGCCGGGGCGGGCGCCGGCCCGGTCGAGGTCGCGGGCGGTGCGGGTGGCGGCGGTGGCGGCCTGCCGGTATCCGACGGTGCCGTCGGCGCCGATCAGGGCGGGCCGGTCGGGGGTGTGCGCGGCGCCGGTGCGCAGTCCGTCGAGGACGTCGCCGGGGTCGGTGGGGCGGTGGGTGCGGTTGGCGGCGCGGCGGGCGGCGAGCAGGGCGTCGGGCAGGTCGGGGCGGTGGGTGGCGGTCCAGGTGTGCGGGTCGTCGGCGAGGCGGTGCAGCAGGTCGGCGTGGGCGGCGGCGAGTTCGGCGACCAGGCCGTCGGGGAAGGCGTCGGCGACGTGGTCGAAGGTGCAGACGAGTTCGCCGTCCTCCTCGGAGACCTGGTGGTCGAGCAGGACCTGCGGGGTGTGCATGGCCTTGTACAGCAGGTGCCAGCCGTCGGCGGTCAGGTGCGGGGGCAGCGCTTCGCCGGCGGTGTCGTCGAGGCCGGAGGCGAAGACGAACGGGCTGGCGACCGTCGCGTCGGGGCGGGTGCGCCGGGCGCGGCGGGCGATCTCGACGCCGGAGAGCCACACGTGCGGCAGGTCGGCCATCAGGCGCTGCTGGAGGGCGGCGGCGCGGGCGGTGAAGGTGTCGGCGGTGCCGTCGCACTCCAGCAGCAGGGTGCTGCCGAAGTTGCCGACGCACTGGTCCAGGCCGGGGGTGTCGGCGGCGAGCATGCCGCGGGTGGCGACCAGCACGGTGAGTCCGAAGGAGGGCTGTCCGGACCAGCGGCGCAGCAGTTCGGCGTAGGCGGCGCACAGCACGGTGTTGGCGGACAGGCCGCTCTCCCGGGCGCGTTCGCGCAGCCGGCTCCAGACGGGGGCGGGCAGCCGGTGGCGGACCCGGGCGAAGCGGGCCTCGGCGGGCACGGCGGTGTCGGGCAGCGCGGGCGGGGGCGGCAGTTGGGCGGCGCGGCGGGTCCAGTGGGCGACGGCGTTGCGGTGGGCCTGGCTGTCGCGGTGCCGGTCGAGCGCCTCGGTGTAGCGCCGGAACAGCCCGGGCGGGGTGGGCCCGGGCAGCGGGCGGCCCTCGTAGGCGGCGGCGAGGTCGCGGCAGAGCAGGCCGATGGAGCGGGCGTCCAGGGCGAACAGGCGCAGGGTGAGCAGCACGTACGCGGTGTCGGGGGCCAGGTGGACGGTGCAGCCGAGCTGGGTGCCGGAGTCCAGGGGCGGCAGGTGGTCGGCGGCGTGCTCGCGCAGGCGCAGGAAGGCGGCGCGGGCCAGGTCGGCGTCGAGGTGGCGGTGGTCGGTGACCTGCGGGCCCCAGTGGGCGGGGAGCTCGGTGACGTGCTGGCGGCCGTCGGGGTCGAGGGCGGCGCGGAGCGTCTCGTGCCGGGTGAGGACGGTGCGCAGGGCGGCCGTCCAGCGGGGCAGGTCGAGGCCGGGGACTTCGAAGCCGTGGGCGAGGTGGGCGGGGGTGCGCAGCTGCGGGTAGTGCGCT
This sequence comes from Kitasatospora sp. NA04385, assembly GCF_013364235.1. Taxonomy (NCBI): domain Bacteria; kingdom Bacillati; phylum Actinomycetota; class Actinomycetes; order Kitasatosporales; family Streptomycetaceae; genus Kitasatospora; species Kitasatospora sp. NA04385. The sequence continues at coordinate 7,924,103 of NZ_CP054919.1, read as the reverse complement.
TCGCCGACGTGGTAGGCGCTCTGCAGGTCGGTCAGCGGGAAGGGGGCGTCGGCGGGTGCGGGGGTGTCGGGCGGGAGGGCGGGGCCGGGCAGGCCGGGGGGGGCGGTGACGGCGGCGAGCACCTCGGGCCGGGCCGCGGTGAGGCGTTCCAGCAGGGGGCCCGGGGTGGCGGGCGGTGCGTCGACGACCAGCCGGCCGCGGCGGGAGCGCACCAGGACGCCGTGCTCGGCGAGTTCGCCGAGCAGGTCCCGGGGGTCCTGCGCGGTGGTGCCGGACGGGGGGTGTTCCATGGTGCTGCCTCTCTGGGCCGGTGGGCGGGCCGGTCGTCGACGTGGTGCGGGGCCGGGGCCGGGCCGGGCGGCGGGTGCGCGGTGGGCGCGGGCCGCCCGGCCCGGCGCGGGGTCAGCCGGTCGGGCCGTCGGGGTCGGCGGCCAGGCGGTGGACGGTGCCGTCGGCGGTGAACAGCGCGCTCAGTTCGAAGTCGAAGCCCTCGTTCTGGGCGAGGGCCACCAGCCGCATCGCGGCGAGCGAGCTGCCGCCGAGCGCGAGGAACGGCGTGTGGACGTCGATCTCCTCGGTCTGCAGCACCTCGGCCCACAGCCGGGCGAGGGCGATCTCGTCCTCGGTGCCGGGCGGGGTGGTGACGGCGGCGGTGGCGGCGGTGCCGCGGGCCGGGAAGAGCGCGGTGTCCTGGGCCCGGGCGGCGGGCAGCGGGGCGGGGGCGGGGCGCTGGTCGGCGAGGTGGCCGGCGAGCTTGCCGACGGTGGCGGTGCCGCCGTCGGCGATGGCGGTCAGCACGCCGCGGAAGGCCTCCAGGATGCGGGCGACGGCCTCCTCGGAGAAGAACGCCAGGTCGTGCTTGACCTGGAAGAACAGCTGCTCCTCGGGCATCGCCTCGATGGCGAAGGGGTAGTTCGTCCAGCCGACGTAGCGCTCCTGGCGGACGTCGATGCCGCCGCGGCCGGTCCAGCCGGTGCCGCGGGGGAAGTTCTCGAAGATCAGCAGGGACTCGAACAGCGGCTGGCCGCTGGGCAGGTCGGTGCGCTGCTGGATCAGCGGCAGCGGGTAGTGGTCGTGGGAGCGGGCGGCGACCTGGGTGCGCTGGACCTCCTGGAGCCACTGGCCGATCGGCTGCTCCTGGTCGAGGACGACGCGCATGGGCAGGCTGTTGATGAAGATGCCGACGATGTCCTCGACGCCCGCCAGGCCGACCGGCCGGTGGGTGATGGTGATGCCGAAGCAGACGTCGTCCTGGCCGCTGAAGCCGCCGACGACGACCGCCCAGGCGCCCTGGACCAGCGAGTTGAGGGTGAGCCGGTTGGCGCGGCCGTAGGCGAGCAGGCGCTCGGTGAGCTCCTCGCCGAGGTCGAGGCGGGCCTCGGCGTGCATCTCCTGGGAACTGGCGGAGAGGCCGAGCTGCGCGGAGGCGCCGATGACGGTAGGGCGGCGGAACCCGGCGAGGCGCTGCAGCCAGTAGTCGCGGGCGCCGGCGATGTCCTCCTGCTCCAGGAAGGCGACGTAGTCACCGAAGGAGCGGGTGGGGCGCAGTTCGGGCAGCCGACCGTCGAGCTGGGCGTGGTAGATCTCCAGCGAGTCGCGCAGCAGCACGAACAGCGACCAGGCGTCGAGGATGAGGTGGTGGTAGCTCATCACGAGCTTGTAGGTGCTCTCGCCGAGCCGGACCAGGGTGAGCCGGAACAGCGGGGCGCGGTCGTAGGCGAAGCCGCGGCGGCGGTCGTCGTCGAGGTAGCGCTCCAGCAGCGCGTGCTGTTCGGCGGCGTCGTGGCCGGACCAGTCGAGGACGGTCCAGCCGAGTTCGGCGGTGCGCTGGACGGCCTGCAGCGGCTCGGACAGGCCGCGGGTGGCGATCCACACCCGCAGGATCTCGTGCCGGTCGACGACCTGCTGCCAGGCGCGGTGGTAGCCGTCGAGGTCGAGTTCGCCGTTGAGGGCGTACAGGAACTGCTCGAAGTAGACGCCGGAGTCCGGGTCGAGCAGCGAGTGGAAGAGCATGCCCTTCTGCATCTCGGTGAGCGGGTAGACCGTCTCGATGCCGTCGGGGTCGGGGGCGGCGGCGCGCACCGCGGCGAGGTCGGCCTCGGGGATGGTGAAGGCCTGCACCTCGACCGGGCCGGTGGACTGCGGCCGGGTGCGGTTCTGCTCCTCGACGAAGGCGGCGGTCTCGGCGACGGTGGGGGTGGCGAAGACCTGGGTGGCGCTCAGCGCGATGCCGTCGCGGTTGGCGCGGGCGCTGATCAGGAAGCCCTGGATGGAGTCGCCGCCGAGGGCGAAGAAGTTGTCGTGGATGCCGACCCGGGGCAGGGTGAGCGCCTCGGCCCACAGCTCGCAGAGGTAGCCCTCCAGGTCGGTGCGGGCGGGGGTGTACTCCTCGGCGAGTTCGAGGTGGGCGCCCCGGAGGTCCTGCAGGGCGCGGCGGTCGACCTTGCCGTTGTGGGTCAGCGGGACGGCGTCGATGACGGTGAACGCGGCCGGGACCATGTAGTACGGCAGCCGGTCGGCGAGGTGGGCGCGGATGGCGGCGGCGGTGGGCGGCTGGTCGCCGCAGGTCAGGTGGGCGACCAGGCGCTGGTGGCCGCCCGCGTCGCGCAGGCCGGAGGCGACGGCGCCGGTGACGCCGGGGACCTCCAGCAGGCGGGCCTCGACCTCGCCGAGTTCGACCCGGTAGCCGGCGATCTTGACCTGGTCGTCCATCCGGCCGAGCAGTTCGAGGCTGCCGTCGGCGCCCTGCCGGGCGAGGTCGCCGGTGCGGAAGACCCGGCCCTCGGGGGTGTCGGCGAACTTGGCGGCGGTCAGCTCGGGCAGCCGGTCGTAGCCCTCGGCGATGCCGGTGCCGGCCAGGCACAGTTCGCCGGTGGTGCCGGCCGGGACGGGGCGCAGCTGCTCGTCGAGGATCCGGGGGGTGAGCTCGGCGGGGTGGCCGACGGGGACGAAGCCCTCGTAGGCGGTGCCGGGCAGGCACTCGTAGTAGGTGCTGTAGAGGGCTTCGGTGAGGCCGTAGACGTTGAACAGGCGGGCCTTCGGGCCGGTGGCGAAGTAGGTCCCGGGCAGCGCGCCGGGCATCACGTCGCTGCTGCAGAAGACGTACTTCAGCGAGGTGTTGGCGGCGAACGCCGGGTTCTGCAGGATGCCGGCGAGCAGTGCGGGGACGACCATCAGGGTGGTGACCGCGCCGGCGTTGATCAGTTCGACCAGCTGGTCGGGGTCCTTGTGGCCGCCGGGCGGGACGATGACGACGGTGCCGCCGGAGAGCACCGGCCAGAAGACCTCGCGGACCAGGTTGGTGATGCTGAGGGTGGTGCGCAGCAGCTGGCGGTCGCCGGGCTGGAGCGGGAAGGTCCGCTGCAGCCACTGCTGGCCGGCCAGCAGGGCGCGGTGGGTGAGCACGACGCCCTTGGGGGCGCCGGTGGAGCCGGAGGTGTAGAAGATGAACGCGACGGCGTCCTCGGCGAGTTCGACCGGGGCGGCGAGCGGGGCGTGGTCGCCGGCCAGCAGGTCCTCGACGGCCAGCAGGCGGACGTCCGCGGGGGCGTCGGCGTCCAGCAGGGCGCGTTCGGTGAGCACCACCCGGGCGCCGGAGAGGGACAGGATGGCGCTGCGGCGGTCGGCCGGGTCCTCGGGGTCGACGGGGACGCAGACGCCGCCGGAGCGCAGCGCACCGAAGACGGCGGGCAGCAGGTCGAGCGAGCGCGACATCAGCAGGCCCACCCGGTCGCCGGGGCGGACGCCGTACGCGGCGAGACCGGCGGCGATCCGGTCGGCGGCGGTCTCGGCCTGGCCGTAGGTGACCGGGGCGTCGCCGAGCAGGGCGACGGTCCGCGTGGGGTTCGACTCGGCCTGCGTGCTGAGCAGGTCATGCAGGAACGACATGCGTGGACACCATTTTCCGTGGGTTCGTTCGGTGCGTGGGTTCGTTCGGCGCGTGGTGAGGGTGGTTCGGGTGGGCTCCGGCGCGGGGCCGGGGGCCGAAGAGGGTCGGGGCCCGGTGGGTGCGGGCCCGGGGGTGTGGTCCCCCGGGGCGGGCGCGGTGGCGCCGGGTGGTGGCGGCGCGGGGGCGTCGGGTGGGACGTCGTCGGCGGGGTGCCCGGTGACGCGGCGTCGGGTGGCGGTGCGTCAGGTGGTGGTGGTGCCGCCGCTCGCGGTGCCGCCGGTCACGGTGCCGCCGCTCGCGGTGTCCGGCGTGGAGCGCTCCTCCGGGCGGACGGTCCGCACCGGGGGCAGCAGCAGCCCGACGGCGACCGGCAGGGCGCCCGCGACGACGAACACCCAGCGGGTGCCGGCCAGGGTGGCGAGCGCTCCGGCGAGGGCGGCGCCCAGCGGGATGACGCCCCAGGTCAGCCAGCGGTAGGCGGCGTTGACCCGGCCGAACAGCGCGGTGGGGATGGTCGCCTGACGGTACGACAGGACGGCGACGCTCCACACGGTGGAGAGCAGACCGTAGCAGAGGAATCCGGCGGCGACCACCGCCACCGAGCCCGACCCGGCGGACAGGAAGCAGAGCCCGAGCAGGGGCGCGCCGAAGCGCATCACCCGCCGCTCGCCGACCTTCCGCAGCACGTACCCGCTGCTCGGCCCGGCGACGATGCTGCCGACGGCCAGGCAGGTGAGCAGCAGGCCGTAGCCGGTGGTGGACAGCCCGAGCGGGCCGGGGGCGACGGCCCACAGCGGCAGGATGGTCAGGCACATCGCGTACGCCAGGTTGTTGGCGGCGGCGGTGGCGGCCAGCCGGACCAGGTCGTGCCGGCCGCGGAAGTGGCGCAGCCCCTCGCCGAGTTCGCCGACCAGGGCGCGCAGCCGGGCGGGCCGCTCCCCCGGCGGTGCGGGCGGTGCGGGTGGCTGCGGCGCGGGTGCCGCCGGTTCCGGTGCCGGTGCCGGTGCCGGTGGTGCCGGGGAGGGCAGCAGGCCCAGGGCCCAGACCGTCACCAGGTAGAGCAGGACGGAGGCGGCCAGTCCGCCCCCGGCGCCCAGGGCCGCCGCGTAGCCGCCGAGGGCGGGGCCGAGCAGCTGGGCCAGGAAGGTCTGGGTGGACTGCAGGCTGGCGTTGGCCTTGGACAGCTGGGACGTGGCGACCAGGCGGGGCAGTTGGGACTGGGCGGCGACGTCGACGAAGCTGCCCGCGCAGCCGACCAGGAAGGCGGCCGGGGCGAGCGCCCAGAGCGTGAGCCGGTCGGTGGCGGCCAGGACGCACAGCAGGGCGACCACGGGCAGCCGCACGGCCGAGGCCCAGCGCATCACCGTCCGCGGCGGGTGGCGGTCGGCGGCCACTCCGGCCGGGAGGATGGCGATCAGCCAGGGCAGCCGGACGGCGAGTCCGACCAGGGTGATGCCGAGGGCGGAGCGGGTGATGTCGAGGGCCAGCAGCGGGACGGCGGTCTTGTAGATGCCGTCGGCGAGGTCGGAGGCGACCACGGCGGACTGGAACAGCCGGAACGGCCGGCCGAGCCGGGCGCCCGCGCGGTCCGGGGCTTCGCCGGGGTCCTCGGGGCGGTCGGCCTCCCCGGTGCCGCCGGTGTCGCCGGGGCGGTCCTCCGGCCGGCGCCGGGTCAACATCGGTCCGCCAGCAGGACGGTGCTCATCACGGCGCCGTGGTGGGCGTTCAGGACGGGCCCGCCGCCGGGGACGCCGTGCCGCACCAGCACCCCGGAGGGAGCGCCGTCGAACATGAACGGGCCCAGCACGAACGGGACTTCGGCGTGCTCGACGGCGCCGGTCCGCTGGTCGGCGAAGTCCAGCGCGAGCAGGTCGGGCAGCACGTGGCGCTGCAGGACGTGGCGGCCCTCGCGGCGGGCGTGCAGCAGCGCCTGCCGCCACTGCCCGTCGGTGACCTCGGGGCCGAGCACGACGCCGCTGCCGCCGTAGCCGCCGACCGGCTTGAGGACGAGTTCGGTGCGCCGGGCGAGCGCCTCGCGCAGCACCCCGTCCGCCTGTTCGTCCTCGGTGCCGGCGGGGAGCAGCGCGGTCCACGGGAGGTGGCGCGCGATCAGCTGCCGGTCCGCCTCGGGCAGTTGCGGCAGGTCCTCCCACAGCCAGGCCATGGTGGTCTTGTCGCTCAGCAGCCAGGTGGTCTCGGGGGTGTGCACGGCGACCCGGCCGGCCCGGACGGCCCGGACCAGGGCGTCGAGGCCGGGGCCGGCCGGCTGGTCGTGGGCGAGGAAGAGCCGGAAGACGGCGTCCACCCGGCGGCCGTCCAGCAGCAGGTCGTCCGCGGCGCCGGTGGTGAGCTGGTCCATGGTGCAGGCCACGGTGTCCATGCCGTGCCGGCGGCCGCTGTCGCACATCGGGCCGAGCCAGCCGAGGAACGCGGCGGCGTCCTCCAGGCCGGGTGCCGCACCCTGGCGGAAGACCGGGATGGCGACGCGGGCGCCCTCGGGGAGGGCGAGCGAGCGGCGGATCGCGGCGAAGCGCGCGTCGACGGCGGAGGCCGGGGCGTGGATGCGCTCGCCGCCGGGGGCGAGCCGGTGCAGGTCGCGGAAGCGTTCGGCGAGCAGGTCGGCCTGGAGGGTGCCGCCCAGCGCGCCGTCGATGTTGAACTCGACGAACTGCGGGACGCCGTCGGCGTACAGGACGTCGGGGCGGGCGGCGACCAGCAGTCCGTCCTCCAGCGGGGCGGAGCGGTCGAGCAGCGGGGTCTGCTCGGCGGGGACGCCGAGCGCGTCCTGGAGTTCCCCGGCGTTGCCGGCGCGGCGCCGGCAGGCTTCCAGCACGAGGTGCATCAGGCGGGCGGAGACGCGGCCGAGCTCGTCGTAGTGGCCTCGGTCGAGGACCATCGGGCGCAGCGGGCGCCAGTCGCCCTTGCTGCCGGCGATGCCGTCGTGGATCTGCCGCGAGCGTTCGGCGGAGAGGTCGGTGACGGACTTTCGGAAGTCCTGGGGAAGCAGGTTCCAGATGTCTCCGGGCGCACCGGGTGCCTCGGAGGAGAGCCGCAAACGATCGCCTTGACTGTCCATGCCCCCACACGGTTTCTGCGTGCTGCCGGAAGAGAGGACGGCAGGGTCCGTGTGTGAGCTGGTCACCGGCCCCCGTCGCCGGCGGCAACGTATCAGCGGTTCCGGTCGGCGGCCCGGCCTGCGGAAGGCGGTCTTCCGCTTGGAGCGGGCACGCACCGGAGAACCTGTGGGTTTTCTTGCGCAGCGGAAGATATTCTCCGCCGTTGCCACGAGGTGTCGAAAAATATCAACATGCGATCATGTAACGGTCATCTTCGATCCGAATCCCCAGGTGAGCGGAGAATGGTGACCCTCCGTCACGAAGAACACGCTCCGGAGCCGTTCGAGCGATCGGGGGGTCAGCGGGCCGTCCGGAGGACCGTCTCGGCCACCTCGGTGCGGGCGTACAGGACGGTGCGCCCGGCCCGGTGGGAGGTGACGAAGCCGGCCGCGCGCAGGGCGCCGAGGTTCTCGGAGACGTGGGCGGCGGAGAGGCCGGTGCGCCGGGCGAGCTCGGTGGGGCCGGCGGGGGTGTCGAGTTCGACCAGCAGCAGGGTGCGGGCGCGGCCCAGGACGGCGGCGAGCGCGTCGGTGGCGGGGGTGGTGCGCGGCTCCCAGAGCCGGCCGGCGCCGCGGGCCCGGTAGGCGAGCTGCGGCGGGTCGGGCGGGGCGATCCGGGTGGACAGGCCGGGGCCCTTGAAGGCGGTGGGCACCAGCAGCAGGCCGCCGCCCGCGGCGTGCCGGGCCAGCGTCCGGGCCCGGCGGTCCAGGTGCAGCCCGGTGCCGTCCCAGCTGACCTGCGGGTGGAGGGCGTTGAGGAGGTGGCCGGTGCCGTGCCGGGCGGCCTGCCGGGCCCGGTGGAAGACGTCGGCCTCCAGCAGGGCCCGGATCCGCGGCCAGTAGGGGGCGATCTCCAGCTCCCAGTGGGCCGCGGCCTCCCGCAGCAGCTGCGGCAGCCGGGCGGCCGGGTCGGCGTGCAGGGCGCGCGCCCGGGGCCCGGCGCCGCCCTGGTGGTGGCGCAGGTGGTCGAGGTCGGCGCGGATCCGCTCGGCGGGGGTGGCGGCGATCGCCGCCAGCTCCTCCTCCAGCGCCGGGGCCGGGCCGGCGGGCGCCGGGTTGAGGAAGTCGGGCACGTAGGCGGCGCCGGGCGGGAGCAGTTCGGCGAACCAGCCCCGGTCCAGCCCGGCGGCGGCCGCCCGGGGCCGCACCTGCGCGAGCCAGCGCCGGTGCACGGGGTCGGCCGTGCCGGAGGCCAGCAACCGGTAGCCGGTGGTGAGCTGCCACATCGGTGAGACCGCGAACCGGACCCGGGCCACGTCCCGGGCCGGGAGGGGCAGTTCCGCCACGGGGTCCCCTCCTGCCGGTGCCGTGGATTCGGGCATGTCCGAATCGATGGCCGCCACTCTAGCCGTCGGCCGATCATCCCGGCATGAACGCGCGAACCACCACCACCCCGCAGTCGGCCACCACCCCCGCCGCCACTGCCACCGCCCCCGCCGCCCCCGCTGCCGTCACCGCCGCCGCGGCGGGCACCTGGACCCTGGGCGACCTGACCGTCAACCGGGTCGGCTTCGGCGCGATGCGGCTGGCCCAGAGCGGCCCGGCGCTGGTGTCCGACGCGCTCCCCCGCGACCGCGGGCAGGCCGTCCGCGTGCTGCGGCGGGCCGTCGAACTCGGCGTGAACCACATCGACACCGCCGCCTTCTACTTCTCGCCGCTGCGCTCGGCCAACGAGCTGATCAACCGGGCGCTGTCGCCCTACCCCGACGACCTGGTGATCGCCACCAAGGTCGGCCAGCCCCGGGACCCGTCGGGGGCGTGGCTGCCGCACGCCCGGCCCGAGCAGCTGCGCGGCCTGGTCGAGGAGAACCTGCGCCAGCTCGGCCGCGACCACCTGGACCTGGTCAACCTGCGGGTGGTGGGCGCCGACTCGGTCGCCGAGCGGTTCGGCGCACTGGCCGAGTTGCGCACCGCCGGGCTGGTGCGGCACCTGGGCCTGTCCAACGTCCTGCCGCACCAGCTGGCCGAGGCGCGGGCCGTCGCGCCCGTGGTGTGCGTGCAGAACATGTACGGCCTGGGGGTGCGGCCCGAGCAGGACGCGTTCGTCGACCTGTGCCGCGAGCAGGGCGTGGCCTTCGTCCCGTTCTACGCGATCGCCGGCCCGGCCGGGCAGTACGGCGTGGGCGGCCGGCCCGGGGCGGACGGCCCCGGCCCCGAGCACCCGGAGGTCCTGGCGGCGGCCCGGGCGCACGGGGCCTCCCCCGCCCAGGTCCGCCTGGCCTGGACGCTGCACCGCGGCCCGCACGTCCTGGCCATCCCCGGCACCGGTGACCCGGAGCACCTGGCCGCCAACGTCGCGGCCGGGGCGCTGCGGCTCTCCCCCGCCGAACTCGCGGGGCTCGACGCGCTCCACCGGGGCTGAGCGCGCAGGAGGGCGGCGCACCGCGGGGTCGGCGGGCGCGGCGTGGCGCGCTTTCCCGAACGCCCGTTCCCGGGTAATGATTTCGGCCTCGGCTCGATCAAGTCCCGTACCGCGGAGGCGTCGTGACCCTCGTTCTGCTCACCGGCGCGGCCGGCGGCGTCGGCAGCATGCTGCGCGAACTGCTGCCCCCGTACGGCTACCGGTTGCGACCGGCCGACCTGCGGCCCGTCGAGGGCGTGCCGGACGCGCTGGCCTTCGACCTGGCCGACGCCGACGCCGTCCGCGCAGCGGTGCGCGGCGTGGACGCGGTGGTGCACCTCGGCGGGATCGCCCTGGAGGGCGCCTTCGCCGACATCGCGCACAGCAACATCGAGGGCACCTACCAGCTGTACGAGGCGGTGCGGGCCGAGGGCGTGCCCCGGGTGGTGTTCGCCAGCTCGAACCACGCGGTGGGCTTCACCCCGCTGGACGGCGAACGGCCGGTGCGCGCCGACATCCCGCCGCGCCCGGACACCTACTACGGCCTGTCCAAGGTGTTCGGCGAGTCGCTGGCCTCCCTCTACGCCGACAAGCACGGGGTGGAGACCGTCTCGCTGCGGATCGGCTCCTGCGCCCCCGAGCCGGACTCGCCCCGGGCGCTCTCCACCTGGCTCAGCCCCGGCGACTGCGCCCGCCTGGTGCACGCCGCCCTGACCGCGCCCGGCGTCGGCCACACCGTGGTCAACGCGATCAGCGCCAACACCCGCGCCTGGTGGGACCTCGGCCCGGCCCGGGCGCTCGGCTACGACCCGCAGGACGACGCCGAGGCGTACGCCGAACGGATCCTCGCCGAGCACGGCGAGCTGGACCCGGACAGCGCGGACGCCCGGCTGCTCGGCGGGTACTTCACCACCCTGTAGCGGTGACCTCCACCTGCTCGCGCACCAGGTCGACTACGGCGACCCGGCCCGCCACACGCTCGCCGGGGGCCGGTTCCGCGCCGGTCAACTCGACGGGCAGGCCGCCCAGTTCGGCCGTGCCGTCCGCACCCGCCTCGACGGTGACCGGCTCGCCGACGCGCAGCGCCCGCAGCCGGGCCCAGCGGACGTCCCCGGGGGCCGGGTCGGTGCTCCAGCGGGCCCGCAGGACGCCGTCGGGGTCGGGGCGGACGGCGGTGAACAGCGGAACGGGCCCCCGGTCGACGGCGATCGGCAGCAGCGCGGCCCGGCAGGCGGACGGGAGGACCGGGAACGGGTCGCCGCCGTAGTGCGGGGCGACGGTGATCCGGCCGTCCGGGTGCTCGACCAGGACCGAGCAGTCCTCCTCCGTCGGCCCGGCCGGCACCGCAGCGGGGTCGCCGAGCAGTTCGGGCCAGACCGAGAGCCGGGCGCGCGGGGCGAGGGCGGCCCGGACGGCGTCGAGGTTCGCGGGGGTGAGCCGGTGCCAGCGGGCGGCGTTGTGCGCGTACCCCTCCTCCAGCAGCGCGGCCTCGCCCCGCTCCGCGTACCGGCGCAGCCGCGCCCAGAACTCCCGGTCGGCGGGGCGGGGTTCGCCGTCGTCCGGGTCGGGCTCGGGGTCGTACGGGGAGGCGGCGATCCGTTCGGGGAACAGCCCGGAGGCGCTCACCCCGGCAACGGCCCGCGCGCACGGCAGGTGGCTGCCGATGTACATGTACTGGTCGTAGCCGATGTGCACGGCGAACCGGCCCTCGGCCTCCAGACGGCCCCAGAACCCGCTGTCGCGCAGCATCGCCCGCACCAGCTCCTGCGCGACCGGCACCTCCACCCGCAGCCCGTCGTGCACCCCGCCGCGGCCGCCGGGCAGCAGCGCGTCCAACTCGGCCTCCCCGTACTCCGGTTCGATCCCGAAGTGGAAGAATCCGGGCGGCAGTGCGGGCTCCCGGATCGCCAGCGCGCGCACCCCGGAGTCCGCCGCGAACGCGGCGACGGCGGCGAGGTACCGGGCCTCCACCGGCCCGTGGTCGCTCTCGATGTCCTCGGTGCCGGTGTAGTGGCCGCGCTCGTCGCGGTCGGCGGGGTCGTACTTGGTGACGCGGTACACGTACGGCAGCATCGGGTGGTCATCCCACCCGTGATTCCCAGCGGGCGCCGGGACCGATCACCAGGTGGTGGCGGGAGGGCAGGCGCAGCGCCCAGTCGGGGGCGGTGCTCGGGGTGCGGAGGGCGGTGGGGAAGACGCTCAGGCGGTGGTCGCCGAACTCGATCCGGGTGTCCCAGCCGGGCTCGGTGATCCGGACGTCGGTGATCTCGCGGCCGACCAGCACCCGCAGGTCGGCGACCAGGCGCGGGAGGGCGTCGCCGGAGGCGGCGGCCACGGCGGGCTCCCCGGGGCCGGTGCGCTCCAGGCGCCAGACGGGGCCGCCGACGGTCAGCCAGCGGTAGGCGAGCGCGTTCCCGCCGTTCGGCCCGCGGTGGGTCAGGGCGAGCAGCAGCGCGAACCGGCCCTCGCTCTCGCTGGGGACGTGCACCGAGGTGACCTTCCCGCCGTGCAGCACGGCCAGCTGCCGCCGCAGGGCGGGGAGGTCCGTCGAGGCGGCGGGGTGCAGGTCGGAAGCGGGGTGCAGCTCGGGGGCGGGGTCGGTCTGGGTCGTCACCGGACCAAGTCTCCGCGCCCGGCCCGGGGGCGTCCAACCGTTATCGGCGCGCCGCGTCAAGGCGTTGCCGACGCCGGTGCGGGCGCATGCCGCGGGCCAGTGCGGTGGCCGCGGCGGCGTCGGAGGCCAGCCGGTCGAGCAGGGCGCGGGCGGGTCCGGGGTGGGGGGCGGTGGCGAGGACGGCGGCGGCGAAGGTGGAGGTGATGGCGGTGTCGCCGGGCAGCGGGCCGAGGAGGCGGACGCCGGGGAGGCCGGCGAGTTCGCTGTGCTGCTGGAAGGCGAGGTCGGCGCGCCCGTCGGCGAGCAGGCTTCCGGCGGGGGTGCCGGGCGGGGCCTGGACGAGGTGGACCCGCCCGCGCAGGCCGAGCCGGTCGAGCAGGGCACGCAGGGCGGTGCCGCTGGGGCCGGTGGAGTGGGCGACGGCGCGGGCGGCGGTGAGCAGGGCGCGCAGGTCGTCGACGGTGTCCAGGGCGGCGGGCGGCGCGTCGGCGGGAACGGCGGCGACGGTTTCGGAGTCCCAGAGCGGGCGGGGGGTCCCCACCAGTCCTTCGGCGTGCAGCGCGGCGAGCGCGTCGGCGGCGAGCACGGCCAGGTCGGCGCTCGCGCCGTCGCGGATCCGGCGGGCGACCTCGACGCCGCCGGCGGCCTCGCACCGGACGGACGGCAGCAGCGGGGCGAGGTCGGCCAGGACGGGGCGGACGGCCATCGAGGTCAGGACGAGCAGGTCCACGGGGGTTTTCCTCCACGGGCGGGGTGCGAGACTGGCGGGATGAGTGCGAACGGTGTGTCGGCCGCGGGCAAGGTCCTCCAGGTGCTGGCGGTGTTCGACCGCGAGCACCCGTCGCGGACGCTGTCGGAGATCGCCCGGTGCACGGGCCTGGCGGTGAGCACGGCGCACCGGGTGGTGGCGGAGCTGGCGGCCTGGGGCGCGCTGGAGCGGTCCGAGGACGGGTCGTGGCACGTGGGGCTGCGGCTGTGGGAGATCGCCTCGGGGTGTCCGCGGACCCAGATCCTGCGGGACGCGGCGCTGCCGTTCATGCAGGACCTGTACGAGGCGACGCACGAGAACGTGCAGCTGGCGGTGCGCGAGGGCACCGAGCTGGTGTTCGTGGAGCGGATCGCGGGCCACCGCTCGGTGGACCTGCTGACGATGGTGGGCACCCGGTTCCCGGTCGCCTCCACCGGCATGGGCCGGGTGCTGCTGGCGCACGCGCCGCGCGAGCTGCAGGAGGAGGTGCTGACGGCGCCGCTGCCGGTCTGGACCTCGCACACCGTCACCGATCCGCGCACGCTGCGCACCCAGCTGGACCTGATCCGGCGGGAGCAGGTGTTCGTGAGCGACCGTCAGCTGTCGGAGAGCACGGTGGCGGTGGCCGCGCCGGTGCGGATCGGCCGGACCGGTCCGGTGGGCGCGGCGCTGGGGATCGTGGTGGCGGCGCGCGGCGCGGAGCGGGCGCGGGGGCTGCGGGAGCCGCTGCTGCGGGCGGTGCACGGGATCTCCGAGGAGCTGGGTCGGCGGGCCCGCACGGCGCCGTAGGGCGGACGGCGGGGGTGTACCGCAGTCTGCGCGGCGCGGGCGGCCGCGAGCAGGGCGTTTCCGTCAGGCGGAAAGGGTGGCGACGGGCCGGGGGGTGAGCTGCCAGCGTTCGGGGCGTACCCGCAGGGCCCACCGCCCCGGGTGCCGCCGCCCTCAGCCCGTCCTGCCCCGGAGCCGTCATGCCCGAATCCGCCGTCGACCCGTCCGTCGCCGACCCGTCCGTCGCCGACCCGTCCGTCGCCGACGCGTCCGTCGCCGACCCGGTCGACACCGTCACCGAGGTGCCCGTCGCGGTGCTCGGCGCGGGGCCGCCCGCCAGCGCGACGGCGGGACGGCGTGGTGGGCACCCGCGCGGGCCGCGCCTACCCGGCCGAGCAGTGCACCGGCCGGCCGACCGCCGCCTGAAACCCCGTCCGAAGACCCCTCAGGAGCTCCCGTGATCATCGACGCGCACGGCCACTTCACCACCGCCCCGCCGCAGCTCGCCGCCTGGCGCGAGCGCCAGGCCGCCGCCGCGGGCGACCCCGCCGCCGCCCCCGACCCCGACGAGCTGCGGATCTCCGACGAGGAGCTGCGCGCGGCGATCGGGTCCCACCAGCTGCGGCTGATGGACGAGCGCGGCACCGACCTGACGGTCTTCTCGCCGCGCGCCAGCTTCATGGCGCACCACGTCGGCGACTTCGCGGTCTCGTCCGTCTGGGCGCGGATCTGCAACGACCTGGTGCACCGGGTGAGCGCGCTGTTCCCGGAGCGCTTCGCGATGGGCGCGATGCTGCCGCAGTCGCCGGGCGCCGACCCGGCGAGCTGCCTGCCGGAGCTGCGGCGGGCGGTGGAGGAGCTGGGCGCGGTCTCGGTGAACCTCAACCCGGACCCGTCGGGCGGGCACTGGAGCGCGCCGCCGCTGACCGACCGCTCCTGGTACCCGCTGTACGAGGCGCTGGTGGAGTACGACGTCCCGGCGATGGTGCACGTGTCGACGTCCTGCAACCCGGCGTTCCACACCACCGGCGCGCACTACCTGAACGCCGACACCACCGCGTTCATGCAGCTGCTCCGGGGGAACCTGTTCGCCGACTTCCCGACGCTGCGGCTGGTGGTGCCGCACGGCGGCGGCGCGGTGCCCTACCACTGGGGGCGCTTCCGCGGGCTGGCGCAGGCGCTGGGCGGGCCGACCCCGGAGGAGCTGGTGGGGAGCAACGTCTTCTTCGACACCTGCGTGTACCACCAGCCGGGCATCGACCTGCTGGCCTCGGTCGTCCCGTCCGAGGGGCTGCTGTTCGCCAGCGAGATGATCGGCGCCGTCCGGGGGGTCGACCCGCTGACGGGCCACCACTTCGACGACACCCGGCGGTACGTGGACGCCACCGACCGCCTCTCCGACGCGCAGCGGGCGGCCGTGTACGCCGGCAACGCGCTGCGCGTCCACCCCCGCCTGGCCGCGCGCCTGGCCGCGCACTGACGCCCCCACCCTCAGGAGGAACACCCATGCACACCGAACTCGGTGTCGTCCGCACGAAGATCGAGCGGCCCGATCCGGCCGCGGTGGCCGCGCTGGCGGCCTTCGGCACGGCGACCGTCCACGAGGCGATGGGCCGCACCGGCCTGACCCGCCCGTACCTGCGCCCGGTGTACCCGTCGGCGCGGCTGTGCGGCCCGGCGGTGACGGTGCTGCTCCAGCCGGGCGACAACTGGATGCTGCACGTCGCGGCGGAGCAGGTCCGGCCGGGCGACGTGGTGGTGGCGGCCTGCACGACGGAGAGCGAGGACGGGTTCTTCGGCGAGCTGCTGGCGACCTCGCTGCGCGCCCGGGGCTGCGCGGGCCTGGTGATCGACGGCGGGGTGCGGGACGTCGCGGAGCTGGCCGCGATGGACTTCCCGGTGTTCTCCCGGGCGGTGAACGCCCGGGGCACGGTGAAGGCCACCCTAGGCTCGGTCAACGTGCCGGTGGTGTGCGCCAACGCGCTGGTGCGGCCGGGCGACGTGGTGCTGGCGGACGCGGACGGCGTGGTGGTGGTGCCGCGCGAGCGGGTCGCCGGGACCGCCGGGGCGTCGGCGCAGCGGGAGGCGAACGAGGCGGCCAAGCGCGAGCGGCTGCGCGCGGGCGAACTCGGCCTGGACATGTACGCGATGCGCGGCCCGCTGGCCGCGCTCGGCCTGCGCTACGAGGACTGATCACCGTGGCACAGCAGAAGACCCCGGGCTGGCTGGACTGGCACCCCGCCCCCGGCCGCCCCGCACTCGCGCTCCCCGCGGGCGCGGTGGACGCGCACTGCCACGTGTTCGGCCCGGCCGCCGCGTTCCCGTACGCGCCGGAGCGCAAGTACACCCCGTGCGACGCCTCCGCCGAACAGCTCTTCGCCCTGCGCGACCACCTGGGCTTCGCCCGCAACGTGATCGTCCAGGCGACCTGCCACGGCGCCGACAACCGGGCCCTGCTGGACGCGCTGCGCCGGTCGGACGGCCGGGCCCGCGGCGTGGCCACCGTCCGCCCGGGCGTCTCGGACGCCGAGCTGCGCGAGCTGCACGCGGCCGGGGTGCGCGGGGTGCGGTTCAACTTCGTCCGCCGCCTGGTGGACGTCACCCCGCGCGCGGACCTGCGGGACGTGGTGGAGCGGATCGCCCCGCTCGGCTGGCACGTGGTGCTGTACTTCGAGGCCGCCGACCTGGCGGAGCTGCGCGAGTTCTTCCTCTCGGTCCCGGTGCCGCTGGTGGTCGACCACCTGGGCCGCCCGGACGTCTCGAAGGACCCGGACGGCCCGGAGTTCGCCGAGTTCCTGTCCTTCCTGCGGGCCCGGGAGGACGTCTGGTGCAAGGTCGGCTGCCCGGAGCGGCTCTCGCTGACCGGCCCGCCCGCCCTGGACGGCGAGCGGAACGCGTACCGGGACGTGGTGCCGTTCGCCCGCCGGGTGGTCGAGGAGTTCCCCGACCGGGTGCTGTGGGGCACCGACTGGCCGCACCCCAACCTGAAGGACCACATGCCGGACGACGGCCTGCTGGTCGACTTCCTGCCGCACGTCGCGCCGACCGCCGAGCTGCGGCGGCGGCTGCTGGTCGACAACCCGAACCGCCTCTACTGGCCCGAGAACGAGGGGAGCTGACAACATGGCCGTCGACCGCAGCTACCGGCTCGTCCCCGGCACCACGATCTTCGACGCCGAGCAGTCCGCCCGCGGGTACCACCTCAACCAGTTCTGCATGTCGCTGATGACGGCCGAGAACCGGGCCGCCTACCTGGCCGACGAGCGCGCCTACCTGGACGCCTGGCCGCTGCGCGAGGAGCAGAAGCGGGCCCTGCTGGACCGCGACCTGAACGCGGCGATGCGCGAGGGCGGGAACATCTACTTCCTCGCCAAGTGGGGTGCCACGCTCGGCTTCTCGTTCCAGCAGATGGCCGGCTCGATGACCGGCATGACCGAGCAGGAGTACCGGGACATGATGGTCTCCGGCGGCCGCTCGGCCAGCGCCCCGGCCAGCCGGATCGACCACGCCGTGCTGGAGGCCGCGCACGCCGACCCGTCGCCGCCCGCCGAGCACGCCGCCGTCTCGGCCGCCGTGTTCACCTCGCACGTCCCGGCGATCGGCGCCGCGCTGGACCACGGCAAGACCGGGGAACCGTACTGGCAGCCGGTGTTCGCCGGCTACGAGCACTCCCGCCGGTGGGCCGCCGCGCACGTCCCCGACGTGGTGGTCCTGGTCTACAACGACCACGCCAGCGCCTTCGACCTCTCGCTCGTCCCGACCTTCGTGCTGGGCACCGGCGCCGCCTACCCGGCCGCCGACGAGGGCTACGGCCCGCGCCCGGTGCCCGGCGTCGAGGGCGACCCGGAGCTGGCCGCGCACCTGGCGCACTGCCTGATCCAGGAGGACTTCGACCTGACCCTGGCCAACGAGATGCCGGTCGACCACGGGCTGACGGTGCCGCTGTCGCTGATGTTCGGCGAGGTGGAGCGGTGGCCGTGCAGGGTGATCCCGCTGCACGTGAACGTGGTGCAGTACCCGGTGCCCTCGGGGGCGCGCTGCTTCGAGCTGGGCCGGGCGCTGCGCCGGGCGATCGAGTCCTACCCGCGCCCGCTGGACGTGCAGGTCTGGGGCACCGGCGGGATGAGCCACCAACTCCAGGGCCCGCGCGCCGGGTTGATCAACCGGGAGTGGGACAACGCGTTCCTGGACCGGCTGGTCGCCGACCCGGCGGGCCTGGCCCGGGTGCCGCACCTGGAGTACGTGGAGGAGGCCGGTTCGGAGGGCATCGAGCTGGTGATGTGGCTGATCGCGCGCGGCGCGCTGAGCGACGTCGACGGCGGCGGCACGGTCGACGTCGAGCACCGCTTCTACCACGTGCCGGCGTCCAACACGGCCGTCGGCCACCTGATCCTGAACGACAACGGCCGTCGCCGTCGGCCTTCCGAGGAGAACTGAGATGACGAAGCAGCAGCCCCTGAGGATCGCCCTGGCGGGCGGCGGCGCGTTCGGCGCCAAGCACGCGGCGGCGCTGCGCCGGATCGAGGGCGTGGAGGTGGCCGCGGTGGTCTCCTCCTCGCCGGAGAGCGCGCGCAGGTTCGCCGCCGAGCAGGGCATCGCCCGGGCGGCCGGCAGCCTGGCGGAGGTGCTGGCGATGGACGAGGTGGACGCGGTGGTGCTGGCCACCCCGACGCCGCTGCACGCCGCGCAGACCCGGCAGTGCCTGGCGGCGGGCAAGCACGTGCAGGTGGAGATCCCGGTGGCGGCCTCGCTGCCGGACGCCGAGGCGTGCGTCGCGGCGGCCGAGCGCACCGGCCTGGTCGCGATGGCCGGGCACACCCGCCGCTTCAACCCGAGCCACCAGTGGGTGCGCCGCCGGGTGGCGGCGGGCGAGCTGACCATCCAGCAGCTGGACGTGCAGACCTACTTCTTCCGCCGCACCAACCTCAACGCGCTGGGACGGCAGCGCAGTTGGACCGACCACCTGCTGTGGCACCACGCCGCGCACACCGTCGACCTGTTCGCGTACCAGACCGGTTCGCCGATCGTCCGGGCCAACGCCCTGCAGGGCCCGCTGCACCCGGAGCTCGGCATCGCGATGGACATGTCGATCCAGTTGCAGGCGGCGAGCGGCGCGATCTGCACGCTCTCGCTCTCCTTCAACAACGACGGCCCGCTCGGCACCTTCTTCCGCTACATCGGGGACACCGGGACCTACCTGGCTCGCTACGATGACCTGATGACCGGAGAAGACGAACCGATCGACGTCAGCGGCATCGACGTCTCACTGGACGGCATCGAACTTCAGGACCGCGAGTTCGTGGCCGCGATCCGCGAGGGCCGCGAACCGAACGCCTCGCTCGCCCAGGTGCTGCCCTGCTACCGCACCCTGGCCGACCTGGAACGGCAGCTCGCCACCCCGGTGGCCGCATGAGCACCCCGCGCAGGATCGGCCCGTTCGAGGTCCCGGCCGTCGGCCTGGGCTGCATGAACCTCAGCCACGCCTACGGCACCCCGCCCTCCCCCGAGGACGCGGCCAAGCTGCTGCTGTCCGCCCTGGACGCGGGCGTCACGCTGTTCGACACGGCCGCGCTGTACGGCTTCGGCGCCAACGAGGAACTGGTCGGCCGGGTGCTCGGCCCGCACCGGGACCGGATCGTGCTGGCCTCCAAGTGCGGCCTGACGGGCGTGGACGGACGGCGCGTCATCGACGGCCGCCCCGAGGCGATCCGGCGCACCGCGGACGAGTCGCTGGCCCGGCTCGGCACCGACGTGATCGACCTGTACTACCTGCACCGGCTCGACCCGGCCGTCCCGGTCGAGGAGAGCGTGGGCGCGCTGGCCGAGCTGGTCGCGGCGGGCAAGGTCCGCACCATCGGCCTGTCCGAGGTGTCGGCGGCGACGCTGCGCCGGGCGCACGCGGTGCACCCGATCGCGGCGCTGCAGAACGAGTACAGCCTGTGGACCCGCAACCCGGAGCGCGGCACCCTGGAGGCGACCCGCGAACTGGGCGTCGCCCTGGTCGCGTTCAGCCCGGTCGGGCGCGGCTTCCTGACCGACGCGCCGCCCCGGACGGCCGACCTGCCGTCCGGCGACATCCGGCGCTCGATGCCGCGCTTCACCGACGCCCACTACCCGGCCAACCTGGCGCTGCGCGGCGAACTCGCCGACCTGGCCGCGGCGGCGGGCCTGACGGTGGCGCAGCTCGCGCTGGCCTGGGTGCTCTCGCGCGGCGAGCACGTGCTCGCCATCCCCGGCACCCGCTCGGTGGACCACCTGCGCGAGGACGTCGCGGTCCTCGGCCTGGACGTCCCCGCCGAGCTGCTGGCGGCGGCGGGCCGGGTGCTGTCCGACGAGACCGTGCACGGCTCCCGCTACGCGGAGGCCACCCTGCCGGAGATCGACACCGAGCGCTGCGGCGCGGCGGGCTGACGGCCCCGCACCCCGTCCGGCGGGAGCCCGCGCGGGCTCCCGCCGCGAGCGGGTCGGCTCCGGGCCCGCCCACGCACCGCCGGTCGCCGACGAACGCGAAGCCCTGCGCGCTACCGCGCAAGGCCTGACCGGAGCAACAGGCACGGCTGACGCCCACGACCGGAGCGCTGCGCATCGGCGGCCCGATCGAGCACGCCGATGCGCAGCGGACGGCGGACGACTCCGCCGGGTCCGCGCTCACCGGGGACGAGTACGCGGTGGTCGCCTCGCTCGCCGACCTCGGAGGGGCCGTGCCCGTGCCCGGCGGGTAACCGACCGTCCGCCGGGTGCGGCCGCACCCACCGAGGGGACCTCCCGGCACGGCGACCGCGCCGCCGTCGGCCGCGGGGGCGTCGACGGCGCCACCCGCCGGGCGGGCCGCCCGCTCAGCCGGTGGCGGGCAGCACGGCCACCGAGGCGGAGGTGGTGCGCAGCCGTACCCGGTGGTCGGCGTCCGGCTGCGAGGGGAGGGCGATCCGGACGTCCGAGGAGGCGGCGTCCGAGTCGAAGGCGTAGCCGTCGCCCCCGTCCGGCAGCCGCACCGCCACCGAGGCGGACGTCGACTCCACGGTCAGGTCGCCGGGCGGGGCGGTGAAACCCAGGTCGGCGCTGCCGGAGCGGATCGCCACCGTCGCGTGCTCCGGGCGCAGGCCGACGGCGGTGCAGCGGATCGAGGCCAGCGACAGCGCGAGGTCGCCGCGCAGCCCGGACAGCGCGATCTCCCCGGAGTCCTGGCGGACCGTCAGCGCGGTGCCCTCCGGGACGGTCAGCCGCAGCAGCCCGCCGCACCGGTCGAACGGGCCGCCGTCCGCGGCGGCGCACCGCACGGGCACGGCGCCGTCGCTCCCGGCCGGGCCGAAGTCGACCCGGCCCGGCTGCTCCGAGCCCTGCGGCAGGTACTCGGCGGTGGTGGCCGCGTCGTCGGAGCCGGTGATCTCGACCCGGCCCGACACCCCGTCCAGCAGCAGCGCCTGCGGCCGACCGGGCAGCGCCTGCGGGTGGCCCGGCAGCACCTGCGGACCGTCCACGACGGCCCCCGCCCCCGGCGCCCGCCCGTGCCGACCGGCCAGGGCCACCGCGCAGACGCCGACCAGGGCCAGCGCGACGGCCGCCGCGCCGAACCGCCAGACCCGCTTCCGGCTTCCCGGGCCCGGCCTCGACCCCGACGCCGACGCGGACCCCGACGCCGGACGCGTCACCGGGGGCGGTGGGGCCGACGGTGGCGGCGGCACGGTCGGCGGGCTCGGGTCCGGGCCCAAGCTCGGGTCCGGGCTCGGGCTCGGGTTCAGGTCCGGGTTCCGGTTCGGCTTCGGCGGGACGGGCTCGCTCATGCCCGGCCGTGTGCCCGCTCCCGCCCCGGGCATGCCCGCACCACCGGGCTGCACGCCGTTCTACCCGGCCGGGACGGCGGCCGGTGAGGAGGCGCCGCGGACGCGCAGGACGGGGGTGCCGGTGCCGTCGGCGGGGACGGTCCAGAGATCGGTGCCGGACCCGCCGCCGCCCGGGAGGGCGTAGCCGAGGGTGGCGCCGTCCAGCCAGGCGGCCTGGTCGTCGACGCTGCGGGTCTCGGCGAGCGGGTGCTCGCGCAGGTCGGCGAGGTCGAGGACGTACAGCCGCCAGGGGGCGGCGGGGTCGTCGGAGACCTTCTTCTTGAAGGCCAGCCGGGTGCCGTCCGGGGAGAGCGACGGGCACTCGACGTTCTCCCGCAGGGTGCGGGCGGACCAGGCGGCGAGGTCGCCCTCGACCAGGTGGGTGCGGCCGCCGGTGGAGACGGTGGCGTAGAAGCGGTTGTCGTCGGCGGCGAAGCTGACGCCCCAGTAGTTGACGTCGGCGGCGTGGTAGCGGGTGCCGTCCACGGTCAGCGGGATGCCCTCGATCGACTTGATCAGGTAGCCGGTGCGCAGGTCGAGGACGGAGGTGCGGGTGGAGAAGCCGCTGACGGCGTAGGAGTCGCCGACCGCGAAGGCCGTCCAGGAGAGCAGGTGGCCGGAGGCGGAGACCCGGGCCCGGTTCGGGATGCCGGGCACGACGATGCTCTGGAGCCGGGTGAACGCGCGGTCGTAGACCACGGCTTCGGTGCGGGCGGGGGTGCCGGGCAGAGCCCGCAGGCAGAGCGCGCGGTCGCCCCCGGCGTGGAAGCGCGCGCAGGAGGGCCCGCCGGCCGGTCCGCCCTCCCGGGCCACCCGCCCGGTCGCGGCGTCCCGGTAGTAGAGGCCGGGCCGGTCGAGGGCGAAGGAGGCGTCCGCGGCGACCGCCCGGTGCGCACCGCCGCGCGCCCGGGCGTGCAGCACGTAGCCGAGCGAGCCGCCGAGCAGCGCCAGCACGGCGACGCCCAGCACCACCAGCCGCAGCACCGGGACCTGTCGGCCGGTCGGTTCGTCCGGGGCCGGGGCCTGCGGGGCCTCGGGCTTGTCGACGGTGGTCATGCGGCCTTCCCTTCGGGCAGGATGCGCCGGGCCGCGAGCAGCGCGGCGGCCAGGGCGAGCGCGGCGGCGGCGAGGGCGGGGCGGGGGCCCCACCAGGTCCAGGCGGCGCCGAAGCCCGCGGCGCCGGCGAGGCGGGCCAGGGCCTGTCCGGTCTGGACGACGGCGAGGGCACCGGCCCGGCCGGTGGCGGGCAGCAGCGGTCCGGCCAGGGCCATCAGGACGCCGTCGGTCGCGGCGTAGAAGACGCCGAGCAGGACGAGCACCAGGACGACGGTGGCCCGGCCCGCCGGGGCGAGCAGGACGAGGTAGCCGGCCAGCAGGGCGAGGTGCCCGGCGAGGAACGGGGCGCGGCGACCGGTGCGGTCGGCGAGCCGTCCGGCGGGGACGGCGAGCAGCAGGTAGCAGGCGGCGGAGCCGAGCGGCAGCAGCGGGAAGACCTCGGCGGGCAGGTCGAGCAGCCGTTGCAGCAGCAGGTAGAGGAAGGAGTCGCCGACGGTGGCGGCGCCGAGCAGCGCGGCGGCGCCGGTGATCCGCCGCAGTGCGGGGTCGCGCAGCAGGGCGCGGACGGTCGGGCGGTCAGTGCGGGGCCGGGGGGCGGCCGGGTCGGCGGTGCCGTCGCGGACGAACAGCACCATGACCAGGACGCCGAGCAGTCCGGTGGCGAAGGAGACCACGAAGACGGCGTCGTAGGCGTCGGCGGTGGCCCGGAGCACGGCGAAGGCGGCCAGCGGGCCGAGCAGGGCGCCGGTGGTGTCCATGGCGCGGTGCACGCCGAAGGCGCGGCCGAGGTCGGCGGGGGGCGTGCTGAGCGAGATCATCGCGTCCCGGGGGGCGGTGCGGACGCCCTTGCCGAGCCGGTCGGCGGCGAGGGCGGCGGCGATGCCGGTGGCGGCGCCGCCGGCCAGCAGCAGTCCGAGCCGGGAGAGTGCGGAGAGCAGGTAGCCGGCTCCGGCGATGTGCTTGTGCCGGCCGCCGCCGCGGTCGGCGAGCCGTCCGCCGAGCAGCCGGACGAGTGCGGTGGCGCCGTTGAACAGGCCGTCGAGGAAGCCGAACTGGAGGGGTGACAGGCCGAGGCCGAGCACCAGGTAGAGCGGCAGCACGGCGCTGACCATCTCCGAGGAGACGTCGGTGACCAGGCTGACCGCTCCGAGCGCGAGGACGGTGCCGGGGACGCGCCGTCCCGTCCCGGCGGGGCGGGACGGCGCGTCCGGGCGGCGGCCGGTGGTGGCCAGGTACATCGCGGTCAGTGGCAGCTGTAGGAGGGGCTGGTGTCCTCGACCCGTCCGTCGGTGCCGACGTAGGTCCAGCTGTAGCCGCTGTCGGTGAAGTCGAGCTTCAGGACACCGTAGTCGCCGCTGATCCGCTTCTGGCTGTTGGGCTGGACCTGTTCGATCGGGTAGGGCTCGGCGCCGCCCGTGCCGCCGACGATCTCGACCATGCCGTCGGCGGTGGCCCTGCCGTCCGGGTCCTGCGGGGCGAAGCGCTCGTAGTGGTGGTCGTGGCCGTTGAGGATCAGGTCGGCCCCGGCGGCGTAGAGGATCTTCCAGACCGGCTTGGAGACGGGGTCGTTGCCGTGGCCGCCGGAGGAGTAGAGCGGGTGGTGCCAGTAGGCGGCGACGCACTTCCTGGTGGTGGCGGCGAGGTCGGCCTTCAGCCAGTCGATCTGGGCGCTCTGGTCGAAGGAGTTGGAGTCGAGGGCGACGAAGTGCCAGTTGCCCTGGTCGTAGCTGTAGTAGCTCTTGCCCTGCGGGTAGGCGATCGCGCCGAAGTAGGACTTGTAGCCGGCCAGCGACCCGGCGGGGTCGTAGGTCTCGTGGTTGCCGGGGACGGGCCGGGTCTTGGCCTTGAAGGCGCCCCAGGTCTGGTCGTAGTAGTTCTTGAAGTCGGCCAGCCGGGCGTCGTCGTACTGGTTGTCGCCCATGGTGATGTAGAACGCCGGGTTGATCTGCTGGGCGATCCTGGCGGTCTTGGGGTGGGCGCAGCCGCTGTCGGTGGCGGTGCACTGGGCGGCGATGTCGCCGGCCGCCACGACGGTGAACGCGCCGCCGGTGGGCGGCGGGGTGCTGCCGCTGGGCGAAGGGCTCGGCGTGCTGCCGTCGGGCGTGCCGTAGACCTCCATCTCGTACAGCGAGTACCCGTACGAGGTGCCGCGGGCGGTGCCGTACATCCGCACGTAGCGGCCCTTGCCGGACAGGCCGGTGAACTCGTCGGTGCCGCCGTTGCCGGCCTTCTCGGTGGCGAGGGCGGTCCAGGTGGCGCCGTCGGCGGAGGTCTCCAGCCGGTAGGCCTTGGCGTAGGCGGCCTCCCAGCTGAGCTTGATCCGGGTGACGGTGGCGGTGGCGCCGAGGTCGACCTGCAGCCACTGCGGGTCCTTGCCCTCGGCGCTGGCCCACCGGGTGCTGCCGCTGCCGTCGAAGGCCTTCGCGGCGGTGTACGAGGAGCTTTCGGTGGAGGAGGCGGTGGCCGTTCTGCCCTTGGAGAGCAGCGGGTCGGCCGCCGCCCCGGCCCGCTCGGACCAGCCGAACAGCAGTCCGCCCAGCAGGGCGAGCGCGACGGCGAAGCCGCCGGTCCGGGCCCGCCGGGCCGTGATTGCCTGGTGCATCTGGTGAACTCCCTGACCTGGAACGGGGAGAGCTGGACGCCGACGCGCGCCGCGGACGGGCCGCACCGGGGGCGGTGGCCGCACTCCACCGCGGCGGCCGGGTCAGAGCTCTCGCTGAGCGCGTCACGCCCCGTCCGGTGCGGGCGCCGCGCCGGGCCGCCGTCAGCGAGAGTAGTAGAAAGTAAAGTTTCCTTCCAGTACTGCCACCGATCGAACTTCCGTGTGCACTAATGCCGTTCACCGTTCACACTGACGCACCGTCAGGTTCACCCGGGGGCCCGGTCGAGGTCGGACGGGCCCTAGTCGGGGGCGAAGGCGGTGAAGAGGGCGCAGCCGGTCAGGACGGCCAGCAGGACGGCGGCGACCGTGCGGTCCGGGGCGGCGGGGCGGGGGCCCAGGCGGGTGTCGACCACGCCGCGCGGGTCCCGGGTGACCTGGAGGCGGTCGCCGAGCGCCGGGTGGGCCTGCCCGGTCTGGACCTGGTGGGCCACGGAGCCGTCGGCGAGTTCGACGTCCACGGCGGTCACGGACGGGCCGCGGCCGTTCATCGGGTCGGAGGTGACGACGGCGCGCACCACCGTGCCGTCCGAGGTGACGCCCCGGTCGTGCAGGAGCTGCTGGTCCTGCACGCCGAGGCCGGTGATGGCGAGGACGATCCAGGCCGAGAGCACGCCCGTCAGGCCCAGGGCGGCCGCTCCGCCGTCCCCCCTGGCCAGTCGGACGACGCCCGCCACGCCGAGCGCCAGCACCAGCAGGAGCCCGAGGGCGCCGGCGAGGCGGTGCCCGTCGCCCCGCAGCGCCAGCATCCACCACAGCCCGAACACGGCGACCGCCCCGCCGCCCACGCCCCACAGTGCCTTCTCCACGGCCCCACCCCCGCCCGTCCCGTACCCCGCGGCGGATGCGCCGACTCCCCTCACCGGCAGTAATTCTGACGGAACGTCAGATCATGGTGCCGATCGGCGCACGGGGCGCCGGAGCGGACCGCTCACCGGGCCGCGTCCAGCGGGCAGCGCCGCTGGAAGCCGAGCGCGAGGGCCATCAGCGCGGCGGGCAGCAGGGTGAACCCGGTGAGCAGCGCGGTCAGTGCGCCGCCGCTCTGGGCGGCGTGTTCACCGGCGGTGCTGGAGACGAAGCCGCCGAGGGCGAGGACGGCCGAGTACAGGTAGGGGCCGACGGCGGTGCCGGTGGCCTCGGTGGCGGTCCACACGCCGGTGTAGGCGCCGGCCTCGGCGTGTTCGGCGGCGGCGACCGCGTCCGGCAGCAGCGCGAACGCGAACAGTTGCAGCCCGGCGAAGGCCACGCCCATCGCCATCACCACGGCGGCGGTGACGGCGACCCGCGCTCCCCCGTCGAGCAGCGCGGCGGCGGGCAGCAGCAGCACCGAGCCGGTGGCGAACCCGGCCTGGGAGGCGAGCAGTCCGCGCTGCTTGCCGTTGCCGGGGCAGCGCGACCAGGCCGTCCAGGCGGGCCCGGCGAGCATCGCGGGGGCCAGGAAGAGGCCCATGAACAGGGCGGTCAGCCCGCCGTGGTGGAAGACGTGCTCGGTGACGTAGGGCAGCGCGGCCAGGAACAGGTGGGTGGTGGTGCCGGTGAACAGGTAGGACAGCACCAGGGGGCGGAAGCGGGGGTCACGCAGGGCGGTGCGCAGGTCGGCGAGGGTGGAGCGGCCGGCCCGTTCGGCGGGTGCCCGGAACCCGCACCCGGCGGTCAGCCGGCGCACGCCGGCCAGGGCGACGGCGGCGGAGGCGGCCATCGCGGCGGCCAGCAGCACGGCCATCCCGGTGTAGTCGGCGCGGGTGCCGCCGGCGGAGAGCGCGGGGGCGGCGACCCCGGCGGTGAGCAGGCCGGCGGTGAGCAGCGCCATCCGGAACATGAAGACCCGGGTGCGCTCGTGGTAGCCGACCTCCAGGTCGGAAGGGGTGGTCAGGTAGGGCACCTGGAAGGCGGCGAACAGCAGGTTCCCGGCGGTGAACCAGCCGCCGACCCAGAGCGCGGCGCCCGAGCCGTGCAGCGCGGACGGGACGCTGAACATCGCGACCATCGCCGGGCCGAGCAGCAGTCCGGCGCGCATCATCCGCCGCCGGTGCCCGTCGCGGCGGGCCTGCCGGTCGGAGCGGGAGCCGAGCAGCGGGTGGGCGACGACGTCGACGGCCTTGGGCAGCAGCAGGGTGGTCCCGGCCAGCAGGGCGGGGACGCCGAGCACGTCGGTGAGGAAGTACAGCAGCAGCAGTCCGGGCACGGTGACCCAGACGCCCATGCCGACCGACCCGGCGGCGTACAGGGTGAGCGCCCTGCGCCCGGCCCGGTGCCCGGTCACTCGGTCCCCCTGCTGCGGGCGACGACCCCGGCGGCGAGTGGGGCGCCGTCGAAGGCCCCGGCGGCGGCGCGGGCGTGCAGGGCGCGGGCGACGATCCGGTCGGTGAGGGCGGGCAGGTGGCGGGCGAGGAAGAACTCGACGGCGCCCTTGCGGGTGGTGGTGACGTCGCGGTGCGGGCGGGTGGAGAACGCGGCCTTGCCGATCGCGTCGAGCACGCCCTCCAGCGGCTCGTAGACGCTCATGCCCTCCAGGGAGAGCCCGGCGGCCCTGGTGGAGTCGTGGATCGGGCTGCGCACGGCGGACGGGTAGACGCAGCTGACGCCGACGTGGGTGCCGAGTTCGAGGCGCAGCGCGTCCGCGTAGGCGACCATGGCGCGCTTGGAGGCGCCGTAGGCGGCGGCCAGCGGGAGCTGTAGGACGGCCATCCGGGAGGTGACCATGACGACCCGGCCGCGGGCGGCGACCAGGGCGTCGACGCAGGCCGCGGTGGTGCGCCAGGTGCCGAGCAGGTTGACCTCCAGCTGGCGGCGGACCTCGGCGCCGGGGGCGTGCTCGGCGGGGGCGGGGCCGCCGGTGCCCGCGTTGTTGACCAGCACGTCGAGGCCGCCGAGGCTCTCCAGCGCCTCGGCGACGGCCGCGCGCACGCTGTCGTCGTCGGTGACGTCGCAGCGCAGCACGGGGAACGGCTCGTCACCGGCGGGGTGCAGGTCGAGTCCGCGGACGTGCGCGCCGGCGGCGGTGAGGCGCTCGCCGAGGGCGCGTCCGATGGTGCCGGAGGCGCCGGTGACCAGCACGCGTCGTCCGCGCGGGTCCTGACGCCGGTTCAGTACCGTCACTGGCCCTGCTCCTTCTGCTGCTCCAGCTGCTTCTGCTGCTTCTGCTGTCTGCGGGCCCGGCGGGCGCCGGCCTCGATCTCGCGGGGGACGGCGGCGACGTACCGGTCGAAGTCGATCCGCATCATCGGCCGCCGGTCGCCCCAGCGCCGGACGGCGGCGGCGTGCGCGCGGCGGACGTGGGCGCGCTGCCGCTCGGCGCTCGGCAGGGCGTAGCGCCCGGCGAGGTGGGCGGCGAACAGCCGGCCCTGGGCCTCGACGACGGGGAGCGCGGCGCCGGTGGACTGCATCAGGCCGACGAAGCCGAGCGTGGGGTCGTCGAGGTGGAACACCCGCTGGTAGAGCGGGAGTTCCTCGGGGTCGGGGCCGGTCCAGCGCTCGTCCAGGAAGGGGAGGGTGACGCGGTAGCCGGTGGCCCAGACGATGACGTCGACCTCGTCGGTGCGGCCGTCGGTGAAGTGCACGCGGGTGCCGTCGAGCCGTTCGATGCCGGGGCGGGCCTCGATCTCGCCGTGGGTGAGCCGGTGCAGGACGGTGTCGCTGACGGTGGGGTGGTTCTGGAACAGGCCGCCGGCGGGTTCGGGCAGCCCGTACCGGCCGGGGGTGCCGACGGCCAGCTTGAGGACGGTCTGCGCGACGGCCTGCCGGATGCGCCAGGGCAGCACGGCGAGCGCGCCGCCGGTGGCGTCGGCGGGGCGGCCGAACAGGTACTTGGGGACGATGTGGGTGCCGTGCCGGGCGGAGAGCAGCACCGGTCCGCGTCCGGTGTACGAGGCGTCGACGGCGATGTCCATCGCGGAGTTGCCCGTGCCGACGACCAGCACCCGCCGGCCCGCGTACGCGTCGGCGCGGCGGTGGTCGTGGGCGTGCAGCTGGGTGCCGGTGAAGTCGCCGGGGTAGCCGGGGCTGGGCCACTTCGGCTCGCGGTTGTGGCCGTTGGCGACGACGACGGCGTCGTGGCGCTCGCCGTCGACCCGCCAGCCGTGCGCGTCCCGGACGACCCGCTCGACGGTCGTGCCGAACCTGATCCGGTCGGTGACGCCGAAGCGGTCGGCGTAGTCGGCGAGGTAGTCGGCCACCCGGGCGGCGGACGGGTAGTCGGGCCAGTGCGCGGGCATCGGGAAGTCGGCGAACTCGGTGCGGCCCTTGCTGGTGTTCAGGTGCAGGCTGTCGTACGCCGGGGAGCCGTCCGGGCCGTCGTCGCCCGCCCACAGGCCGCCGACGCGGGTGCCGCGCTCCAGGACGGTGACCTCCAGCCCCTGGTCGAGCAGTGCCTTGGCGGCGGCCAGTCCTGCCGCGCCGGCGCCGATCACCGCCACCCTGGTCGAGCCCATGCCGGGTGCTCCTCTCGTGGAAAGGCGCTCATTCAATCGAATGATGGAGTCCGGCACAATGGGTGTTGACCTGCTGGTTCCCCGTCCATCACCTGATGGATTTCTTCCGCTGCGGTCCGCTATCCTCGTGGCCCATGAGCGCCCTGCCCGCGGACGGCCCCCGCGAACGCATCCTGGCGACCGCCACCCGGCTGTTCGCCGAGCGCGGCTACGACGCCACCAGCACCCGGGCGATCGGCGACGCGGTCGGCCTGAACATCGCCACCGTCGCCTACCACGTCGGCGGCAAGCCGGAGTTGTACCGCGAGGTGATGCGCCGCGCCCACCTCGCCCAGCGCCGGGTGGTCACCGAGGCCCTGACCCGCCTGCACGCCTGCGGCCCCACCCCCGGGGAGACCCGCGCCGCGCTGCTCGCCTTCGTCGACGACTACCTGTCCTTCTGCCTCGACCACCCCCAGGTCCCGGCGCTGTGGATGCGCCGCTGGCTGGCCGAGGGCGCCGACCACTCCGACATCGAGAGCGAGTTCGCCGGCCCGCTGGTCGCCGAGGTCGCCACCGCCGTCCGCGCCGTCCTCGCCCGGGCCGGCCTCGGGGCCGGGGCGGACGTCGAGATGCTCGTCTTCACCATCGTCTGGACCTCGCACTCCTTCGGCCAGGCCGGTGTCATCGACCCGGCCGGCACCCGCCGCGGCCCCCTCGACCTCCCCGTCCTGGACCGCTTCCGCCGCCACCTGCACACGGTGGTCACCGCCGTCCTCGACCAGGGCCCGTCCGGCGGCTGACGGGGCCTCAGGCCGTCGGACCCGGCAAGCCGAAGGACGGGACATCAGGCCGCTGGCCCGGCAGGCCGGTTGACGGAGCCTCAGGCCGCCGGCCCGGCAGGCCGGTTGCGGGGTCTCAGCCCGCCAGCCCGGGTACCCAGACCAGCCGCAGCACGTCCACGGTGCGCCGCTCCGGGTCGACGAACAGCTCCGCGGTGACGGACCCGGCCAGCACCACGCTGCGCAGGTCGCCCCACTCGTCCACCGGCGTGCCCGCCCGGTCGTCCAGCAGCACCAGGGCGGCGTTGACCAGCGCGAACAGCAGCTCGTCCGCCTTCGAGATCTCCACCATGGTGCGGGCCGGCTGCTCCTGCAGCCAGATCCGCCAGCCACTCACGCGGCGGCCGCCCCGGCCCGCTCCGACCGCCCCGCCACCAGCACCGGCGCCACCGCGGCCCGGAAACCCGCCCGGTCGCTCCCGTACGCCGCGGACATCGCCCGCAGCCACCACGCCCCGATCACCGCCTCGCGCTCCACCGGGTCCTCCACCGGGCCGAGTTCGCCGTAGAACCGGGCCCGCTCCTCGTACGTGAGCGCCTGCTCGATGCCGTTGATGCTGCGCGGCACGCGCAACGTCCCGGACTCTGCCGTCGCGGTCATCCCTCCACCTCCCACGTGTCTGCTCCGACCGTACCCGGCCGGGCCGGTTCCATCCCCACCGCCCCGAACTCGGCCGCGCCCCGAGGCCGGTGCCCGGCACCCGGCACCCCGCACCCCGCACCCCGCACCCCGCACCCCGCACCCCGCACCCCGCACCCCGCACCCCGCACCCCGCACCAACGATCGCAAACCCGGTGAACGCCCGCCGCCACCGCACTAGCCTGGCGCCGTGACGAGTCGACACCGCACCTCCCGCACCGGCGCGGCCGCCCTGGCGGCGGCCGCCCTCGCGCTCCTCACCGCCTGCAGCGGCAGCAGCGGCGGCGGCGGCAACAGCAACGACAGTGACGGTGCCAGCAAACCGAGGCAGGTCGGCTGGTACCGCACGATCGACGACCTCTGCGCGGCGGTGGGCGATCCCGGCCTGCCCGGGGAGCTGAGGGACTCCATCCCGGTGACGAGCGAGGGGATCGCGAGCGACCCGTCCAAGACGCTCGCCTGCAGCTACGACGGCGGCCCGGCGACCGAGGACTGGCGGGTGAGCATCGACGCGACGGTCTTCGAGGCGGCCCGCGGCTGCCACTGGCTGGAGGTCTCGGCGGACATCGCCAAGTCCCCACTCGGCGGGCCCAAGCCGGACGAGACGCGGAAGTTCCGGGCGACCGACGGCGGGGGGCTCGGCCAGGAGGGCTACGAGGTGTCGGTCCGGCACCCGCTCACCGACACCATCCCCGGGCCGGTCGACCAGCTGAGCTTCACCTCGGCCTTCTGCGACGGGAACCTGCGCCTGGAGGTCGAGGTCGACTACGGCGCGGGCTCGGGGATGTCCGCGGACTACCCGGGCGCGCTCGACAAGGCGGAAGCGGCGTCCCGGAAGAAGGCCGCCGAACTGCTCAAGCGGACGCAGGAGAAGCTGTACGAACACGCGATGAGCCCGCAGCCGACGGCTTCGTGAGGCGGTGACGGCCGGGCCGTCGCCCGCGGCAGCGGACGGCGGTGGCCGGGGCCCGGCCGGGTCTCCCCCGGCCCGGTCTCCCCCGGCCCGGTCGGGTCTCCCCAGGTCCGGCCGAGGTCCGGCCGAGGCCCGGTCGGCGCGCCGCGCCGGGATGTGCTCGCGCGGTGACCGTTCCCGCGCTACCTTGCATTGCATGATACCTGGTACGGCAAGCAACGAGGGCGACGGCGTGGACGGGCCGGTGGCCACCCAGCTCCGCAAGGGGGTGCTGGAGTACTGCGTGCTCGCACTGCTCCGCGACGAACCCCGCTACGGCGTCGAACTCCTGCACGAGCTCGGGCGCTTCCCCGCGCTGGCGACCAGTCAGGGCACGATCTACCCCCTGCTGTCACGGCTGCGTCGGGCCGGGCTCGCCGACACCTTCCTGCGCGACTCGGACAGCGGGCCGTCGCGCCGCTACTACACCCTCACCACCGCCGGACACCGCGCGCTGGAGGACTTCACCGCGCTGTGGCCCGCCTTCCGCCAGACCGTCGACCACGTCCTCACCCCGGGAGAGCACCCGTGAGCAACGCCGCCGAACACCCCCTGGTCCGCGCCCACCTCGCCGCCGTCGAGCGCTGCACCGCGTCGCTGCCGCCCGAGCGCCGCCGCGAACTCCTCGCCGACCTGCGCGAACACGTCCAGGTCGCGCTCGCCGAGCACGACGGCCCCGTCGACGACGACGCCGTGCGGCACGTCCTCGACGAACTCGGCAGCCCCCGCCGGATCGCCGACGCCGCGCTGGCCGAGGAGGGCCGGACCTGCCCCGAGCCGGAGAGCGGCCTGCGCACCGCCACCACCCTGACCCTGCTCGCCCTCGCCGCGCCGCTGCTGCTCGTCCCCGTCCTCGGGCCCTACCTCGCGCCGGCCGCCGCTGCCACCGGCGCGGTGCGGCTCGCGAGGTCCCCGCAGTGGAGCGGGCGGGAGAAGAAGCACGCCGCGCTCCTGCTGCTCGGCACGCTCCCGCTCACCCCGCTGGCGGCCTTCGCCGTCTCCGTCGTCGGTGCCCTGGACCAGACCGGCATGCTGCTCGCCCTCGCGATCGGGTTCTGCCCCGCCCTGCTCGCCGTCCTCCGCCTCGCCCGCTCCGCCGGACGGCTGCGCTCGGCCACCGCACCGGCCTGAACCCGGGCGCGCGGCACCGGGCGCCCGGGCCTCAGCAGCCACCGGCGGCCGAGCCCCCGCGCCCGAGCGCGCCCCCGTAGTCCGTGGGGGGAGGCGGCACCGAGCGGCGGTGGCGCCGGACGAACAGGGCCACCGGGACGGTGGGGCCGAGCAGTTCGTGGAGCTCCCGGTAGAGGGCCGCGGTGTCGGTGTCCGGGGGCAGCTGCTGCGGCGGGATCCAGCCGCGGGCCAGCCGCACGGTCAGGGTGACCCTCTCGCTCTCGGGCCGGGGGTCGCCGTCGTACGGCTCCTCGACCGTGCGGTCGATCCGGATCCGCCGCACCTCGGTGAGCGGCCTCGGCCGGGCGGCGCGGGCGGCCCGGACCAGGGCGACGGTGTCCGGGGCGGCGGCCGGGGAGAACCTCAGCCGGTGCACCCGCAGGAAGAAGGCGCTGTACACCAGCACGGTCGCGAGGACGACGGCGCCGACGGCGCCGGTGATCCCGGCGACCGCCCGGACCGGGCCCCATCCCGCACCGGCGAACCGCATGACGATGCAGACCGGCAGGGCGAGGAGCGCTGCGAGCAGGAACAGCAGGGGCGTGCTGCGCCCCACCTCGCGGGAGACCCGGGCGGCGTGCCGGGGCGAGGGGTCGTCGTCGGTGAGAACGAGGTCGACCGCGTCGGGGGCCGAACGGTCCAGCCGTACCGTCTCCATGACGACACGTTAGGGCGGCGCAGCGGTCCGTGGAAGAGTGCCCGGCGCAGCGGCCCCCCGCCGCGACGCCTCCTCAGCGCAGCAACGCGCGCAGGGTGCGGCGGAAGAGCAGGCGGCCGCACCAGGCGGTGGGGCGGTCGAACAGGGCGGGCAGCGGCGCGATCCGCAGGTCCTCGCGCCAGCGGACGAGCGCGCCGCCGCGGTGCGGGCGGACCTCGATCTCGGCCCAGCCGAGGACCAGCGGGCCGCGCTTGGCGAGCCGGCAGGTGCCGGGGCGGCCGGGCTGCGGGGGCTCCCAGCGGACGACGTCCATCACGTCCTCGAAGCCGAGGCGGCCCAGGCCGGTGCGGGCGGCCACCGTGCGGCCGTCGGAGCGGACGGCGGTGAACGGCATCGCGTGGCGGGGCCAGTCGGTGACGCGCCGCCAGGCCTCGCCGGGGTCCAGCGGGGTGGCCGCCACGATGCGGAACTCGGTCATCCGCCGATGCTATCCGCCGCGCGGCGGCCCGGGTTGGAGGCATAGCGGGTCGGTGGCGTCCCGGGCCGCGGGCGTCCGGGCCGCGGGCGTCCGGGCCGCGGGCGTCCGGGTCGGTGGCGACCCGGGCGGCGGGCGTTCCGGTCAGGCGCGGGTGTGCAGGCCGAAGCCGGTGCGGCCGGCCGGTTCCAGGCCCTCCTTGAGGTGCAGCGCGGGGATCTCGTAGTCGCCGAAGTTCTGCCGGCGGAACGGGATCGGCTCGGTGCTCTCCAGGGCGAGCAGCCGCCGCTCCCAGGCCTCGGCGACGGCCGGGTACTGCTCGTCGGTGAGCCGGTCGGCGCCGTGGACGACGAAGGGCGGCAGCACCTCCAGGCCCGGGTAGTAGAGGATGCCGTGCTGGATCGGGAACAGCAGGTCGCCGATGGGGCCGTTGATGCCGCGGGCCGCGTAGTGCGACGCGGGGCCGCCGACGGTGACCGACAGCAGGGCGCGGCGTCCCGCCAGGGTGCCCTCGCCGAAGCGCTCGCCGTACTTGGTGTCGCTGTGCTCGCCCACCCCGTACGCGAAGTTGTAGGTGAAGACGCGGTCGACCCAGCCCTTGAGGATCGCGGGCATGGTGTACCACCACAGCGGGAACTGCAGGATGACGGTGTCGGCCCAGAGCAGCTTCTCCTGCTCGGCGCGGACGTCGGCGGTGAGCTCCCCGGCGTCGAAGGCCCGGCCGGAGTCCCGGGCGACCTTCAGCGGGCTGGAGGCGTGCGGGCCGTAGTCGGCGGCGTCCGCCGTCGCCTTCCAGCCCATCGCGTACAGGTCGCTGACCCGCACCCGGTGCCCGGCGGCCTCCAGCACGGACACCGCGTGGTCCTTGAGCGAGCCGTTCAGCGACTTCGGCTCGGGGTGGGCGTGGACGATCAGGATCTTCATCGGGGTCTCCTCCGGTTCGGCGGTCGCTTCGACCGGTTCCGATCCTGGCCGCGGCGGCGCCCGGCGTTCAGGGGCCCGGCTTCCGTAGGAACGGACTTCCTGGTACTGGCGGGACCACCCTCGGCGGGCCGCCGCCGGGCCCGGCCGGGCCATACTCGGGGGCATGGACGATCTCGCGGGCTTCCTGCGGACCCGGCGCTCCCGGGTCGATCCGGCGACGGCCGGCATCCCCGTCGACGGCCGCCGCCGGGTGGCGGGGCTGCGGCGCGAGGAGGTCGCGCACCTGTCCGGGGTGAGCGTGGACTACTACGTGCGCCTGGAGCAGGGGCGCGCCACCCAGCCCTCCGAACAGGTGCTGGACGCGCTGGCCCGGGTGCTGGGCCTGGACCCGACCGAGCGGGGCCACCTGCACCGGCTGGCCCGGCAGCCCCGGCGCCGGACGAAGGCCCCGAGCGGGCGGGTCCGGCCGGAGCTGCTGCAGGTGCTGGGCCTGGTCGCCGACGCGCCCGCGCTGGTCATGGGCCACCGGCTGGACGTGCTCGCCGGGAACCGCCTCGCCGGGCTCCTCTACGGCCGCCCGGACCTCGCGGGCCTGAACATCGCCCGGCACCTCTTCCTGGAGGAGGGCGAGCACGGCCTCTACGCGGGCTGGGAGACCTGCACCCTCGACGTGGTCGGCCACCTGCGGCTGGCCGCCGGGAAGTACCCGGACGACCCCCGACTGACCTCGCTGATCGGCGAGTTGGCGATGGGCAGCGAGCGCTTCCGCCGGCTGTGGGCCCGCGCGGACGTCCGCGCCCGCACGCACGGGCGCAAGGCGTACCGCCACCCGCTGGTCGGGCTGCTCGAACTGCACCAGGAGAACTTCGGGCTGCCGGACGGGTCGGGCACCGAACTGCTGGTGCTCACCGCGGCCCCCGGCAGCCCCACCGAGGACGGGCTGCGGCTGCTCGCGGCCCTGGACGCGGACGGCGGCAGCGCGGCGGACGGCGGCAACGCGGCGGACGGCGACGGCGGCGGGGCCCGGGAGACCGCGCGCGCCCGGACCACCGAGTAGTCCGGGCGCCGCTACTCGGCCGGGCTCAGCTCGCGGTCGCGGCCCCGGCCTCGGTCTTGCTCGCGCCCGTACCCGCGCCCGTGCTCGCGGCGAGCGCCTGCGCGACGGTGTCGGCCAGCGGCGTGGTCGGGCGGCCGATCAGCCGGGACAGTTCGCCGCTGCCGCCGGCCAGCAGGCCGCGGGCGATGCCGGAGACGTCCACGTCCACCAGGATCTCGGCGAGCTGCGGCGGCAGGCCCGCGCCGGTGAGCACCCCGAGGTTGGCCTCGGCGGGCAGCTCGTGGTGGGCGACCGTCCGGCCGCTCTGCCGGGAGAGCTCGGCGGCGTACTCCTCCAGCGTCCAGGCCGTGTCGCCGCTGAGTTCGTAGGCACGGTTCTCGTGGCCCTCGCCGGTCAGCACGGCGGCGGCCGCGGCGGCGTAGTCGGCGCGGGTCGCGGAGCCGATCCGGCCGCCCGCGGTGCTGCCGGCCACGCCGTGCTCCAGCTGGACCGGGATCAGGGCGGTGTAGTTCTCGGTGTACCAGCCGTTGCGCAGGAAGGTGTACGGCAGGCCGGAGTCGAGGATCAGCTGCTCGGTGGCCTTGTGCTCGTCGGCGAGCCGGAAGTCGGCGTCCGGGCCGCCGAGCACCCCGGTGTAGACCAGGCGGGCGGCCCCGGCGGCCTTCGCGGCCTCGATCACGGCGGTGTGCTGGGCGACCCGGCGGCCGACCTCGCTGCCGGAGACCAGCAGCACGGTGTCGCCGGGCCGGATCGCCGCGGCCAGCGTCCCGGGCCGGTCGTAGTCGGCGAGCCGCAGTTCGACGCCGCGGGCGGCCAGGTCGGCGGCCTTCCGCTCGTCGCGGACGGCGGCGGCGACCTCGGCGGCCGGGACGCGGGTCAGCAGTGCGTCGATGACGAGGCGGCCGAGCTGTCCGGTGGCGCCGGTGACGACGATGCTCATGGGGATGCAACTCCTGGGGTGGTGCGACGGGTGGTACGACGGCTGTCACAACCCACCGTAGGAAAGTCACTAACGAATCGGAAGTACCCACTTTCGGGTAAGCTACTTCCATGAACCTCAGGGTGAAGGAACTGACCGGCGGACTCCCGGTGGACGTCAACTCGGAGTGCTGCGCCTCGCGCGGCATCCTCGAACACGTCACCAGCCGCTGGGCGGTGCTGGTGCTGGCCGTCCTGCTGGACGGCACCCACCGGTTCAGCGAGCTGCGCCGGGCGGTGGGCGGGGTGAGCGAGAAGATGCTCGCCCAGACCCTGCAGACCCTGGAGCAGGACGGCCTGGTGCTCCGCGAGGCGCACGCCGTCATCCCGCCGCGCGTCGACTACACGCTGACCCCGCTCGGTGAGGAGGCCGCCCGGCAGGTCTGGGCGCTGGCCCGCTGGGCCGAGTCGCGCGTCCCCGAGGTGCTGGCGGCCCGGGCGGCCCACGCCGAGGCGAAGGCGGCGACCGGGGCGAAGACCGCGGGGGCGGCCGCCCGCTGAAGCGTCGCGGCGGACCGTCCTTGACCTCAAGTCGGCTTGAAGGTCGAGACTGGGCGACATGCCGAACACCACCGCCGCCGCCACCTCCGTCACCACCGCCGTCACCGACCGATCCGCCCACCCCGCCGAGGGCCTGATCACCCGTCACCCCGCCGACGGCCCCCCGCTCCCGGACGCCGCGCTCGACGCGATCGCCGGGCGGCTGGCCGCCGGGGCGGAGGTGGTGGGCATCGGGGAGTCGACCCGCTTCTCCCGGGAGACCTTCGAGGTCCGGGACCAGCTGTTCCGTCGGCTGGTGCGGGAGCACGGCTTCCGCGCGCTGGCCGTCCAGGACGACGCGGTGGCCGCCGCCGCGCTCGACGCGTACGCGAACGGCGGCGCGGGTTCGGCCGCGTCCGCGCTGGCCGGTGCCTGGAAGCCGTGGCGCACCGCCCAGATGGCAGCGGCGCTGGAGTGGGTGCGGGCGTTCAACCGGGACCACCCCGGCGATCCGGTGCGGATCCTCGGCGTGCGACCGGCCCAGGCGGGGCCCGCCGACTACGACGCCGTCCTGGCCCACGTGCGCGCGGCGGCCCCGGAGCTGCTCGGACGGGTGGCGGCCCACCTGGCGCCGCTGCGCACCGCCCACGAGACGGCGGAGCACGTGCAGCGCGCGCGGGGCGTCCACCCGGGACGCCCGTTCGCCGAGCACGCCCGGGACGCGCTGGCGCTGGTCGGGGCGCTGCCCGGCGCGGTCGAGCCGATGCGGCTGATCGTGGAGTTCCACGAGCGCAGCGTCGCCGGGCGCGGCGACTACGCGGGCGAGGCGGAGGTGTGGGCCGGGACGGTCGCGGACTTCCGGGAGCGGACCGGTCTGCGCGTCGTCTACTGGGACGGCCTCGGGCACACCTCGGCGGCCGCGGCGGTGCTGGGCCTGGCGCCCGAACGCGGCGCGCGGGCCACCGTGGGCAGCGTGCTGCGCGAGCGCTACGGCGCGCGGTACGTCTCGGCGGCGGTCGGCTTCCACCACGGCGACCTCGGAGTGGTCACCGTCCCGGCCCCGGGCGCGGACCTGGTCGACGCGAGGCTCGGCGCGGGGGCCCCGGCCGCCCGCTGGCTGGACCTACGCGCGCCGGACGTCCGCCACCGGTGGGACGGACCGGCGAAGGCCCGCGTGATCAGCGGCGTCTACACCCCGGAACGCGACGCCGTCGAGCACCTGGCCGTGGCCTCCCTGGCCGCCGCCTTCGACGTACTGGTCCACCTCCGCCGGGCCACCGCGGTGCACTGGCTACCGTGACGCCCGGGCCGGGCTCCGGGCTCAAGTGCCGCTCCAGCCAACCAATCTGACGGACCATCAGAATCCCGCCCGCACGACTCCGGGAACGACCTGCACCCCGAATCCCCGTCCAACCCCGATCCGGCGCACCCACCGCGGGCACACCGGGCTCAACCAGGACTTCATCGAGGACGGCGGTGGGGACAGCCACGGCGACACTCGGTGGATTCCGGGGGCGGTCGAGCACCGGCCGCCGGACGGGGCCCCGGCGGATCGACGCCTACCGCTGCCCGGACGCGGTTCTCCTGACCGCCCGCCCCGCCGGTGCTCAGGCCGACGGGGCGGCCCAGTGCGGGTCGCGGCCGAGCAGGCGCAGCAACCGCTCCCACGGGTCGGCCCCGGGCGGGTCCGCCAGGACGGGGCCGAAGGCGGCGCCGGGGAGTTCCCGGGCGGGCCCGGCGGGGACGAGGGCGGCGACCGGCAGGGCGGCGGCCACCAGGTCGGCGTCGAAGTCAGGCCGATGGCCGATCGAGACGGCGACGTCCCAGCCGTGGACGAGGTAGTCCAGGAAGTGGAAGGAGATCGCCTGCGCCGCGGGGAACGGACCGCCGTCGCGGACCTCGGGCAGCCAGAAGCCGCGCTCCAGGACGCCCTGCTCGGCGAAGGCCGCGGTGACCTCGGCCGCCGAGGCGGCGAACACCCCGGCCGGATCGTCCCCGACCGGGCGGTCCGCCCACTCCGCGAGCTCGCGACCCCCACCCCGGGCGGCAGCCGCGAAGCCGTGGTTCTGCCCGGTCATGTGCGCGAGCAACCGCCCCAACGTCCAGGCCCCGCAGGGAGTAGGCCGGTCGAGCACGGTGACGTCGACCAGCTCGACGAAGGACCGCGCGGCCTCCAGTGCCCGCGCGTCGAGCGCTCGAATGTCCACGACCGGAGGGTGCACCACCTGAGTGTCCGTCATACCGCCGAGCCTACCCGATATTTAAGCACGACCGTGCGAATTCTTTCCCCCGCGGCCCGGGCTCCGACCTGTCACCCCGTCCCGCCCCACCCCGCGCCGCCGTCCGCATCGGCGTGGGCCGGTGGGCTCAGAACGTGATGACCGTGGCGCCCTCGATCGCGAAGCGCACGAACTCGTCCCGGTCGCGCCCTGGTCGCCGAGGCGGCGCTGGGGCGGGCCGAAGCAGAACACCTCGACCTCGCAGCCGCGTTCCGCCGACACCACCCGGGTGCCGGTGGTGAGCGGGTCGTCGTCTTCGTGGAACACGTGGATGACCGTCTTCGGCATCGCCGCCCCTGCCCGTCGTTCGTTCCGCCCCCGCGTGCCCCGGCCCTGCCCACCATCCGACCTGCGGGACGATCCGCCTCACATCGTGGCAGCCGGGTGACGTCAGAACTCCGCCCAGGTGGGCTCGCCGTGGGCGATCTCCTCGCCGAGGCCGTGCAGGAACGCCGCGCCCGCGGCGGCGATCGCCGCCGCCACCAGCAGGAACAGCAGGAAGCCGCCCAGGACCCGCGCGGTGTCGGTGAGTGCCGTCCGCTTCCGCCCGGCCACCAGCACGCCCACCTCGGGGCGCTCCGGGTGGTAGGCGACGGTCAACTCGTCGCCCACCGCGGTCTCTTCGGGGAGGCGCGTGGTCCTGAACCGCTGCGGGGCGCCGTCGGGGCCCGCGTACTCGAGGAGGAACTTCGGCGCCGGCGGGTGGTGGTTCTTCGGGTGGGGCTTGGAGTACCGCAGCGGCTCCCGCTGGACCTCGACGCAGCGCGCCGGGACGCGGCTGCCCTTGCGCAGCGCCCGCCGTTCCCACCGGTGCAGCCGGAACACGTACACCGCCGTGGCGCAGCCGAGCAGGACGAGGAACCCCGCGAGCACGAGCCACACCACGGCCAGCACGTCGAAGAAGAGCACGGGAGCACCCTGCCCGGATCAGGACCGCCGGAACCCCGTCGCGGCGTCAACTCCCTTGCCGGGAGCCGGTGTCGGAGGTGTACCGCAGTGGCCGCCAGCCCCGCGGCCCCGGACGGCCGACCTGGCGGCCGGGTCGGGCCGGGGCGGCGTCAGTCGACGCAGAACTCGTTGCCCTCGACGTCCTGCATGACGATGCACGAGTCGTCACCGCCGTCGTACAGCAGCCGGACCCGGACGGCGCCGAGCGGCAGCAGGCGGGCGCACTCGGCTTCGAGGGCGGCCAGGCGCTCCTCGCCGAGCAGGCCGGTGCCGACCCGGACGTCGAGGTGGACGCGGTTCTTGACGGTCTTGCCCTCGGGAACGCGCTGGAAGTACAGCCGGGGGCCGACGCCGGTGGGGTCGGTGCAGGCCGACCAGGAGCCGCGCTCCTCGGGCGGGCAGGAGGCCTGGTACTCCTCCCAACCGGCGAAGCCCTTGGGGGGATTGGACTCGTAGCCGAGCACCTCGCACCAGAAGCGGGCCACCCGGGCGGGGTCGGCGCAGTCGAAGGTGACCTGGAATTGTCTGAGCACTGCCATGGCGGGCACCCTAACAACGCCGCAGTCGGATGTCGTCCGAATATCGGTGGCCCGTGGACGCCGCTCCCCCGGCGCCCCGTCGGGCGCGGGAGTACGGGGGTGCAGGAGTGCGGGAGCGCAGGACGCCCCGCAGGTCAGCGGCGGTCGCCGTACGGGCGGTCCGGCTCGTCGTCCTCGTCCTCGATCGGGCCGTGCTCGGCCTCGTACTGCTCGCGCAGCTTCACGGCCCGCTTGTCGGAGGCCGCGCGCTCCTCGGGGGAGAGGTTCTCCGCGGCGGTGCGCATCTCGCCCAGGCGGGCGCCGATCGCGGAGAGGTAGCGGTCGGACTCGATCACGTCCTTCATGCCGATCCGCCCGCTGAGCACCTCCCGGGCCATCTGCTGGAGCTCCGGGCCGACCTTGTCGTTCTTGGCCAGCGTCCGCAGGGCGCGGTGCAGTTCGGCGGCCTGCGCCGGGTTGTCCGCGACGTCGAGCAGTTCGTCGTCGGTGATCTCCGGACCGTCGAGGTCGTCGTCCCGTCCTGCCGCCATGGCCACTCCCCCGTCGTCGGGTGTCTCCCCGCCCGGGCCCGGCCCGGCCCGGACGGGCGCACGAATCGTCAGCCCGCTCGGAGCGGGACCGACTTGACCAGGAGATCATATGTCCTTCCCCAAGGAAGGGTAATGGCGTGGCCCGGCTACCCCGCCGCGCCCTCCAGCCGGGCCGCGACCATCGCCACGAAGCGTTGCAGCACGGCGAACGGCACGGTGTGCCCGTCGCTGAAGAAGGCCGTGGGCAGTGCTTCCCGCAGGTCCTGGACGACCACCGTCACGGCCGTCGGCCCCGGGGCCGGCGAGTCCGGGACGGACGGGGTCCCGCTCGGGACCAGGCGGGCCTCGCTGAGTTCGAAGTGGCCGATCCGGTTGCCGTCCACGCCCGTCTCGGTGAACAGCGAGCAGTACAGGTCGCCCTCGTGGCTCCAGGTCGTCAGAGACATGGCGGGATGCTGCCACATCCACCGGGCCCCGGCGACAGCGGCCCCGGCCCTCGGGCGCCGGGCGGGCGCGGCTCAGCGCAGCAGCGCCGCCCAGCCCGTCAACCCGCCCAGGACGAGCGGCAGTTCGCGGGCGGTGTCGGTGACGATCCGCAGCCCGAAGGCCCGTTGCGCGGCGTCCGCCTCGCGGTGGCCCAGGGCCAGCCACAGGCACCAGGCGGCGGTGGACAGCTGGCTGCGCAGCAGGCCCGCGAAGGCCGAGGCGTCGGCGGGGACGCCCGGGCCGCCCGCGTCCAGGTAGGCGGCGAGCAGCGGGCGGACCACCCGGGGGTCCGGGTCGACGGCGGCGCCGTTGAAGGGGGTGGCGAACCGGAAGGCCACGCTCACCGCCTCCCACCAGGGGACCTCCGGCTGGACGCTCTCCCAGTCGATCAACGCGTACCCGCCGGGCGTGCACCCACCGGGCGTGCGCAGCACGTTGGCCCGCGAGGTGTCACCGTGCACCAGGACGGCGGCGGGGGCGCCCGACTGCGCGTCCCGCACCAGGGCGACGGCCTCGGCGACGGCCGGGAGCAGCGCGCGGGCCGGGCCGGCCACCGGGAGGCCGCCCGCCTCGGCCTCGGCCACCCACTCCCGCCACTGCGCCACGGGGTGCGGCGGGGGCGGCTGCTCGCCGCCGGTGTCCAGCGCGGCGATCCGGGCCAGGGTGCGGCCCGTCCAGTCGGCGGCCCCGGCGAGGTCCGCGCCGGGGCGCCGCAGGTCGTGCCCGTCCAGCCACCCGTTCACCTTGACCAGGGTGTCGCCGCCGGGGTGGTGCCAGTAGCCGAGGGCGGGGGCGGGCGGTTCGACGGGGCGCGGCATCGCGACGCCCGCCGCCAGCGCGGCCCGCTGGAGGCGGTGCACCCGGTGGGCCTGTTCCCGGTGCCACTCGCTCCGCAGCCGACCGGTCCGCACCGTCCAGCGCCCCCGCGAGGTCTCCAGCAGCAGGCCGTCGGTCGGCGCACCCCCGTTGTCGAGCCTCCGCCACGGCCCGAGCGGCCGCCCCAGCCCGAAAGCGGCTGCCACCGCGTCCTGGTCGATGTCCACCCCCCGAGTCTGCGCCGTGCCCCCCACCCGCCGCACCCGAATTCCCAACGCCCCCACCACCGCCAACCCGCACCAGCCCCCGCACACCCCGCAGTTCGAGGCGCGACCCCCCTCACACCCCACCCCTCACCGCGCAGCGCCCCCTCACACCCCACCCCTCACCACGCAGCGCCCCCTCACACCACCGCCCCCAACCGCGCCACCGCCTCCGCCGCCCCCACCCCCCACCGACCCGCACCCGCTGCCAACCGCCCCCGCACGCCCCGCAGTTCGTGGCGGACCAGGGCCGGGAGCGGGGTGCCGTCGGTGTCGAGGACGGGGGCGAGGGTGGCGATGGCGGTGTGCGGGTCGTCGGTGCAGAGGTGGCAGTCGGCGATGCGGACGGTGAGCATGGCGCGGGCGACCGGGAGCCGGCCTTCGTCGAGGAGGTCGAGGGCGGCGGTGGCGGCGGTCAGGGCGCGTTGGGCGAGCCGGGGGTCGGCGGTGGCGGCAGCCAGGTCGCGCAGGGCGGCGGAGGAGCCGGACTCGACCCGGAGGCGGAGCGCCGCGGGGGCCAGCCAGGGGACGTGGGCCTCGGTCTCGGGGAGGGTGTGGTCGGGGCGGTCGAGGTGCTGGCGGGCGCGGCCGATGTGGCGGACGGTGGCGCGGATGTCCCCGGCGAGGGCGGTGGCGCGGGCTTCGCCGAGGGTGGCGAGGGCGTCGGCCCAGTGGCGGCCGGGCGCGGCGCGGCGGATCTCGCGGGCGTAGTCGCCGGCCGAGGCGGGGTCGTCGTCGAGGAGGCCGAGGACGGCCATGTCGCTGAGGGCGGCGGCCTGGGTGGTGGGGTCGTCGGCGAGGGCGGCCCAGCCGAGGGCCCGGTCGAAGCAGGCCATCGCGGTGGCGGGGCGGCCGCCGTGCAGGCGCAGGCTGCCCGCGGCGTGGGCGTACTCGGCGGCGAGCCGGGCCAGGACGCGGCGGTGGCGGACGGGTGCGTCGGCGAGCCGAGCGACGACGGCGCGCAGGGTGCCCTCGATCACGCTGCCGGGTCCGCGTTCGCCCAGGGCCCGGTCGGCACTGTGGAGTTGGGCGCCGAGGACGGCGGCGAGGGCGTGCACGGTGTCGGTGTCGAGCGGGGCCGCGGGGTCGGTGCAGAACGCGGCGTGCAGGGCGACGGCGGTGGCGGGCGGCGGGGGCTGGCAGCCGGTGGCGCCGTGCAGCGGGCACTGGACGTCGTGGTCGGGGAGGCTGGCGGGGCAGTCGTCGGCGGGGGCGGCGGCGGGGACGGGCCCGGTGCCGGGGGGCAGCGGGGGGCGCAGCAGGTGCGGGGGGAGGGCGGGGCGGCCGCCCTCGGCGCTCTCGGCGCGGTCGTAGCTGCGGGTGAGTTCGCCGCCGCTGCCGAG
Source organism: Kitasatospora sp. NA04385 (assembly GCF_013364235.1). Classification (NCBI taxonomy): domain Bacteria; kingdom Bacillati; phylum Actinomycetota; class Actinomycetes; order Kitasatosporales; family Streptomycetaceae; genus Kitasatospora; species Kitasatospora sp. NA04385. The sequence continues at coordinate 7,879,305 of NZ_CP054919.1, read as the reverse complement.
GAGTTCGTCGATCTGCCGGACCAGACGGGGGGTGGCGCGGCGGGCGCCGTGTTCGAGGCGGCTGACGGCGGTGTGGTCGTAGCCGACGGCGGTGCCGAGCTGGGCCTGGGTCCAGCCGGCGTGGCGGCGCCAGTGGCGCAGGAGCGCGCCGAATTCCTGCCAGCTTCCGCCGTCCGGCAGTTCGACCGGGTTGGGTGCCCCGAGCATCCGCCGACACCTCCCCCGCTTCCGGTTGTGCTCCTGTACCGAGAAGGTACCGGGCCGGACCGGGGCGCGTACATGGCGTGGTCTGTACCTCTTCTTTGCCATCTCCCTTGCTCCGGCCCTTGTCCGCGCCCTGCGCGGACCGGTTCGCACCCCTTGCTGACGCGGTGCCAATTCCCTTCTAGATCAATGACTTTGACGGAACTTGCCATCCCGTGCCGGGGATTGTCAGGTCCGTTGACCGAGCCATGGCGGCGGTGTGAGGGTTCCGGGCACCCCCACACCCGAAGAGCTGAGGAGCTCTGATGAAACGCAGATTGCTGACCGCCGGCACCACCCTGGCCGTGCTGGGAGGCATGCTCGGTGGTTTCGCCGGACAGGCGAACGCCGCGCCTCCGCCCGCCCCACTGGCACCGACCCCGCTGGCCGCCGCCGTCTCCGCCGCCGACCTGGCGGCTTCGGCCGGTCTGGACGCGCTGGCCAAGGGCCCGGACGAGAGCTACGAGCGCCGGAACGTCACCCAGTTCCTGAACGGCCTGTACTCGGTCTCGTACGAGCGCAGCTACAAGGGCCTGCCGGTGGTCGGCGGCGACGCCGTGGTGCTCGCCGACGGCCAGGGCAAGGTCCGCGGCGTGCAGAACGCCGCGACCGGCCCGGTGGGCGTGCCGACCAGGGCGAAGGTGAGCGCGGCGGCGGCGGAGCGGGCGGCGCGCGCGAAGCTGGCGAAGGTCGACTCGGCCGAGGCACCGCGCCTGGTGGTGCGGGTCAAGGACGGCACCTCCCGGCTGGCCTGGGAGTCGGTGCTGACCGGTTCGACCGAGAACCGGCCCAGCCACCTGCACGTGTTCGTGGACGCGGTCACCGGTGAGGTGGCCGACAGCTACGACGACGTCAAGGCCGGCACCATCAACAGCAAGTGGAACGGCCCGGCGGGCCTGACCATCAACACCAGCGGCTCGGCGGGCTCGTACACGCTGCGCGACTCCACCCGTCCGGGCCTGCAGTGTTCGGACTACTCGACCGGTCAGGTCTTCACCAAGTCCACCGACTCCTGGGGCACCGGCGCCGCCACCTCCAAGGAGACGGGCTGCGCCGACGCGATGTTCGCGGCGCAGAAGGAGTGGGACATGCTCCGGGACTGGCTGGGGCGCAACGGCCACAACGGCAACGGCGGCAGCTGGCCGGTCAAGGTCGGCCTGAACGACGTCAACGCGTACTGGGACGGTTCGACCGTCTCGATCGGCCACAGCCAGTCCAACGAGTGGATCGCCTCGATCGACGTGGTGGGCCACGAGTTCGGCCACGGCCTGGACCAGTACACGCCGGGCGGCGCCAACAACGAGTCGGGCCTGGGCGAGGCGACCGGCGACATCATGGGCGCGCTGACCGAGGCGTACGCCAACGAGCCGGCCCCGTACGACAGCCCGGACTACACCGTCGGCGAGATGATCAACCTGGTCGGCTCCGGTCCGATCCGGGTGATGTACAACCCCTCGCAGGTCTCCGGCAACCCGAACTGCTACTCCTCCTCGATCCCCAACACGGAGGAGCACGCGGCGGCCGGCCCGCTGAACCACTGGTTCTACCTGCTGGCCGAGGGCTCCAACCCGGGCGGCGGCAAGCCGACCAGCCCGACCTGCAACTCCTCGTCCGTCACCGGCATCGGCATCCGGGACGCGGGCCGGGTCTTCTACGGCGGCATGCTGCTCAAGACCAGCGGCATGACGTACAAGAAGTACCGGACCGCGACCCTGACCGCGGCCAAGAACCTCGACTCGACCTGCAACTTCTTCAACCGCACCAAGGCCGCCTGGGACGCGATCAGCGTTCCGGCCCAGGCCGGCGACCCGACCTGCACCGGGAACCCGAGCGACTACTCGCTGGCGCTGAGCCCGTCCTCGGGCACCGTGCAGCCGGGCAGCTCGACCAGCGCGACGGTCTCCACCGCCGTCACCGCGGGCTCGGCGGCGAACGTCTCGCTGTCGGTGACCGGCGCCCCGTCCGGAACCACCGCGTCGGTCTCGCCGTCCACCGTGCAGTCCGGCGGCTCGGCGACCCTGAGCGTCAACGTCGGCGCGAACACCCCGGCGGGCACCTACACCCTGACGGTGACCGGCTCCGGCCCGGCCACCCACACCGCGCAGTACCAGCTGACGGTGAACGGCGGGGGCAACCCCGGCGGCTCGGCCCCGGACATCAACGTGGCCAACGTGCAGGCGCACCTGAGCCAGCTGTACACCGTGGCCCAGCAGAACGGCGGCAACCGCCGGGCGGGCAGCGCCGGTTACACCCAGTCGCTGGCGTACGTGAAGGGCAAGCTGCAGGCGGCGGGCTACACCGTCACCGAGCAGACCTGCACCTCGTGCACCTACACCTCCAACAACCTGATCGCCGACTGGCCGGGCGGCCCGTCGGACCAGGTCACCATGTTCGGCGCGCACCTGGACTCGGTCGCGGCCGGCCCGGGCATCAACGACAACGGCTCCGGCTCGGCCGTCCTGCTGGAGAACGCGCTCGTCCTGGCGCAGCAGAACCCGACCATGACCAAGCACGTCCGGTTCGCCTGGTGGGCCGGTGAGGAGCAGGGCCTCCAGGGTTCGCAGTACTACGTGGGCCAGCTCTCCTCGTCCCAGCGCTCGGCGATCAAGGGCTACTACAACTTCGACATGGTCGGCTCCACCAACGCCGGCTACTTCATCAACAACGTCAACTCGGCCACGGCCGCGCCGCTCAAGGCGTACTGGGACTCGCTGAACCTCCAGCCGGAGGAGAACGTCGAGGGCCAGGGCCGTTCCGACGACTACTCCTTCCAGCAGGGCGGCATCCCGACCTCCGGCTACGCCGCGGGCGCCAGCGCCACCAAGTCCTCCGCGCAGGCGGGCAAGTGGGGCGGCACCGCGGGCGCGTCGTACGACTCCTGCTACCACTCCGCGTGCGACACCACGTCCAACGTCAACGCGACGGTGCTGAACCGGAACGCGGACGGTGTGGCGTACGTGATCTGGAAGACCTCGGTCGGCGGCACCACCACCCCGGACAACGACTTCACCCTCGGGGTGAACCCGTCCACCGGCACCGTCCAGGCGGGCTCCGCGGCCAGTGCCACGGTCTCCACCGCCACCAGCTCCGGCAGCGCGCAGAGCGTGTCGCTGACCGCGAGCGGCACCCCGTCCGGCGCCACCGTCTCGTTCAGCCCGTCCTCCGTCACCAGCGGCGGCAGCGCGACCATGACGGTCTCCACCTCCGCCTCCACCCCGGCCGGCACCTACACCGTCACGGTCACCGGCACCGGCGCCTCCGCCACCCACACCAGCAGCTACACCCTGGTCGTGAACGGCGGCGGCGGTGACGGCGGCGGCACCTGGGCCGCCGGCGTGTCCTACAAGGTGGGCGACACCGTCACCTACAACGGCGTCAGCTACCGGTGCCTGCAGGCCCACACCTCGCAGAGCACCTGGACGCCGGACGTCGTCCCCGCCCTGTGGCAGCGCCTGTAGCCACCGGGAGCACGTGAACGACGACGGCAGGACAGCCGTCGGGCAGTGAGCCAGTAACCAGCACGACGGGTGTGCCGCGACCGGTTGGGGGACGGGTCGCGGCACACCTGCGTTCCCGCTCCCGCACGCCCGGCCCGCCCTTACGCCGCGCACACGCACGGTGCACGTACGATGGCCGCCGTCCGGGGGAGGGTGGCCCGGCCGGCTACCGGGGGGAGGTCGCAGGTGCCGCAGCACGACGCACTGCCGCGGTCCGAGCGGGTCGGACCGCGCCACGGGCCGCCGCGCGCGCTGCCGGTGCCGCTGCTGCCGGTGCCGCTGCTGCCGGTGCGGCGGATCGCCCCGGCGCCGGTCCGCCGGGACTGAGCCCCTCGGACGCCGCACCCCGGACGCCGCGTAGCCGGACGCCGCGTCGCCGGACTCCCCCACCCGATGCCGCCACCCGCCTCCCGGCGGCGCGGCCCGACCGCCCCGAGCGGGAGCCACCGTGAACACCGCAGCCACCGAACCCGGCTCCGAGCCCGCCCCGGAGTCCCCGCTCCCGCCCGCCGGAACGCCGGACGACCGGCCGGCCGGCGGCTCCGCCGACGGCGCCGGGCGGGCCGGCGGGCGCGGCCCCTGCTGCGCCGGGTGCTGGGCCGCTCCCGCACCCGCACCGTCCTGGGCTGCGTGGCCTCGGCGCTGCTGCTGTCCCTGGTGATCAAGACCTTCCTGGTGCAGGTCTTCGTCATCCCGTCCGGCTCGATGATGGGCACCCTGCAGAAGGACGACCGGGTGGCCGTCGACAAGTTCAGCCCCTGGCTGGGCGAGCAGCCGCACCGGGGCGAGGTCGTCGTCTTCAAGGACCCGGGCGGCTGGCTGACCGAGGAGACCGGCTCCGGCAACGTCGTGCAGAGCCTGCTGAGCCACCTCGGGCTGATGCCCGCCGCGGACGAGAAGGACCTGATCAAGCGGGTCATCGCGGTCGGCGGCGACACCGTCGAGTGCAACGCGGGCCAGCCGCTGAAGGTCAACGGCACCGCCCTGGACGAGCCCTACCTCTTCCCCGGCTCCACCCCCTGCGACGACTTCCCGGTCGGCACGGTCAAGGTCCCGAAGGGCTTCCTGTGGGTGATGGGCGACCACCGCAACGACTCCCGCGACTCCCGCTACCAGCAGCTCCACAACCCGGCGGGCGGTTTCGTCCCGCTGGACGACGTCATCGGCCGCGCCCGCGTCCTGGTCTGGCCCGCCGGCCGCTGGACCACCCTCCCGGTGCCCCCGACCTTCAGCCACGTCAACTGACCCCGCGCCCGGGCCCTCCCGCCCGACGCCCCCTCGCCACTCGCCCCCCGAGACTCGGCGCTCCGGGGCCGGGCCCTCCGCGTCAGCGCACCGGGCCGTCCTCCGCGCCACCGCCCGGCTCCCGCTCCACCACGTACAGCCCCGCCCTGGCCGCCAGCGCCGCGGCCGCCGCCGCCCGGTCGGCCTCCGCGTCGCCCACCGGCTCCGCGGTGATGTACATCCGCAGGTAGAGCGGGGCGACGGTGGCCCGGATCACCTCGTGGCCGTCGGTGCCGGGCGGGACCTCACCGCGGGCGATCGCCTCGGTGACCGCCGCGGCGGTGGTCTCGCGGCGCCTGTCCAGCACCTCGGACAGCATCCGCTGGGCCTTCGGGGAGGCCGCCGCCGCGGAGACCATGGCGCGCAGCCAGGCCCGGTGGGCCGGGTCCGCGTGCAGGGCGACGACGGCGCGGGCGACCGTCCGCAGGTCGCCCTCCAGGCTGGCTCCCGAGCCCAGGGTGATGGACACGGCGAGGTGGTCGGCGAGGTCGACCACGATGTTCTCCAGGCTGCCCCAGCGCCGGTAGACGGTGGTGGCGGCGACTCCGGCGCGGCCGGCGATCCGGTCGATCCGGGTGTCGGCGTAGCCGTGCTCGACGAGTTCGGCGAGGGCGGCCTCCAGGACGGAGGTCCTGGTCCGGGCGGTGCGGCCGCCCGGGCGGCGGGTGCCCGGCGCGGGGGCCCCGCCGGCGTCCCGTTCCGGTGCGGGGTCGAAGTCCTCGGTTGCCAAATGAAAATTCCCTTGCGTTAGTGGCGGGGGGTCCGCCAGGATCGAGCCTAATGCAGCAGCACCTGCGTTTGCTTCGTCCCCTGGAGGGTCCCGCATGCCCCTGCCCCGCGTGGAGCACCGTTTCGTGGACGTCGGCGGCGTCCGCGTCTTCTACCGCGCCGCCGGGCCGGAGACCGCCCCGGTCCTGTTACTGCTGCACGGCTTCCCGTCCGCCTCGCACCAGTTCCGCCGCCTGTTCGACGCCCTCGGTCCGCGGTTCCGGCTGATCGCGCCGGACTACCCGGGCTTCGGGCACACCGAGGCCCCGGCGTCCTTCGCGTACTCCTTCGACGCGCTGTCCGAAGTGCTGGAGGGCTTCGTGGACGCGCTCGGTCTGGAGCGCTTCGCGCTGTACGCCTTCGACTTCGGCGGCCCGGTGGGCTTCCGGCTGGCCACCCGCCGCCCGGAGCTGATCGCCGGCCTGGTGGTGCAGAACGCCAACGCCTACCGGGAGGGCCTGTCGGAGCTGGCGCTCGGCGCCGTCGCGCACCGCACCGGCGAGCCGGGCGCCGCCGAGGCCGTCCAGCCGCTGTTCACCCTGGAGGTGACGCGCGGTCAGTACGAGGGCGGCGCCGCCGACCCGGCCCTGATCGACCCGGACGGGTGGACGCTGGACCAGCACTTCCTGGACGCGCCGGGCCGCCGGGCCGCGCAGACGGCGCTGGCCCTGGACTACCACTCCAACCTCGGGCTGTACCCGCGCTGGCAGCGCTGGCTGCGCGAGCACCGGCCGCCGACGCTGGTGCTCTGGGGGCGCAACGACGCCTTCTTCCTCCCGGCCGGGGCCGCGGCCTACCGGCGGGACGTACCGGATGCCGAGGTGCACCTGTTCGACACCGGCCACTTCGCCCTGGAGGAGTGCGCGCCCGAGATCGCCCCGCTGATCGCCGGTTTCCTGGACGGGCTGGCCGAGCCCCGCCCGCTGCGGGTGGCCGTGCTCGGCGCGAGCGGGCACCTTGGCGGCGAGGTGGCCCGCGAGGCCGAGCGCCGCGGCCACCACGTCACCCCGCTCGGCCGGGCGGACGCGGACGCGGCGGACGAGGCCGCGCTGGCCGCCGTGCTGGCCGGGCACGACGCGGTGGTCGCCGCGCTCAAGGGGCCGGACGGCCTGGTGCCGCGCGCGGCCGGGGCGCTGCTGGCCGCGCTCCCCGAGGCGGGGGTGCCGCGGCTGCTGTTCGTGGGCGGCGGCGGCAGCCTGGAGTACGCGCCGGGCCGACGCTTCGTCGACTCCCCGGACTTCCCCGCCCAGTACCTGGAGACCGCCCGGGACCAGACGGCCGCGCTCGACCTGCTGCGCGCCGCCGACACCCCGGTGGAGTGGACGTACTTCAGCCCGCCCCCGGTCCACCTCGTCCCGGGCGCCCGGACGGGCCGCTACCGGGTGGCCGCCACCGACACACCGCTGACGGACGCGGCGGGCACCAGCCGGATCACCACCGGCGACTTCGCCTCCGCCGCGGTCGACGCCCTGGAACGAGGCAGCTTCCCGCACGCCCGGATCACCGCCGTCAGCCTCCCCTGACCGCGCCCCACTCCCCCCGGCCGGCCCCCCACCCGGCCGGGGTCCCCCTCCCCGTCGCCCCCGTCGCCCCCGTCGATCCCCCCGGCACCCAACGGGCGGGCCCCGACGGCCGGGTGGTCCCGACGCCCTCTCCCCCGGGCCCGTCCGGTCGTGCGAGGATCGGCCACCATGGAGATCATCGACAGCGGGCACTTCCGCCCCGCCCCGGACGGTTCGCCCGACTACGCGGAACACCTGAGCGTGCCCGCGCTGAGCTTCGGCACCTACTCGCTGCCGGCCGGCTCCACCGACGACCAGTCGCCGCACCTCCAGGACGAGGTCTACGTGGTCACCCGGGGCCGGGCCCGCTTCACCTCCGGCGGCCGCACCGTGGACGTCAGCCCGGGCAGCTCGCTGTTCGTCCCGGCCCGGGAGGAGCACCGCTTCCACGACATCACCGAGGACTTGGTCGCCCTGGTGCTGTTCGCCCCGGCCTACAGCGGCGTGCCCGGCCCCGACGACCTGGCCTGAGCGGGGCGCAGCAGGACTTCGCTGCCCACGGGGGTGAAGCCGCCGGCCAGGAAGGCGCGCAGGGAGCGGGCGTTGCCGGGGGCGACGGCGGCGAAGAGGGGGGTGCCGGCGGGGAGCAGGGTCAGGGCGTCGCGCAGCAGGGAGCGGCCGTGGCCGCGGCCGCCGTCGCGGGTGTCGTGCAGTTCGATGCCGAGTTCGCGGCGCCCGGCCAGTCCGGTGGCGAGCGTGACCAGTCCGCGTTCGTCGCCGTGCACGGTGACGTCGGTGCGCAGGTCGCGGGCGAAGCGGACCCGCGGGTGGTCGTCGAGGCCGTGCAGGGTGGCGAGCCGGGGCGGGCCGCCGGTGGCGCGGGCGGTGAGCGTGGCGTCGGTGACGCCGATCCAGCCGCCGGGTCCGGCCAGGTGCAGCAGGAAGCCGGGGGCGAGCGATCCGCCGTAGCCGTCCGCACCGGCGGCGGCGACCCGGCGGGCGTCGAGCGCGGTGGCCAGGACGGCGTGCCCGGTGAAGGCGACCGAGCACTCGAGGCCACCGGGCAGCGGCGGCAGCACCGTCACCCGCCCGTCCGCGGGCGGGAAGCGGCCCTCGGCGGCGGCCAGCAGGTACGCCAGCAGGGGGTGCGAGGTGCTGGGCACGGTCAGGGGGAGCCTTTCTCCGGCCGCACGCGGCACGGGAGTTCTCGGAGGGCGGACCACCGGTGTGCCTGCGACCCTATCCGCCGGACCGTCCGGCGCGGCCCCGCCCCGGTGCGCCTGTAGTGCCGGCCGATCCGCCCCCTGTTCCGTGACACCGCGGAACGCCCGACGTGCCGGGGCCGCCCCCGACGGCTGCCGCCCGTCCCCCGCGCCCGCCTGCCGACCCCACCGCGCCCGGGCCGACCGCACCGCAGGACCACGACGCCCTGCTGGACGTGCCGCCGGAGCCGGTCGGCCTGGCCGGGCTGGCCCGGTCGGGGAGCACGGCGACGGCGGGCCGGGTGGTCGCCGTCGTCGTCTCAGTACCCGGAGTCGCGCGAGAGCGCGTCGGGCGTGGCGCGGAAGGCGGGTCCGCGGACGGCGGGCAGTCGGGCCAGGGTGTCGTGGAGCAGCCGGGTGTCGGTCCACAGCCAGTAGCCGCGGGAGGGCGGTTGCGGGTCGTCGCGGGCCAGTTCGGCGCGGAGCCGGTGGCCGATCCGGACGGCGGGCCGGTCGTCGTGGAAGGCGAGGTGGCGCCAGACCTCGACGTGCAACGGGACGGCGCGGGCGCCGGGCGGCGCGGGCCAGACCTCGCCGGTGTGCGGGTGCAGCGGGACGAGGGCGAGGTCGGGGCGGAGGCCGGTGGGCGGCAGGTCGGGGCCGTGCAGGGTGCAGCGTTTGGCGGGGCCGGTGGCGGTGCGCAGGTGGCGGGCGAGTTGCGGGCCGAGGAGTTCGGCGGCGTGCCCGTGCTCGATCCGGACGGGGTGGCCGTCGGCGGCCGCGATCAGGTGCGCGAGCGCCAGGGTGGTCTCCTGCTCGCACCGTTCGTCCCAGCGGCCCCACTCGCTGACCGGCAGCGGCCCGGAGCGGTCGTGGACGAGTTCGGCCCACCCGGCGGGCGGCCGGTCGGGCCCGGCGGGGACGGCGCGCACCGCGCCTGGGTCGAGCCAGACGGCCTGCCAGAACGAGCACTCGTCGTCGCGGCTGCCGACCGGGCGCAGGCAGGCGGCGCAGGACAGGTTGTCACCGGTGATGCCGCAGCAGGCGATGACGGCGCGTTCGCGGACGAGCACGGTGCCGGTGGCGTCGCCGGGGGCGAGCAGCAGCCAGCCGGCGGGGCCGGGGTCGGGGGCGGGATCGACGGCGTACGTCCCGGCGTCCATCAGGACGGGCATCGGGTGGCCGTTGCCCACCGGGTAGTGGGCGTACGGCGGGAACCTGACCCGGGTGAGGGGCCGGGTGAGGGTGCCCCCGCAGTGCGCGCAGGCGAGGATTTCCAAACAGCGCTCCTTCCGGTGCGGGGAGTATCCGCCGGGGCGCGGTTCGGGGGCAAAGGGTTTTCCGGCGGGCCCGGTGCCGCGGAGTGCGGCCGGGCCCGCCGGTCCTCGACGCGGGGTCAGGAGACGGGCGCGTAGGCCCGTTCGATCTGCTGGGTGCCGCTCTCCGTCCGGTAGGAGCGGGCCCAGCGGCTGGTGGCGTCGGGCCTGGTGCGGTCGGAGAGCACGTAGTAGTCCATCTGGGCGCGGTCGGCGGTGATGTCGAGGACGCCGTAGCCGTGCGAGTCGAGGTCGGTCCACTTGACGTGCCGGTTGGCGGCCTGGAGGGCGGCTGCGGCGACCAGGGAGAGCGTGCCGGGGGCGACCTTGAGGATGTCGTCGATGTTGTCGCTGGTGACCGAGGTGACCACGAACTCGGTGGCGGCGCTGCCGGAGGCGGGGTAGGTGGCGGCTTCGAAGGGGACGTCGCAGGCCCAGGCGGAGTGGATGTCGCCGGTGAGGAAGACGGTGTTGGTGATCCGGTGGTCCCTGAGGTGGCCGAGCAGTTCGCGCCGGTCGTGGGTGTAGCCGTCCCACTGGTCGGCGTTGACGGCGAGGCCCTCGCCGGGCAGGCCGAACAGCTGGGCGAGCGGGCGCAGCAGGTAGTCGGGGACGGCGAGGAACGCCACCGGGGAGATCATCACCTCGTTGCCGACCAGCCGCCAGGTGGTGTCGGAGGCGGCCAGTCCGGCCTTGAGCCAGTCGAGTTGGGCCCGGCCGGTGATGGTGCGGTCGGCGGAGTCGACCGCACCGTCGCCGATCGACGCCTGCTGCGAGCGGAAGGAGCGCAGGTCGAGCAGGTGCAGGTCGGCGAGCCTGCCGTAGCGCAGCCGCCGGTAGGTGGTGCCGGCGACGGAGGGGCGGACCGGCATCCACTCGAAGTAGGCCTGTTTGGCGGCGGCGACCCGGGCGGCCCAGTCGCCCTCGGTGCCGGGGGTGTGGTTCTCGGCGCCGCCGGACCAGGCGTCGTTGGCGAACTCGTGGTCGTCCCAGATGGCGATGGTGGGGACGGCGGCGTGCAGGGCCTGCAGGTCGGTGTCGGTCTTGTAGCGGCCGTGCCGGGTGCGGTAGTCGGCGAGGGTGAGGATCTCGTGGGCGGGGGCGTGCGGGCGCACCACGGTGCCGCGGGCGGCGTACGCGCCGGTGGCGTACTCGTAGATGTAGTCGCCGAGGAACAGGAAGGCGTCGAGGTCGCCGCGGGCGGCGAGGTGGCGGTAGGCGGAGAAGTAGCCGGCCTCCCAGTTGGCGCAGGAGGCGACGCCGAGGCGGAGCCGGTCGAGGGCGGCGTCGGCGGCGGGGGTGGTGCGGGTGCGGCCGACGGGGGAGGTCGCGCCGTCGGCGGTGAAGCGGTACCAGTAGGCGGTGTCGGGGCGCAGGCCGCGGACGTCGGCCTTGACGGTGTGGTCGGTGGCGGCGCTGGTGGTGACGGTGCCGGCGGCGGCGACGGCGGTGAAGTCGCGGTCGGTGGCGATCTGCCAGTGCACGGCGGTGTCGGGGCCCAGTCCGGAGCCGGGTGCCGCGTCGGCGGTGGGGGTGAGGCGGGTCCACAGCAGGACGCCGTCGGGCAGCGGGTCACCGGAGGCCACCCCGTGCAGGAAGCGCGGGGTGTCGGCGGCGTCGGCGCGGCCGGCGGCGGCGGTGAGCGGCAGCGCGAGGGCGCCGGCGGTGAGGGCGGCGGCCTGGATCACCCGGCGGCGCGGCGGACGGGGGCCGCCGGACACGGCGGCGGGGACGGCGGCAGGCACGGCGGCGGACGCGGTGGTGCTGGTGGATTCGGTCACGTCACCCGAGACTTACCCATCGGTAATGGCTTGTCCAGTAGGCGTCCTGACTGTTCGTCAGCCCTTCACCTCGGCGCGGCCGAGCCGGGCCCCGGCCGCACCGCGCCCTCACAGCCGGTCGGCGTCGAGCACCGCCCGGACGAACTCGCCGGGCGCCTCCTGGGGCAGGTTGTGGCCGACCCCGTCGACGGTGCGGTGCAGGTAGGGGCCGGCGAACCGGTCGCGGTACGCGCGCCCGTTGCCGGGGAGGGTGAACGGGTCGAGGGCGGGGTCGAGCACGACGGTGGGCACGGTGATCACCGGCCGGTCGGCGAGGCGCCGTTCGTCGGCGTCGTAGCGGCGTTCGCCGCCGGCCAGGCCGAGCCGCCAGCGGTAGTTGTGGACCACGATCTCCGGGTAGTCGGGGTTGTCGAAGGCGGTGGCGGTGCGGTCGAACACCCGCTCCTCGAAGCGCCAGGTGGGCGAGACCGTCTGCCAGACCAGCCGGCACAGGTCGCGGCGCAGCCGGCGGTCGATCAGGGCGCGCCGGCCGCGTTCGGTGCTGAAGTAGTACTGGTACCACCAGGCGTGCTCGGCCTCGGCGCCCAGCGGGTCGGCCTGGGCGTGGACGTCGGTGATCAGGTAACCGCCGACCGACACCAGCGCCTTGACCCGCTCGGGGCGCAGCGCGGCGACGATCGCGGCCGTCCGGGCGCCCCAGTCGAAGCCGGCCAGCAGGGCGCGGCTGATCCCGAGCGAGTCCAGCAGGGCGACCAGGTCCCGGGCGACGGCGGCCTGTTGGGCGTTGCGCGGGGTCTGGTCGGAGCGGAAGCGGGTGCGGCCGTGGCCGCGCAGGTAGGGCACCAGGACGCGGTAGCCGCGCGCCGCGAGCAGCGGGGCGACCTCGGCGTAGCTGTGGATGTCGTAGGGCCAGCCGTGCAGGCAGACCACCACCGGGCCGTCGGGCGGGCCGCACTCGGCGTAGCAGACGGTCAGGTCCCCGGCGGCGACCTGCATCAGCGTCCAGGGCACGGCCAGGCCGTCGGAGAGCACCGGGCCGTAGGAGGCCGCGCGCGGCGGGACGACGTACGCGGACGCCGGGTAGGGCTGGTCCGGGTAACCGGGCTCGGGGTAGCCGGGCTCCGGGTAGCCGGGGGCCAGGTAGGCCGGTTCGGCGTGCGGGGGCAGCAGGTAGGCGGGGCCCGGGTAGGCGGGTGCCGCGTACGCCCGGCCGCCCGCCGCGGCCGCGAAGAGTCCGGTGCCGGCCGCAACCCCCGCCCGGTGGAAGCTCCGCCTGTCCATCCGTCCGCCCTCCGCCCGCAGCCACGCCGTCCGTTGTTCCGTCAGCAAGCATGCCGGAAAAGGGGGTTGACCAGGACGAAGACGCGCCGATCGGACATTTCGGTCATTCGCGGGTGCAAATGCCCCAAACCGTCCGCACGGAGCCCCCGCGCGGACGGCCCGGGGCCGAACGGCGCTGCGCTCAGCAGCCGTTGAGGACGTTGGTGAGCGCGGTCTTCTCGGCGCTGTCCACGGACAGGTTGTAGTAGTACTTCACCTGCACCCAGGCGCGGACGTAGGTGCAGCGGTAGCTCGTGACGGAGGGCAGCCACTCGGCCGGGTCCTTGTCGCCCTTGGCCTGGTTGACGCTGTCGGTGACGGCTATCAGCTGCGGGCGGGTGAGGTCGTTGGCGAAGGCCTGGCGCTGGGCGGTGGTCCAGGCGGAGGCGCCGGAGTCCCAGGCTTCGGCGAGCGGCACCACGTGGTCGATGTCCAGGTCGGAGGCGGCGTGCCAGGTGGCGCCGTCGTACGGGGAGTACCAGCTGCCCGAGGTGGCCGCGCAGTTGGCGTCGGTGACCACGCCGGAGCCGTCCCGCTTGAGCACCGTCTCGCGGGTGTTGCAGGCGCCGGAGATGGTGATCCAGTGCGGGAACAGGTCGCGGTTGTAGCCGGTGCGGTTCTCGGCCTTGACGGTCAACTGGCCCAGGTAGCTGCGGGCGGTGGCGGCGGAGACCGGCGTGGGCAGTGCGGCCTGGGCGGTGCCGGTGCTCGCGGTGACGGCTCCGGCGGCGAGGACGGAGGTGGCGGCGACGGCGGTGAGGCGGCGGAGGAAACGATTCGGCACGGGGGCGCTCCTGGGCTCGGCCATGGGATGGGAGGCGGTGCCGAGCCAGACTGGCAGCCGGGTGTCTATGCGGGTAGATACCGAGCCGTGAAGATTGCATTACCGCCGTGTGGCGATCCGGGCACCCGATGTGAACGTCCCTCACCGGACGCGTCCGGAGGAATTCCTCCGCTGAACCCCGTCCCTCGCCCCCACACGCCCGTCCCCGCATGCCTGCCCCCGCATCCCCGTCCCCCGTATCCTCGTCCTCCGACGCGGAAGGCGGGTGGCATGGAGATCACGGTGCAGTGGGTCAGGACGTCCTGGACGAAGCGCTCCCGGGGCGGCGCGGCCGCCGTCCGCCGCAACGCGGCGCCCGAGGGCTTCGTCCTGCCGCCGGACGCCCCGGGCCCCGGCCATCTGCACACCGTCCGGATGCGGGAGGAGGACGACTTCGCCCCGCGCGAGGCCTGGGAGCCGCTGCGCCGGAGCGGCCTCGACCTGGGCCTGCGGGAGCGGGACGGCCGCCTGCGGGTGCTCCCCGGCATCCTGCCGTTGTACGGTCTGCCGCCGCGCCCCCGCCGACCGCCCGCGGTGCGCCTGCTACCGGGCCAGTGGGTCCGCTGGCAGCTGAACTTCCGTTTCAGCAGCTCGGCCGGCGCGCAGGACTGGTCGTACTGGCTGGACACCTTCAACGTCGCCTACGGCCCGGTGGACGCCGGGGTGTTCCGCGCCGAGCCGACCGTCCTGGTGGACGAGCGGGGCCCGGTGCGCTGATCCGCCGGGCGGGATATCCGGTTGACCGGTGCGGAGGCGACTGCGCATCATCCCGGCATGGAGGAGCCGGAGTTGTGGAACGTGGTGGACGTCGAGGCCACCTGCTGGGAGGGGCAGCCGCCGCCCGGCCAGGTCAGCGAGATCATCGAGATCGGGCTGACGGTGGTCGACCTCACCGCCCTGCGGCGGGTCGGCCGGCACCGTGTCCTGGTCCGCCCGCAGCGCTCGGCCGTCAGCGCGTTCTGCACCGAACTGACCGGCCTAACCCAGCGCGAGGTGGAGACCGGCGTGTCCTTCACCGAGGCCTGCCGGCTGCTGGCCGCCGAGCACGCGGCGGGCCTGCGCCCCTGGGCGAGCTGGGGCGACTACGACCGGCTGCAGTTCACCCGCCAGTGCCGGGCCACCGGCGCCGCCTACCCGTTCGGCCACCGGCACGCCAACGCCAAGGCGGTCTTCACCGACGCCCGCGGCCTGCGCAAGCGCCCCGGCATGGCGCTGGCGCTGGAGCTGGCCGGCCTCCCGCTGGAGGGCCGCCACCACAGCGGCGCGGACGACGCCTGGAACATCGCCGCCCTGGTCCTCTCGCTGGCCGGGACGGACGACTGGCCCCCGCCCCGGGAGGCCGGGGAGACCTGGGAAACCCGGGAACCGACTGTCGGCCGCCGCCCCTAGGGTGGGCGCATGAGCTCCTCCCTGAACGTCTTCCTGCTCGACCCCGCCGCCACCCGGGGCCTGGTCGGCTCCGGCGACGACGGCCTGCTGCGGGCCGTCGGCGACCGCTTCGGCGGCGAACTCGCCTCGGACGACGACTGGTTCTCCTACGAGATCGACAACGGCGCCCCGCGCGCCGCGGAGGCGCTGCGCGCGGTGGTGCACGGCGGCCCCTACTCGGCGGACCGGGGCCACGCCTTCCAGTACGGCTACGCGTACCAGCGCCTGTGCCGGCTGAACGGCGAGTTCCTCGACAACTCCGGCTTCTCCCCGTTCCGGGGCGCCTGGCTGGACGTGGTGGACGAGGGGCTGCGGGAGCTGGGGGTCACCGAGGTCTCGGTGGCGGAGTTCGGCTACGACGGCGGCCTGCCCGCCGGGGTGCCCCGGAGCCTGGAGTACCCGGGCTGCGGCGAGTGGACGCACGCGCAGTGCCGGGCCGCGCTGGCACAGTTCGAGCAGGCCGAACGGGACGGCCACGCACCGGAGTTGCCGCCCGAGACGGCCAAGGCCGCGGCCGACGTGGCCTCCTGGCTCCGCCGGGCCGCGGCACGCCCCGGGCTCGGCGTCATCGGCTTCGTCGCCTGAGCCGCGCGAGCGTCCGACCCCGCCAGACCGTCCGACCTCCAGACCGCCAGACCGCCAGACCGTCCCCGCCGGCGTCAGCCGCCCGCTCCGGGGACGTCCTTGGCGTGCGCGGCGGCGAGCAGCCGGTAGCCCTCGCCGTTGGCCCGGATGCCGGCCCGCTCCTCCTCGGTGAGCTCCCGCTTGACCTTGGCGGGGACGCCGGCGACCAGCGAGCCGGGCGGCACCCGCATGCCCTGCGGGACGACCGCGCCGGCCGCGACCAGCGAACCCGCGCCGATCAGGGCGCCGTTGAGCACGGTGGCGCTCATCCCGATCAGCACGTCGTCCTCGACGGTGCAGCCGTGCAGGACGGCGTTGTGGCCGACCGAGATCCGCTCGCCGAGGACGGCGGGGAAGGACGGGTCGGCGTGGACGGTGCAGTTGTCCTGGATGTTGGTCCCGGCGCCGACGGTGATCCGCTCGGCGTCGCCGCGCAGCACCGCGCCGTACCAGACGCTGGCCCCGGCTGCGACGGTCACCGCGCCGAGCACCACCGCGCCGGGCGCGACGAACGCTTCGGGGTCGACCTGCGGGTGCAGTCCGCCGACGGCGGCGATCAGGGGTTCGGCCACGGGGGCACCTCCGGTGCGGGACGGGCGGGCTGACGGGGCGGCGGGTGCCGCGCCGGGCCCAGTCTTGCGTACCGGGTGGTAACCGGGCCACCACGTACGCCGGTCCGCCGGTCCGGGCTCAGTCGCTGTCGCGGCGTTCGACCACCAGGACGCGGGCCTGCGGCGCCGGGTGCGCCACGTGCTCGTCGCCGGGCTCGACGGCGCAGATCCGGCCGGGGGTCAGGTGCTCGACGCGCTCCTCGCCGTCGACCCGGTAGTGCATGTCGACGGCGCCGTCGAGGACCACGAACACCTCCGGCCCGTCGTTGACGTGCCAGCGGTAGGGGCGGTCCGTCCAGTGCAGGCGGACGGTGGCGTCGTCCAGCGCGGCGAGGCCGATCGACCCCCAGGGGCGGTCGGCGGTGAAGTCGGCGGCGTCGAGGAAGCGCACTGGTCAGGTCCTTGGGTCCACGGCCGCAGGTCCGGCCCGGCGCGACCATGCTGGCCCGGGGCCGGGCGGGCCGACCAGTGGCGGGAACGCCGGAGTACCTCGATTTCCTGCCACCCGCGCCCGGCCCGCCGTCCGCCCGCACGCCCTCGTGCCGCACCCGCCCCGGCCTCCCACCCGCATCCCATCCGCAGCCCACCCGCTCCGCCGCCGCGCCGCCCCGGGCCCGGTCACCTGCCGGACTTCGGCGGCCAGTGGTCGAGCGGGAGCGGGCCCCGGGAGCGGACGGTGCGGATGGCGAAGGTGGAGCGGGCGTCGCGGACCGGGCCGACGGCGAGGATCTCGTCCAGCAGGACCTGCTCGTAGGTGGCCAGGTCCGGTACGGCGATCTCCACCAGGAAGTCGGCCTCGCCGGAGACCACGTGGCAGGCGACCACGGCGGGGATCGCGCACAGCGACTCCTCGATGTGCCGGGAGGTCTCCCGCGAGTGCTGCTCGACCCGCAGCGCGACGAACACCGTCAGCCCCAACCCGACCCGGTCCCGGTCGAGTTCGGCCCGGTACCCGGCGATCACCCCGTCCGCCTCCAGCGCCTTGGTGCGGCGCAGCGCGGAGGAGGGCGAGAGCCGGACGGCCTCGGCGAGATCGACGTTGGGGGTCCGGCCGTGGCGCTGGAGGTGGGCCAGGATGGCCCGGTCGATGCGGTCGTACTGGGGGCTCGATGACATGCTGCGCACCCTAGCAGCACCCCGGCGGGATCGTCCTCGTTCCGCCCCGTTCCCGGCACGGCGTGCCGCCGGACCGCCTGCTGGCGACAGGATCGGCCACGCGGCCCCGCGAACCCCCGGCAGGATCCACCACCCGGCCACATCCCGCCGCACCCCGCCGTACCCCGCCGACCCGGGCGGCCTCGTCCGCGGTGCGCGCTCCCTCCCGTTCGGGCCACCTCGGCATCCCGTGCCGCCGCACCGCCCTCCCGCGGCAGGATCTGCCGTCGAAGGCCCGGCACGGAGCGTTCTTCGCCAGCGGGTGCCGCGCGATCCGGGCCAGGATCGGGGCATGACCGACACCGCGTCAGCACCCCGCCCCCGCCCGTCCGCCCGCTCCTCCTCTCCGGCCCCCTCCTCCCCCGGCACGCTCTCCACCGCCGGGGCGTCCGCGCTGTACATCGGCGCGCTGCTCGGCCCCAGCCTGCTGCTGCTCCCGGGGCTAGCGGCGCGCGCGGCGGGCCCGGCCTCGCTGCTGGCGTGGCTGGCGCTGCTGGGGCTGTCCGGTCTGATCGCAACGGTGTTCTGCGCGCTCGGCACCCGGCTGGGCTCGGCCGGCGGGGTCGCCGGGTACACGGCCGCGGGGCTGGGCGCGCGGGCGGGCCGGGCCGCCGGGTGGTGCTTCCTGGCGGGGGTGGTCGCGGGCGCGCCGGTGGTCTGCCTGATCGGCGGGAGCTACGCGGCGGCGGCCGTCGGCGCCGACCAGGGCACCGCCGTCCGGGCCGGGCTGGTGCTGCTGGCGCTGGTGCTGGCGGTCCGGCTGCTGGGGGTGCGGACCGGGGCGGGGCTCCAACTGGTGCTGGTGTCCGGGCTGGTGGGCCTGGTGCTGTTCGCGGTGCTGGGGTCGGCCCCGGCCGCCCGGGCCGCGCACTGGACGCCGTTCCTGCCGCACGGCTGGGCGGGTGTCGCGCGGGCCGCGCCGCCGCTGATGTTCGCGTTCGTGGGCTGGGAGGCCGCCGCCTCGCTGACCACCCGGCTGCGCGACCCGCACCGCCAGCTGCGCCGGGTGGTGCTGATCGCCTTCGCCGTCACCGCGCTGCTCTGCCTGGGCCTGGCGGCCGCGACGGTGGCCGTGCTCGGCCCGGGCGCGGGCGGCTCCGTCCCGCTGGCCGACCTGATGCGCGCCGCGCTCGGCTCCCGGGGGCCGCTGCTGGCCGCCGGTGCGGCGGTGGTCCTCACCCTGGCCGCCACCAACACCTACCTGACGGGCGCCGCCGCCCTGCTGGACGCCCTGCTCCCGTCCGGTGCGGCGTCGGGCCGGCGCGGCTCGCTCGCGGTGGTCGCGGCCACCGCGCTCACCGGCGCCCCGCTGTTCGCCCTGGTCGGGACGGGCGCCCTGACGACCGCCCAACTGGTGGCCGTGCCCACGGCGCTGTTCCTCACCGTCTACCTGACCTGCACGGCCGCGGCGGTCCGGGTCCTGGACGGCCTGCCGCGGCTGGCCGCCGCCGTGAGCTGCCCGGCGGTGCTGGCACTGCTGCTCGGCACGGGGTGGCCGGTGCTCGCCGCCGCCGCGGTGGCCCTCACCGCCGCCACCCTCGGTCGAACGGGCGGCCGCCCCTCGTCCGCGCATTCCGCCGCAGGTCAGCAGGGTTCACCGGCCCGTGGGGTTTGACTGCGAACGGCTACCGCGCGCCACGAGGACGGTCCGATGATCGGTCAATGGACCATGCCCCGGGCGATTACCTCCCGCCGCTGCCACCACTGCCGCCGCTGCCCTCGCTGCCCGTCCTGCCCCCGCTCCCTCCACTCCCCCCGCTCTGTCCGCTCCCGCTGCCGCACCACCCGCCCTGGCACTGGGACTGGCACTGCCACCACCCGAAGCCCACGCCCACGCCCACCCCCACCCCCACTGCGCACCCGACACCGACTCCCGCCCCCACCCCCGCTCCCACTGCGCACCCGACCCCGACCCCGACCCCCGCAGCGCCCCCCGCCCCCAGCACCCCGCATCCGACACCACCCCAGGCCCCGCCCGCCATCGACCACCCCCACCCCCAGGCCACAACTCCGGCCCCGAGCCCGGTGGTTCAGGCGGCGAGCGCCCCACCCGCCCCGGCTCCCACCTCCACTCCCACTCCTACCCCCACCCCCGCTCCCACCGCTTCGCCCTCGACGCTGGTCGCCGTACCCCGGCCGGAGCCCCCGGCCGCCGGGCCGGGCCCGATCGAGCCCTCGGTCTGGGCGAGCGTCCTGCTCGTCACCGTCCTGCTGCCGGCCGCGCTCGCGGCCCTCGCCGGGCAGCACTTCGCCTTCTCCAGGAGGAGCCGTTGAATCCCGCTCCGTTGCTCGGCGCCCTCGGGGCCATGGTGCTCGCGGTGGGCGCGCTCGCGGTGGCGCACCGGGTGCGCCCCGAGGTGCCGGAGGGCGAGCCGTTCCCGGAACCGCACCCCACGCTCGGGGCGATCGGCTCCGGCCTGCTGTCCGGGTTCACCCTGCTGACCGGCTTCCTGATCGCCACCGGCTGGGCCGCGCACAGCACCGGCATCGTCCCGCCCGACGGCCTGTACGTCGCGGACCTCGCGGCGGGCGGCTCCGTCCTGCTGTACCCGTCGCTCGCGGGGCTGCCGTTCACGCCCCGGTACGTCACCGCGGTGTGCCTGTTCGGGCTGCTGGTCGGCTACGTGATGGTGACGGCCGTCCAGCTCCGCCCCTGACGGCGCGCGGGGAGGGACGGAGGTGCCCCGCCGGCCCACGGGTGGGGGGTGGCCGACGGGGCTGGGGAGGATGGCTCAGGAGGTGGTGCAGGCGGCGCCGTTCAGCGTGAAGGCGCTCGGGGCGGTGTTGTTCGACCCGTAGGTGGCCTGCAACCCGAAGCCGGTGGACGCTCCGGCCGCCAGGGTGCCGTTGTAGCCGAGGTCGGTGGCGGTGACGGTGGCGCCGCTCTGGACGACGGTGGCGTTCCAGGCACTGGTGATCTTCTGGTCACCGGGGAACGTCCAGGCCAGCTTCCAGCCGGAGATCGTCGCGCTGCCGGTGTTCTTCACCGTGACGTCGGCGGTGAAGCCGCCCGTCCAGGAGTTGGCCCGGTACGCGACCGAGCAGGACGCGTTCCCGGTCGGCGGCTGGGACGTCGGCGGCTGCGAGGTGGGCGGCTGCGACGTCGGCGGCTGGGTGGACGGGGACGGGGACGGGGACGGCGTGCTCGGGTCGGCCGCGTTCTGCGCCAGCTGGTAGGCGATGTCGGGGACGAACGTCCCGGCCGCGGCGGCGCAGCCGTCGGCCTCGCCCGGGGGCTTGATCCACAGGAAGGCGTCGATCGCGCTGTCGTTGGTCGCGGCGGTCGGGTAGTTGCCGATCTTGCGGCCGGACGGGTCGCACCAGACGCTGCCGGACGGGCCGTTGCCGTTGCGGCTGGTGTCGATGACGGCGTGCAGGTTGCCGGGGTTGCCGAGGGCGCCCAGCACGTTGTGGGCGAACGAGGCTTCGTTGGCGGTGGTGTTGAAGTTGGAGACGTTGGTGAAGAAGCCGTCCGCGGTGAGCACGCCCGCGCCGCGCAGCCGGTTGGCCTGCTCGGAGGCGGAGTTCCAGGTGGAGTGGCCGCCGTCGAGGTAGACCTTGGCGTTCGGGCTGGCGGCGTGGATGGTGTTCACGGCGCGGGCCAGCGAGGCGAAGCGGTCGTTCTGCTGCTGGGCGCTGAGACAGGTGGTGAGCGCGATCGAGTCGGGCTCCAGCACCACGACCGAACGCGAACTCCCGAGCCCGGCCGCGAACTTGGCGACCCAGGCGTCGTACGAGCCGAGGTCGGGGGCGCCGCCCGCCGAGGCGCCGCCGCAGTCCCGGTTGGGGATCATGTAGGCCACCAGCACGGGGACCTGTCCGGCCTGGGAGGCGGCCGAGGTGACCGTGCGGACGTCGGAGGTGACGGTGTCCGGGCGGTAGTTGGCGAACCAGATGCCCTGCGGCTGGCTGGCGATCCGCTTGGAGATCACCGGCGTCCGGGAGTCCCCGGGGTTGGCGGCGACCCACCGGACGGCCTGGGAGGTCGGGTCCTTGTAGAACCGGGTGTCCGGGGCGAGGCTGCCCTGCACGGCGGCGTCGGCACCGCCCTGGGCGACGGCCACCAGGCCGACGGCGGCGGTCGCGGCGGCGAGGGCGAGCGCGGCGGCGCGCCGGGTCGGCCGGACGGCCGGGACGGCGGTGCGCTGGTCGGGGTCGGGGGTGTGCACGGTGTCCTCCGGGGGGTGCTCTCGGGTGGGAGAGGCGGCCGGCATCGAGGTGGGTCCATGCTGACCGGGGACGATGTGGGAACCGAAGCGTGGGAGCGCTCCCGCATCGAACCGCGGCCGATGCTAGCGGCCCGACCCGGCCCGGCGGCAGGCCCCGGACCCGGCGAACTCCCGCCGTTCCGGCCGCCCCTGACGGGCGTTCGCCCTGTCGAACCGCTGTCGAACGCGCCCTTCGCACACGTTCCGCCCCACTTCGGGAGGGGGTCGGAAAACCCGCCGCGACCGCGAAACTTTCACGCCCGGGGGCGGCTCCGGGGCGGCGGGAGCGGCGATCAGCGGCTCCGGTGCGACCGGTGCGGCAGTGCGGCGGTTCAGCCGGTTCAGCCCAGCCGTGCGGTGGCGAGGTGCACCTTGAACCCGCAGGGGACGGTCCCCTGCGGCGTCGTCAGCTCGCGCACCTCCGCGAGGAAGTCGCCGTGCAGGCGCTCCACGGCCGCCGGGTCGAGCGGGCCGAGGTCGTAGAGGCCGGAGACGGCGGCCCACACCCGTTCGGCCGGGCCGCTCAGGTCGATCGGGACGGTCTCCCAGTCGGCCGCCGCGAAGCCCGCCGGGGCGAGGAGCTCGTCCAGCCCGGCCCGGCTGCGGGTGCGCCGGTCGCCCAGCGCCGGGATGCGCCGCTCGGCGGGCAGGTCGCCGAGCGAGCGCCGCAGCAGGGCGCCGAACCGTTCGTAGGCCTCGCCGCCGACCGCCCCGCCGCCGAGCACGCAGGCCAGCACCCCGCCGGGGGCCAGCACCCGCGCCACCTCGGCGGCGACCTGTTCGGCGTCCCCCATCAGCATCAGCGCCAGGTGGGACACGCAGGCGTCGAAGGAGCCGTCGGCGAACGGGAGCCGCTGGGCCCGGCCGACCTCCAGCCGCGCCCCGGCGAGGGCCGGCCGCCGCCGGGCCAGCGCGACGGCCTGCGGCGACAGGTCGATCCCGGCCAGCCGCCGCCCCCGCGGTCCGGCCAGCAGTTCCAGTAGCAGGCCGTCCCCGCACCCGAGGTCCAGGACGCTCGCGCACCCCGCGACCCGGTCCCGCAGCAACTCGTAGCTGGAGCGGCCGTCCGGCGCCCGCCCCCACCCGAACGCCTCGCCGGTCACCGCGGGGCGCTCGGCGTGGAACGCCCGCAGGAATGCCTCTTGCGTTGCCGTGTCGGTGGTCATCCCCCCACGCTACGCGGCACCCCGCCCGCAACTGCCGCGATTCCCACCGCGGTCGACCACCCGGGCCCGGACCGGCGGCGGGCCCGGACCGGCGGCGATTCGGAAGCCGGCCGCCCTCCGCGGGATCGAGCGCCGTGGCCGCCGTGGCCGCCGCACCCCGCCGGAGCGCCGGGGCGTCAGCCAGACCGCGTCGACCGGCAGTTCGGCGAGCCGCCACTCCAGCATGCCGTCGTTGAGCCGCAGGGCCCGCCGGCCCCGGGCGCGCAGCAGGCGGACGGCGTCGTGGGCGAGGGCGCAGTAGGCGCCCCGGCAGTGGACGACGACCTCGCTGTCGGCGGGGAGTTCGCCGATCCGGTCGGCGAGTTCCCCGACCGGGATGGAGAGCGCGCCGGGGATGTGCCCGGCGGCGCACTCCTCGGCGGGGGAGGGTCTGGAGGTGGGCGGAGGCGGTGGTGAGGTTGAGGCCGGCGGCTCGGGCGAGCGCGTCGACGGGGTGCTCGCCCTGGGCGAGCAGGTCGAGCAGGTCGAGGCGCTTGCCGTTGGAGAGCGCCTCGCCGGTGGCGGCGAACGCCTCGTACAGTCCGCTCTTCGCGGCCCGGTCCGCCGCCGCGGCCACCCCGTTCCTCGCGGATTCCATGGAATAGGGCTACCTCTCGGCCGTTTCCCGTTCCTGCGGTTCGCGGGCGGGTGCGGGCAGGTCGAGGGTGGCGATGTCCTCGCCCGCCGCGAGCATCCGGTTCAGCAGGGCGGGCCGGCCCAGCAGCGTGTTGCGCAGCCACAGTCCGCGGGCGGTGCGCGGGGCGAGGAAGGGGCCGGTGCGGTCGCCGCCGCGCTGGCAGCGCTCGGCGTAGGGGCGGACGGTGCGCTCGTAGCGGGTGAGCGCGGCGCGGTGGTCGCCGTCGGCGCGGGCGAGTTCGGTGGCCAGCACGTACGCGGCGACCAGGGCGGTGCCGGTGCCCATGCCGCCGATGGTGGCGCCGCAGGCGGCGTCGCCGAGCAGGGCGATCCGGCCGTCGGACCAGGCGGGGACGTCGGCGCGGCTGATCGAGTCGACGTACAGGTCGCGGTCGTCGGCCTCGTCCAGGGTGGCGAGCAACTGCGGGACGGGGTGCGGCAGGTCGGCGAAGCGTGCGCGCAGCAGGGCCCGGAGACCGGCGGGGTCGTGCCGGTCGAGGGCGAGTTCGGGGGAGGCGAACAGCAGGAAGGCGCCGGCCCGTTCGGGGTCGCGGGGGTCGGCACCGGCGGCGGCGAGCCGGCCGGGGGCGTTGACGCCGGTGCTGCCGGCGGGCAGGCCGAGGCGGTTGGCGAAGGGCCAGGTGGCGGCGTAGTAGCCGAGGTGGCGGACGTACTGCCGTTCGGGGCCGAAGGCGAGGGCGCGGACCCGGGAGTGCAGTCCGTCGGCGCCGACCACCAGGTCGAAGCGGCGCCCGGGGGCGTGCCGGAAGTCGACGTCGACGCCCTCGGCGTCCTGCCGCAGGGCGGTGACGGTGTCGCCGAACAGGTACTCGGTGCCGGGTGCGCTGCGCCGGTGCAGCAGCCGGACGAGTTCGCCGCGCCGGATCTCCACCTCGCCGCCGGCGAACTCGGCGGGCAGCCGCAGCCGGGTCCGGCCGCGGACGTCGGTGAAGACCATCGGGGTGCCGCCGGTCTGCCGCTCGCGCAGTTCCGCCAGCAGGCCCATCCGCCGCAGGACGGTCAGGTGGGTCGGCCCGCGGAAGTCGACGGCCTGGCCGCCGGCCCGCAGCCCGGGGGCGAGTTCGACCACGGTGGGCCGGTGCCCGTACCTGGCCAGCCAGTACGCGAGCGCGGGGCCGCCGATGCCGGCGCCGGAGATCAGGATGCGCACGGGAGTTCCTCCCCATAAATTGCTTCCACTGGACGCAGTTCGATGCTGTGTACGGTAGACGCAGTTGCGGGCCGCGCACAAGGCGGGCCGGTGGCAGGAGGAGGGGTCGTGACCGAACCGCACCCGGCGCTGCGGCTGCTGTGGGAGCCGCCCGCCCGGCCGACCAGGGGGCCGAAGCCCGGCCTCACCCTGGAGTCGATCGCCCGGGCCGGCATCGAGATCGCGGACGCCGAGGGCCTGTCGGCGGTCTCCATGCAGCGGATCGCGGGGCTGCTCGGGCACACCAAGATGGCGCTGTACCGCTACGTGCCGGGCAAGGCCGAGCTGGTCGCCCTGATGATCGAGCACACCGCGGGCGACCCCCCGCCCCCGAACGACGCCCCCTGGCGCGAGCGGCTCACCGACTGGACGCACCGGATGGCCGCCGTCCTGACCGCCCACCCCTGGCTCCTGGACGCCCTCGCCGCCCCGCGCCCCACCGGCCCGCGCGAACTCGCCTGGCTGGAGAGCGTGGTGGCCGCCCTCGACGGCCACGGCCTGACCGGCGCCGAACGCATGGACGCCGCCGTCCTACTGATCGGCCACGCCCGCACCATCGCCGCCCAGCACCGCCAGTCCGCCACCGGCTCCCCCGAAGCCGAACTCCTGCACGCCCTCGTCCCCCTGATCCACACCCACGCCACCCGCTACCCCGCCCTGGCCGCCGCCCTCACCGACCCTCCCACCGGCCACGACAACGCCTTCGACTTCGGCCTCGCCCGCATCCTCGACGGCCTCGCCGCCCTGATCACCCAGCGCACCCGCACCTGAGGCCCCGGGCGGCGGCCCGGGGGTGCACTCCTCCGTCGCGATGGCTCTCCAAGCCTCGGTGACATCCCCGGCGAGCGGGCCGTCCGTGCGGGTGGCGGCCGGGGGCCGCGGGTCTCAGCGTCCGGTGCGGGGGGCGACGGTCGGGCGTTCGGGCGCGGGGGCGGCGCGGTGGCGGCCGCGGCGGGCCGGGGCGCGGGTCGCGGTGACGGCTGCGGCGACGACGAGGGGGGTGAGCAGCAGGGCCATGGTGAGGGTCATCGTGGTGCCTCCGGGTGTCCGGGTGGTCCGGTTCCTGCTGGTGCGGTTACCCGGGCCCGGCTCGGCCATGTGCCCGGATCCGCCCGGGTCACCCGCCCGGACCGCGCCCCGGACCGGATCTCGCCCGTTCGGTCGTCCACCATCGGGTGGTCTTCCCGGGCTGACGATCCGTCAATCTGCTTCGCGGGGGCGCTCGGGCAGCACGATCGGCGCGCCCCCGCGCGGGTGCGCCAGCACCTCGACGGGGTGGCGGTAGACCCGGCTGAGCAGGTCGGCGTCCAGGACTTCGCCGGTGGGGCCGACGGCGACGGTGCGTCCGGCGTCCAGCAGGGCGATCCGGTCGGCGTGCGCGGCGGCCAGGGTGAGGTCGTGCAGGACGACGACCACGCCGCACCCGGCGGCGGCACGGTCCCGGGCGATCCGCAACACGAGTTCCTGGTGGCGCAGGTCGAGGGCGGCGGTGGGTTCGTCGAGCAGCAGCAGCGCGGTGTCCTGGGCGAGGATCCGGGCCAGGGCGACCCGGGCGCGTTCGCCGCCGGAGAGCGCGGTGAAGGGGCGCCCGGCGAGGTGCGCGCAGTCGGTGGCGGCCATCGCGGCCGCGACGGCGCGCTCGTCCTCGGCGGCGGAGCAGGTGCCCGCCCAGGGGGCGCGGCCCATCCGGACCACCTCGTCGGCGGGGAACGGGAAGGACACCTCGTGGTGCTGCGGCAGCAGGGCGCGGCGGCGGGCGAGCGCGAGCGGCTTGTGCCCGGCCAGTGGGCGCCCGTCGATCCGCACCTCGCCGCGGGCCGGTCGCTGGTCGCCGGCCAGCACGGACAGCAGGGTGGACTTCCCGGCGCCGTTGGGGCCGAGCAGGGCCAGGATCTCGCCGGCGCGCACCAGCAGGTCGACGTCGGCGAGCAGTTCGCGGCCCCCGGCGGCGAAGCCGACGCCCTCCGCTTCGAGCAGCGCGGTCATGCCCAGCCTCCCTGGCGGCGTCGGGTGCGGCGCAGCAGCCAGAAGAAGAACGGGCTGCCGATGAGTGCGGTCAGGACGCCGAGCGGGAGTTCGGCGGGTGCGGCCAGGGTGCGGGCGGCGAGGTCTCCGGCGACCAGGACGAGCGCGCCGCCGACGGCGGAGGCGGGCAGCAGGAAGCGGTGGCCGGGCCCGGCGAGCATCCGCAGCAGGTGCGGGACGACCAGGCCGACGAAGCCGATGATGCCGCTGACGGCGACGGCGGCGGCGGTGAGCAGCGCGACCACGGTGATCAGCACGATCCGCATCCGTTCGACGTCCACGCCCAGGTGCCGGGCGGGGCGTTCGCCGAGCGCGAGCAGGTCGAGGCGACGGGCGTAGCGGGGGGCGACGGCGAGGCCGAGGGCGGCGAACGGGAGGACGGCCAGCACCTTGGGCCAACTGGCCTGGGAGAGCGAGCCGAGTTGCCAGAACGTCACCTGGCTGATCGCGGCGGTGTCGGCGGTGAACAGCAGCAGCCCGATCAGGGCGCCGCAGAACGCGTTGACGGCGACGCCGGTGAGCAGCAGGGTGACCACCTCGGTGCGGCCGCCGCTGCGCGACATGGCGTAGACGGCGCCGACGGTGACCAGTCCGGAGGCGAACGCGGCGGCGGTGACCGTCCACGAGCCGAGGGCGTCCAGGCCGAGCACGATGCAGGTGACGGCGCCGACCGCGCCGCCGGAGGAGACGCCGATCACGGCGGGTTCGGCCAGCGGGTTGCCGAACACGCCCTGCATCAGCGCCCCGGCGCAGCCGAGCGCGGCGCCGACCAGCAGGGCGAGCACGACGCGGGGCAACCGGACGTTCCACAGCACCGATTCGGGGACGCGGTCCAGGGCGTGGCCGCCGAGGTGGGCGCGGTGGGCGAGCGAGGCGAGGATGTCGCCGAGCGGGATGGCGTAGGCGCCCGTCCCGGCGGCGAGCAGCGCGAAGCCGAGCAGGGCGGCGCACAGTCCGGCCAGCAGCAGCGGGCGCCGGTCGCGGGCGGGCTTGCGCACCAGCGGGGGTGCGGGGGTCTCGGGCGGGGCGGTGGTGGTCACTTGGCGTCCCGGTGCAGCTGGTCGGCGATCGCGCGGAGCACCTCGGGGGTGCGCGGGCCGTAGGAGAGCAGGCGGCCGTCGTCGACGGAGATGATCCGGCGGTCGAGTCCGGCGGGGGTCTGGGCGACGCCGGGGAGCTTGAGCAGGCCGTCGACGCCGCCGACCGACTCCAGGCCCTTGGTCATCACCAGGATGGCGTCGGGGGCGGCCTTGACCAGGGCTTCGCTGGTGAGCGGGGTGAAGTCGCCGGTGAGGTGGGCGGCGGTGCCGGCGTCCTCGCCGCCGGCGGCCTCGATCAGCGAGGGCGCGCCGGAGTCGGGGCCGCCGAGCAGGAAGACCGAGGCGCTGCCGCGCAGGTACAGGAACGCCACCTTGGGGCGGGTGGCCCCGGCGGCCGGGAGCTGCGCCCGCACTTCGGCGATCCGGCGCTCGGTGCGCTCCTTGAGCTGCGCGCCCGCGTCGGGGACGCCGAGGGCGGCGGCGACGGCGTCGATCCGGGTGCCGATGTCGCCGAGCTGCTTGGCGTCGTCCAGGACGATCAGCGGGACGCCGGCGGCCCGGATCTGTTCGACCGCCTCGGCCGGTCCGGTGCTGCGGTCGGCGAGCACCACGGTGGGGTGCAGGGAGAGCACGCCCTCGGCGGAGACCTCGTGGGCCTGGGTGATGACGGGGAGCTTCGCGGCCTGTTCGAAGGTGGTGGAGACGTCCCGGGCGACCGCGTGGTCGCCGAGGCCGAGGCTGAAGACCAGTTCGGCGAGGCTGCCGTTGAGCGGGATGATCCGCTCGGCGCTGGTGACGGTGACCTGCCGGCCGTCCGCGGAGGGGACGGTGACGGGCAGCCGGGGGGCGGGGGTGTCGGGCAGCGCCTCGATCCGGTCCGGGTCGGCGGTGGCGGCGGCGGGGGCCTTCGGGTCGGTGGTGGCGGCCGGGCCGGTGGCGCAGGCGCTCGCGCCGAGCAGGAGTCCGAGGACGGCGAGCAGGACGGCGGGGGCGGTGCTGGTCCGGTCGCGGAGGGTGCGGGTCAACCTCGGGCCTTTCTCGGTGCGTTGACGTCCCGTCGAGGCCGACCCGGGGGGTCGTGGGCGGAACACTTGACTCATATATTAGGTTAGCCTTACCTGAGTTCAGCAAGGGGGTGGGCTGCCCCCGCATCCGCTGCCACCTGCCCGCTTCCCCTCCGCCGAGGAGTGATCCGCCATGCCCGTCCCCGGACGGCCCCCCGTACCACCCCGCCGCCCGGCCGGACGGCTGCGCACCGCGCTCGTGCTGCCGCTCGCCCTGCTGCTCGCCCTGGTCTGGCTCCCCGGCCGGGCCGCCGCGGCCGACCCGACCGTCTCCGGCGGACGGCTCGACTGGGGCATCAAGCAGTCCTTCCTCACCTACGTCACCGGCCCGATAGCCAACGGCAAGTGGGCCCTCACCGGCGGCGCGGCCACCGTCGGCGGCTCGGTCTTCCGCTTCCACTCCGCGACCGGCAGCTACGACCCGTCCACCGGCGCGCTCTCCGCCGCCTTCCAGGGCGGGGTGCGCTTCACCGGCCACCAGGAGAACGGCAGCAACGCGCTCGACCTCGCGATCTCCCACCTCACCGTCAAGGCCACCGCCGGCGGTGACGCCGCCCTGTACGCGGACGTCAGCTCCAAGTCCCGGGAGAGCGGCAAGACTTCCAGCACCAGCCAGGCCCGCCTGGCCGAGCTCTCGCTCTCCGGCGTCTCGCTCAAGAACGCCACCGGCACCATCACGCTCAGCAACGTCCCCGCGACACTGACCTCGACCGGGGCGAGCGCCTTCGGCGGCTTCTACACCGCGGGGACGGCGCTCGACCCGCTCACCTTCTCCGTCACCCTCAAGTCCCCGGCCGCCGCCCCGTCCCCGACGCCCACCCCGTCCGCGGCCC
The DNA here is from genome assembly GCF_013364235.1 of Kitasatospora sp. NA04385. Classification (NCBI taxonomy): domain Bacteria; kingdom Bacillati; phylum Actinomycetota; class Actinomycetes; order Kitasatosporales; family Streptomycetaceae; genus Kitasatospora; species Kitasatospora sp. NA04385. The sequence goes on along the minus strand of NZ_CP054919.1, from coordinate 7,849,530 downwards.
CGTCCGAGACGGCCGCCGACCCCGCGCCGTCGGCCACCGCCACCGGGACCGCCACCAACACCGCCACCGCGTTCGACCGGGGCGCCCTGGACTGGGGCGTGCGCCGCACCTTCCGCGACTACGTCACCGGCTCGATCGCCCAGGGCGGTTGGCAGCTCGGCGACGGCGCGGCCGACGGCGGGGCCTTCTTCCGCTGGACGCCCGCCCGCGGCAGCTGGGACCAGGACGCCCGCACCCTCGACGCGGCCTTCGCCGGCACCGTCCGCTTCACCGGCCTGCGCGAGGGCGACGCCCTCGGCCTCGACCTCACCCTCGCCAACCCGCGCCTGACGGCCACCGGCGCCGAGGGCCACCTGACCGTCGACGTCTCCGGCCGCACGCCCGACGGCGCCACCCGCACCGCCACCGCCACCGAGATCGCCACCTTCGACGCGAGCGCGCTGAGGACCGAGAACGGCCTGCTCACCGCCACCGACCTCCCCCTCGCCCTGACCTCCGCCGGTGCGAGCGCCTTCGGCAACCTCTACCCCGCCGGCACCGAGATGGACCCGCTCACCGTCAGCCTCCCCCTCACCGCCGACGCGGCCGTCCCCCCGCTGCCCGACCTCGGCGCCGCGCCCACGCCCACGCCCTCCGCCGGCCCGGTCACCACCACCCCCACCGCGGCCGCCGCCTCCTCCTCGCCCTCCACCGCGCTGGTCACCACCCTCGTGCTGGCCCTCGCCGCCGCGGCGGCCGCGGTCACCACCTTCGTCGTCCGCCGCCGCAGGCGTTCCTGACCCGCCTCCCCGACACCTCTGCCACCGTTCCCACCCCACCGATTCCCGGAGCCACACCCATGCCCCACACCCCGGTCCGCCACCGCAACCGCACCCGCCTGGCCGCTCTCGCCGCCGCGACCGCGGGTCTCGGCCTGACCGCCTTCGGCCTGCCCTCCCTCGCGTTCGGCGCCGGCGCCCCGACCACCGTCACCTACGACACCGGCTCGCTGGACTGGGGTGTCCTGGCGAAGTTCCGCGCCTACGTGACCGGGCCGATCGGCGGCGGCAGCATCACCACGAGCGGCGGGGCGAGCGTCAACCAGGACGGCTCGTACCACTTCAACCTGTCGTCCGCCGGGTACGACACCACGACCCACAAGCTGAACGCCGCGTTCGACGGCGGGGTGCGCTTCCTCGCCCACGACGGCGCGCTGGACATCGCGTTCAGCGACCTGCGGATCACCACCGAGGGCACCACCGGCACCCTCATCGCGGACACCGCCTCGAAGGAGAGCATCGGCGCCCCCGCCCCGACCCTCCGCGAGGACGTCCCGCTGGCCACCTTCACCGTCGCCCGTGACACCACCAACGGCGGGGCCACCGCCGCCACCCTGACCGCCGAGGGCGCGAAGGCGTTCGCGGGGTTCTACCAGCCGGGCACCGCGCTGGACCCGCTGTCGGTCGTCCTCAAGCAGACGCCCGCCCCGTCCCCGTCCGCCTCGGCCTCCGCCTCGGCCTCCGCCTCGGCCTCCGCCTCCGCCTCTACCTCTGCCTCGCCGGCGCCCAGCACCTCCACCGGGCCGTCCTCCTCCCCCGCGCCCAGCACCTCTCCGCAGCCGAGCACCTCCTCCTCGCCCTCCCCCTCCGCGTCGGCATCGGCGTCGGCGTCGGCCTCCGCCTCCACCCCGGCGGGCAACGAGCTGGCGATCGTCGACGGCCGCCTGGAGTGGGGCGTGCAGCCGGACTTCGTGGCGTACGTGACGGGGCCGATCGCGGCCGGCAAGGTCGAGTTCGGCGGCGGCGCGGCCGACTACGGGTTCGGCTCGGGCAGCGGCAGCTACCGGACGGACACCCACGCGCTGTCGGCGGACTTCGCCGGGTCGGTGCGCTTCCTCGGCCACCGGGGGGCCGACGGGCAGTACCTGCTGGACACCGAGCTGTCGAAGCTGGGCGTCCGGGTGGACGCCTCCGGCGCGTACCTGGTGGCGGACGTGACCGCCAAGTCCCTCTCCGGCGGGGAGCCGGTCAAGCTGACCGGGGCCCGGATCGCCAAGCTCGACCTGTCCAAGGCCGATCTCACCCCGGTCAACGGCGTGGTGACGCTGCGCCAGGTCCCGGCGACGCTGACCGCCGAGGGCGTGCCGGTGTTCGGGCAGTACAAGGAGGGCAAGGCGCTGGCCCCGGTGACCGCGGTCCTCTCCTTCGACCGCTCCGCCACCCTGCCGTCCACCACCCCCTCCACCGGCGCCACCACCGGCACCGGCGGCACGGGCACCGGCACCGGCACGACCGGTGGCGCCACGCTCACCACCTCCGGCGACGAACTCGCCTTCACCGGCGGCGGCACCGGCACCACCCCGATCCTGGCGACGGCCGCCGGGCTGCTGCTGATCGGCGGGGCGACCACCGTCCTGGCCCGCCGCCGCTCCACCGCCACCACCGGGGCCACCAGCGCCGAGTGAGGTGACCGGCACCGCCGGCTGCACGCGACCGAACGCATCGGGCCCGTACGGGGGTTGTCCCCGTACGGGCCCGTCCCCGTCCCCGCCGCGCGCGGCCGGCGCACGCACCGGGCCGGGGCGGGCCGGTCAGCGGGCGCCGGCCAGTTCGGCCAGTTCGCGCAGGCGGGTGAAGTAGTCGGCGGCCCCGGGGTCGTCGGCGAGTTCGGGCAGGATCCGGTGGACGGTCGCTATGCCGGTGCGCAGGGCTTCCCGGCGGCGCTGGTCGAGCGGTCCGGTCAACGCGGCGGACACGCAGCCGGCGAGGTGGCTGTCGAGCAGCACCAGGTCCTCACCGGCGGGGAAGCGCCGGTAGCAGCTCTGTGGGAAGGGCAGGTCGAGGAAACCCTGCCAGAGGGTGGCCAGCTGGTCATCGTGCGTGTCGCTCATGCGGACGATGATGCCCGAGCGCACGGCCGCCCCGTCACCCGCCCCGCCCCTGCTCCGCCCGCCCGTCCCGCGCCGTCCGTCCCACCCGGTCCCGCCCGGTCCGGTCCGCGGGTACGACGAGGCCCGGCGCGGGAACGGTTCCCGTGCCGGGCCTCGCGGCGGCGTCCGGTGCTCAGGCGCTCAGCGGGTACCGCCCGCCGAGTTCGGCGAATATCGCGCCGTTGAGCACGAAGGCGCGCTTGCACTCCTCGGCGACCCGGCGGCGCTCGACCTCGTCCATCAGCTCGCCCGCGGCGTCCAGCTTGGCGCGGTAGTCGCGCTTGAACGCGGCGGGGTTGTCGATCTCCTCGAAGACGTAGAACCGGACGCCGTCGCCCTTGCGCTCGAAGCCCCAGGTGCGCTCGGCGACGCCGCGGATGATCTGACCGCCCGACAGGTCGCCGAGGTAGCGGGTGTAGTGGTGGGCGAGGTAGCCGGCCGGCCAGGTCCGGGCGAGCTCCTCGATCCGGGCGGCGATCGCCTCGGTGGCGGGCAGCGGGGCGATGGTCCCGCGCCAGTCGGGGCCGGCCAGGTGGTCGAGGTCGCGCTCGATCGCGGCGGTGCGCAGCAGGGCGCGGTCGACCAGCGGACCGGCGACGGGGTCGGCGGCGAGGACGTCCAGGTGGGACTCCAGGGCGCGGTAGACGTACCAGAGCTGGCCGGTGAGGTCGGTGTAGGCCTGGACGCCGAGCTTCCCGCCGAGCAGGTCGCTCATGAAGGAGGACTGTTCGGCCGCCTGGTGCTCCTCGGCGCTGGCGGTGCGGAGCAGGGCGGAGAAGGCGGCGGGCTGCTGGTCGGGGCTGGACATCGGGGAAGGCCTCCAGAGATCGAATCCCCTCGATTATTTAGGTGAGGCTCACCTAAGTCAAGCTCTTGCCGACACCCTGTCGGGAAGTTCCCACGGGGCGTTAAATCCCTGGGCGCACCGGCTCCGACGTGCTTGGATACCCGCCATGGACCGATCAACGCAGGACCGGGCGGGCCGCTCGTTCGACGCCCTGGTGGACGAGGCCGCGGCCGCCCCCGTCGACGGGTGGGACTTCTCCTGGCTGGCCGGGCGGGCCACCGAGCAGCGCCCGTCCTGGGGGTACCAGCGGCTGCTGGGCGAGCGGCTGGCGGCGGCCTCCGCGGCGCTGGACGTGCAGACCGGCGGCGGCGAGGTGCTCGCAGGCGCGGGGGCGGCGAACTTCCCGCGCACGCTGGTGGCGACCGAGGGCTGGGCGCCGAACGCCGCGCGGGCGACGCGGCTGCTGCACCCGCTGGGCGCCGTCCTGGTGGCCTCCCCGGAGGACGCGCCGCTGCCGTTCGCCGACGGCGCGTTCGACCTGCTGACCAGCCGTCACCCGGCCCGGGTGGACTTCCCGGAGATCGCCCGGGTGCTGGCCCCCGGCGGCACGTACTTCGCCCAGCACGTCGGCGGGCGCACCAACGTCGAACTGAGCGCGTTCTTCCTCGGCCCGTTCCCGGTGCCCACCGCCCGCGAGCACGAGGTGGAGGCCGCCCTGGCCCGGGCCGCCGGGCTGGAGGTGGTGGAGTGCCGCAACGAGCGGCTGCGGCTGGAGTTCTCCGACGTCGGCGCGGTGGTCTGGTTCCTGCGCAAGGTGATCTGGACGGTGCCCGGCTTCTCGGTCGACCGCTACCGCGAGCGGCTGCGCGAGCTGCACGAACGGATCGGGCGCGAGGGCGTGTTCGTCTCCACCATGTCCCGCACCCTGCTGGAGGCCCGCAAGCCCGCCGTCGCCTGAGCACCCCCGGCCCCCGACCAGGCCCGACCAGGCCCGACCACCGCCCGAGCGGCGCAGCCCGTCAGTCCCGGTCCGGCCGCGCCGTGCGGCGCACGGGGTGGCCGGACTCGTCGGTGGTCAGCCAGCTGCCGTCGCCGAGCGGGCGCAGGTCGTAGCAGTCCCGGGCGCCGGAGTCGAAGGCGCCGAGGATGCGCCCGGTGCGCGCGTCGACCCGGTGGCTGCGGAACCACTCCTGCCCGCTCTCCTCGTCCTCGCCGTACAGCACCACCGCCAGGGTGTCGGCGTCGAGGTAGCCGCCGCTCCACTCGACCACGGCCTCGCACCGCTCCCCGTCGTACCCGAAGTCGTCGACGGTGACGGTGAACTCGACCTCGCCGCCGGGGTGGGCGTGCACGGCGAAGTCCCCCTGCCCGTGGTCGACCGTCAGGAAGTGCTCCCCGTCCGGGGAGAGGCCGATCAGGCAGCGGTCGGTCCAGGGGTAGGTGACCAGTTCCAGCCCGCCAGCGGCGAGCGAGCCGCGGAAGACCACCGTGCCGTCCTGGCCCTCGCCGACGTCGAGCAGCACCGACTCCCCGTCGGGGTGGACGAAGTGCTCCCCGGCGTGGCCGACGGTGCCCAGCTCGGCCCGCCCCAGCACCTCGCCGGTGGCGGCGTCCAGCACCGTCCACACGTCGTAGCCGCTGCGGCCGGCGATCGCGTCGGGCCGGTAGAACCACAGCCGCCGGCCGTCCGCGGAGAGCCCGCACCCGGGCCGGTGGCCCCAGGCGTGCGTCCACTCCTCCTCGATGACCGCGCGCCACAGCTCGTCCCCGTCCGCCCCGACGCACACCGCGGCGTCCAGCGTGGTGTAGTACGCCCGCTCCAGGTCCGGCGCCACCGCGTAGTCGCAGACGTCGTCCCCCTCCCGCGGCCGGAACACCGCGACCGGCGCCAGCACCCCGAACGCCGCTCCGGCGGTGTCGTAGCCGCAGATCGCACCCCCGACCAGCCGGGCGGTGATCGGACGGAACCCCGGTTGCCCACTCATGGCCCACACCCTAGCGCGCCGCCCCGACAGGCCCGGCCGCCCCCGGCCGGGGGCGGAACGGGGGCGTGCCGCCCGGGCGGCACGCCCCCGACCGATGGGGGTCTTACACGGCCCGCGCGTTGATGACCATGCGGGAGGCCTGCGCCCGGGTGTAGGACGCGCAGTGCTCGCGCCAGCGGACCGCGAGGACGGTCTCCACCACGTTGGACGGGGGCCCGGCCATCAGGAGGACGGACTGCTCCGCGAGCCGCCGCACGCACGCGGCGACCGCCTTCCGGACGGCCTCGTGGTTGCCCCACTCGGCGCCCGGCCGCTTGGTGAGCGCGCTGCCGAGGGTGGCCAGGTCCCGGGCGACCGCGGCCCGTTCCTTGTCCACCACGAGCGTGTGGGCGTGCAGTTCCGCGGCGTGCTCCAGCGAGTCGGCGTCGAAGAGCTTCTCCTTGGCCGCCCGCAGGGACTCGCCGTGGCCGCCGCGGTCGCCCGCGTCCACGGTGGCGTAGGGGAGCAGGTTGCGGAACCGCAGGTACTGGGCGGCGGCGTCCTTCACCGTGGTGGACGCCAGCACCCGGACGGCGGTGTCGAAGACCTGCCGCAGCTGCCCGCCGCGCAGCTGGTCGACCGGGAGCAGGCAGTCCAGCCGCATCACGGCGGACCGCAGGTCCGCGGCGACCGCCTCGTGGAAGCCCTTCGGGTCGTCCCCCGAGGCGGCGGCGACGGCGTCGGCGGCGGCGACCTCCACCAGCCAGGCGGTGGTGTGCGAGCCCATCCCGGCCACGCCGCGCGGTGCCGGGGCCCGCCCGTTGACCTGGAGCACCGGGGCGCCCTTCTGCGGCGCGGGCGTGTGGGCGACCACCAGCGCCTCGGTGGCCCGGTGGGCCGCCCAGCCGCCCGCCGCGCCGTCGGCGGCCGTCGGCAGCGGGGTGACCGCGAGCAGTTCCTGGTAGGCCCGGCCGGTCGCGGTGATCAGCTCCGTCAGGCGCTCCGGATCGGCGGGCATCCGGGCGACGCGCCGGTCGATCTCCAGGCGCAGCCGCTCCAGGGCGGCGGCCCCGGACGCCGACAGGGGGTTGGCGGGGTCGGCCTTCGGCGGGGTCAGCGGGGTCAGGAACTTCGCCGTGGCCACCGAGCGCGGGTAGGCGGTGGCCACGGTCAGCTGGTGGTCGTGCAGCAGGTAGGCGAGGACCCGGGCCGCGTTGGGCAGTGCCTCCGCGGCGGCGTCGGCGATGTCGTCCACCACGACCTGGGCCGGGGTGCGGTAGGTCCCGATCATCCTGCGCCACCGCTCGGCGTCGGCCACCGGGATCCCCTCGATCGCGTTCCTCGCCAGGTCCTTCGCCGTGCTGTCCGCGGTGGAGGCGAGCTGGCGCAGGTGGTCCAGCTCGTTGTCGCCCTTGAACTGGTCCGTCAGGCGCTTCGCGTCGCGCTGGAGCCGTTCCACCACCTCGGGCTGGTACTTCTCCTCCGGGCCGAACGTCCGGCCCTGCCGCTGCAGCGCCCTCTTCACCTTCGGGCTGCGGTCCAGCTGCTGGAGCAGGTCGTCCAGCAGCCTTTCGAGCTTGGTGTGGCCGCCCGAGACCCGGCTGTCGGTCTGCGGCTCCAGGGCCGCCGCGGTCCGGGCGGCCCGCAGCGCGGCCTCGAAGGAGAAGAGCCGCCACAGCGCTTCGCGCGGGCCCGCCGCCGGATCCGGCCGCACCTCCGGCTCCGGCTCCAGCTCCGCGTCCTCCGAGGACGAGGACGAAGAGGAGGAGGACGAAGAGGAGGACGCGAACACCGAGGACGAACCGGTGTCGTCCTCGTCGTCGTCCCCGTCGAACTCCTCCTCGACCTCGGCCTCGGCCTCGAAGTCGTCCACCTCGGCACCGAGGTCGATGCCCGTGCCCGGGGCCTCGATGTCCAGCAGGACCTTGCGGTAGCTGCCCTCCCCCGATCCCTTGGAGCCGCCCGAGGAGGGAACGGGCACCGTGCCGAACGGGAGGTAGTTCACGTACGTCAGGTGGTAGGCGATGGCCCGTTCGAGCGGCGCCGCCGCGTCCGTCCGGCGGCGCTCCTCGGGCGAGGCGGCCCGGAACTCGGCGAGGTGGTGCGCCACCCAGTGGGCGGAGTCCTCCAGGCGGTCCCTGCGGCGGGCGGCGTCGGCGAGCAGCGCCAGGCGCTTCTTCCCGCTCGACCCCGGCTCGGTCATCCAGGCGCCGAGCGCGGCCTGCCGCCGTTCCAGGGCGGTGGCGGCCTCGTCCAGGGTGCGGCCGAAGAGGTCGGCGCGCAGGGCGTCGACCACGGCCTGCCAGGCCACCGTGTGGTCGCCCATCCGGGAGCCGAACGGCGAGGGCGTGCGGTGGCCGGGGCTGATCACCACCCGCTGGATGCGGCCGCCGGGGTCGAGTTCCAGCAGGGGCCGCAGGGTGACCCGGGCCATCTTGGGCAGGTGGTGCGCCTGCGGCGCGAGGTCCGACACCTCCCGCCTGAGCACCGGGGGCTTCCTGGCGTTGCCGTCGGCCCCCTTGGCCCGCTTCGGCGCCGGTCCGCCGTCCGGGGCCGCCTTCGGCGCCGGGACGGCGGGGCCGGTGGTCAGGCCGCTGCGGGCCTTGCGCAGTTCCTGGTAGTCGGCTTCGACGGTCGAGTCGTACTGGATGGGCGAGGTCGGCGGCTCTGCGGCCGACTTGTCCAGCGTTCGCTTCAACGGATCCCCCCACAGGTCGTTCGGTCGAACCTCAAAGGCTAGTCACTGCACGGCAGTTGCGTCCCACAGACGCCGGAATGGCCCCCCGCCCGGCCGGGTACCGGGTTCACGGCGGGCCCCCCGTCCGACCGGGTACCGGGTTCACGGCGGGCCGTCGGCCCGGAGCGGGACGGCGGTGGGGCGGCCGCTGGTGACCCGCAGCAGGGCTTCCAGGATGCCGGTGCTCTCGGCGGCGGAGAGGGCGACGGGCTGCGGGAGCCCGGGGCGGGTGCAGGCGATCTCCAGCAGGACGCGGGCCGCGTCGGCCAGGGCCGCGGCGGCGCGTTCCGCGCGTTCGGCGGGGTCGGTGTCGGCGATCAGGCCGAGCGCGGCGGCGGTGCGGCGACGCTCCCGGCGGGCCTCGTAGGCGCGCTGCCGGCAGGTCTGGCCGCAGTACTTGGGGCGGGTTCCCCGTTTGCCGGCCGCGGCGGCGGGCTTCCCGCACCAGACGCAGGGGTGCGCGTCCGTCCGGGCGTCGGGGTCGGTGGCGGCGTCGTCCATGCCCTGATCCAACGCCCGCCACCCACCGCGCGGGACGGGCCCGGAGCCGTTTCACCTGAACGGGGAACGGGAGGACCGGCGACGGCACTCAGGCCGGCGGCAGCTCCGCCACCAGGCCCGTCCTCGCCGTGGATGGCCTCGACCGGGCAGACCGCCTCGCAGGCGCCGCGGTCGACGCGCTCGTCGGCGAGGTCAGCGCGCGGACGGGCGCGGCGGTGTCCGCGTTGCGGTTCTACGAGGAGTTCGGCCTGATCGCGTCCGGGCGCGACGGCCGCAACCGGCGCCGCTACCCGCGGCACATGCTGCGCCGGATCGCGCTGATCTCGGTGGCGAAGCGGATCGGCATCCCGCTGGAGGACCTGCGCGCGGCCTTCGCCGACGTGCCGCTCGACCGGCCGCCCAGCCACCAGGAGTGGCAGCGTGCCTCGCGCGGGTGGAAGCTCCGGCTGGAGGAGCGCCGGCTGACCATCGAACGGCTGGAGGCCGAACTGACCGGCTGCATCGGCTGCGGCTGCCTGTCGATGAAGGCCTGCGCCCTGCTGAACCCGGGCGACGCCCTCGCCGAGGACGGCACGGGGCCGCGCCGCCTGTGACGGCCGTTCAGCCGCCCGGGGCGCGGAAGGCCAGCACGGTGTTGTGGCCGCCGAAGCCGACCGAGTGGCTGAGCGCCAGCCGGGGGGCCTGTCGGCGGGGGGCGCGGGTGACCAGGTCGAGGCCGGCGGTGTCGGGGCCGGGGGCGTCGTGGTTGGCGGTGGGCGGGACGGTGCCGGTGCGCAGGGTGTGGACGGTGAGGGCGGCTTCGACGGCCCCGGCGGCGCCCATGGTGTGGCCGAGCGCACCCTTGGCGGAGGTGACGCTGGGCGGGGTGCGGGCGAACAGTTCGCGGATCGCGGCAGCCTCGATCCGGTCGCCCTGCGGGGTGCCGGTGCCGTGCGCGTTGACGTGGTCGACCTCCTCGGGTGCGGCGTCGGCGGCGCGCAGGGCGAGGGCGACGGCCCGGCGCAGGCCGCGCCCGGCCGGGTCGGGGGCGGCGGGGTGGTGGGCGTCGGAGGTGGCGGCCCACCCGGCGAGGTGGGCGAGGGCGCGGGCCCGGCGGGCGGCGGCGTCGGCGGCGCGTTCCAGCACCAGGACGCCCGCGCCCTCGCCGAGCACGAAGCCGTCCCGTTCCCGGTCGAAGGGCCGGGAGGCGGTGGCGGGCCGGTCGGTGCGCCGGGACAGCGCGCCCATCCGGGCGAACGCGGCGGCGCACAGCGGGGTGGCCATCGCGTCGGTGCCGCCGGCCACCGCGAGGTCGCAGGCGCCGGTGGCGAGCAGCAGTGCGGCGTGCGCGACGGCGTTGGCACCGGAGGCGCAGGCGGTGGAGGTGTGCAGGGCGGGGCCGGTGGTGCGCAGCGCGAGGGCGAGGTGGCCGGCGGCGGACAGGTTGGGCAGGTAGCCGGTGAGGGTGAGCGGGGAGAGCGCGTCGGGGCCGCGTTCGAGGAGTCGGCGGTGGGCGTCCTCCAGGACGGCGATCCCGCCGGCCGCGGAGCCGATCACCACGGCGACGCGGTCCGGGTCCCAGTCGGGGGGCCGTGCGCCGAAGGCTTCGATCCCGGCTTCGCGGAGGGCTTCGCGGGCGGCGGTCAGCAGGTAGCGGGTGGAGCGGTCCAGCCGCCAGGCCTGCCGGACGGGGGCGTCCTCGGGGTGCGGCGGGCGGCAGCTGATCGGTACGGGGCCGCCGTCCAGGGCGGGGTCGCGCCGGGCGGTGCCGTGCCCCTCGCACAGGGTGCGCCAGGTCGGCGCCATCCCGTCGCCCCCGGCGGTGACCGCCCCGGTGCCGGTGACCACGATCCGTCTCCCGTCGGTCGGGTCAGTCATCTCCGGGTCGCCGCCCGTCCAGCAACCTGCGCACCTCGTCGACGAGTTGGCCGAAGGTCACGTCCGCTCCGGCGGCTTCGGCGTCCAGCGGGACGCCCCACTCCTCCTGGAGGGTGACGTACAGCTCGACGATGGACAGCGAGTCGAGGTCGAGCTCCTGGAAGCTCGCCCGGGCGGTGATCAGGTCGGCGGGGACGTCGAACTTCCGGATGAGGACGGCGGCGATGCGTTCGGTGACCTGGTCCACGGGGTCTCCTCCTCGTGACGGGGCGTCGGTGTCAGTCCAGGGTGCGGCGGACGGGGGTGGCGGCGGGCCAGGTGAGGGCGACGGACGCCCAGGTCAGGCCGCCGCCGAAGGCGGTGAGCAGGGCGGGCGTGCCGGGGGCGAGGGCGCGCTGCGGGCCGTCGTCGGCGAGCACCAGCGGGATGGACGCGGCGGCGGTGTTGCCGAGTTCGCGCAGGTTGCCGAAGCGGACGGCGGGCGGCAGGCCGAGGCGGTCGGCGACCGAGTCGAGGATGCGCTGGTTGGCCTGGTGGGCGACGAACGCGCCGAGGTCGGCGGCCCGCCAGCCGGCCGCGGCCAGTGCGCGTCCGGCGGAGTCGGTGAGGTGCCGGACGGCCTGGCCGTAGACGGCGCGCCCGCGCATCCGGAACCAGTGCGCGTCCGGGTCCTGCCGCTGCCGGTCGGGGTGGCGGGAGCCGCCCGCGGCGATGGTGATCAGGGCGGCCGCGCCGCCGTCGCTGCCGAGGTCGGCGGCGCGCAGGGCGCCGGACGCGCCGTCCTCGGCGGCGGCCAGCAGGACCGCGCCGGCGCCGTCGCCGAACAGGGCGGCGGTGTCGCGGTCGGCGGGGTCGACGATGGTGGAGTAGGTGTCGGCGCCGATCACCAGCGGTCGGCGGCAGGTGCCGGCCCGCACCAGGGCGTCGGCGGTGGCCAGCGCGTACAGGAAGCCGGAGCAGACGGCGGCCAGGTCGAGGGCGGGGACGCGCGGCAGGCCGAGCCGGTGGGCGACGGCGGGCGCGGTGGCGGGGCAGGGGTGGTCGGGGGTGGTGGTGGCGAGCAGCACGAAGTCCGGTGCGGCGTCGGCGGATTCGATGGCGGCGGCCGCGGCGTACACGGCCAGGTCGCCGGTGGCGGTGCCGGGCGCGGCGCGGCGGCGGCGGTGGATGCCGGTGCGCCGGCGGATCCACTCGTCGCTGCTGTCGAGGCGTCCTTCGGCGATCACCTCCTCGTTGTCGACGCTGCGGGCGGGCAGGCAGGAGCCGATCCCGACGACGGCCGCGCGGGGCACCGGACGCCCCCTCAGGCCGCGAACGGGGAGGGCGGCTTGGGAATGGCCGCGAGTCCGCCGTCGGGGGTGGACAGTCCGCCGTCCAGCACCAGGGCCTGGGCGGTGACCAGCGCGGAGGCGGGCGAGGCCAGGAACAGCACGGCCCCGGCGATGTCCTCGGGGGTGCCCCAGCGGCCCTGCGGGACGTGCGCCATCAGCCACTGCGAGAACGCCTCGGCGCCGGACGCGAAGCTGGTCATGTCGGTGGTGGTCCAGCCGGGGCAGACCGCGTTGACCCGGATGCCCTCGCGGGCCCAGCCGACGCCCAGGCTGCGGGCCAGCGAGATCTGCGCGGCCTTGGTGGCGGCGTACGCGTCCAGCAGCGGGGTGCCCATCACCCCGGACGCGGAGGACATCAGGATCAGCGAGGCCCGGTCGGACGCGGCCAGGTGCGGGTGCGCGGCCCGGCAGATCTCGGCGGTGGCGTTCAGGTTGACGGAGATGACGTACTCCCAGTCCTGCTGGGTGGAGTGCTGGAACGGCACCAGGACGGGGCTGCCGTCCGCCGCGGCGGGCAGCACCCCGGCGTTGTGCAGCAGCACGTCGATCCCGCCGAGCGCCGCGGCGGCCCGTTCCACCAGCCCGCTCGGCGCGCCCGGTTCGGCCAGGTCCGCGGGCAGCGCCACGGCCCGCACCCCGTGCTGCTCGGCCTCCTTGACCACCTCGCGCAGCGCGGCCGCGGTCCGGGCGCTCAGCACCAGGTCGCTCCCGGCCTCGGCCAGCGCCAGGGCGCAGGCCCGTCCGATGCCCCGCGAGGCCCCGGTGACCAGGGTGCGGGCGCCGTCCAGCCGGAACGACCCCGGCAGCGTGCCGTTGCTCATGACAGTGTTTCCTTCCGTTCGACGGGGAGTGCGGTCGGGGCCGCGGACCAGCGCAGCAGCGCGCTGCCCCAGGTCATGCCGGCCCCGAAGACGGTCAGCAGGATCAGGTCGCCGGGCTGTAGCAGCCCCTCGGCGTGCGCGGTGGCCAGCGCGTACGGGGCGCTGGCCGCACCGATGTTGCCCACCAGGTCGCCGACGACGGTCATCCGGTCGGCGAGACCCGCCTCGGCGGCCAGCCGGCGCAGCAGGACGGGGTTGGGCTGGTGGGTGATCACGTGGTCGACGTCCTCGACGGCCAGGCCGTGCCGCTCCAGCGTCTCGTGCAGCATCCGCGGGAAGGCGTCCCGGATGAACCGGCTGACCGTCCGCCCGTCCATCCGGATCCGGTGCGCGCCCTCCGCGAGGGTCTCCCGGGTCGCCGGGCGGCGGCTGCCGCCGGCCGGGATCAGCACCCGGTCCGCGAGCGTGCCGTCCGAGCCGAGCCGGAACCCGCCCAGGCCGCCCGGCGGCTCCACCGGGCCCAGTACGGTGGCCGCGGCGCCGTCCGCGAACAGCACGGCGGTGGCCCGGTCCGCCGGGTCCAGGAACTTCGAGTAGACCTCCACGCCGACCACCACCGCGAGCATCGGCCCGTCCGCCTCGCGCAGCCAGTCGTGCGCGACCTTCGCCCCGAACAGCCAGCCCGAGCAGGCCGCCGAGACGTCCAGCGCGACGGCGTTGCCCGCGCCCACCAGCGCCTGCACCCGGCACGCCGTCGCCGGCCCCAGCTCGTCCGGCGTCGACGTCGCGCACACCAGCAGCCCCAGCCGGTCCGCCGGCACGCCCGCCGAGGCCAGCGCCCGGCGCACCGCCTCCGCGGCGAGGTCGGACGCCGCCTGCTCCCCCGCCGCGACGTGCCGGCGGCGCACCCCCGTCCGCTCCACGATCCACTCCGGCGTCACCCCCACCACCGCCGCCACCTCCCCGTTGCCCCGCACCCGCGACGGCACGTACCGCCCGGTGCCCCACACGCCCACCGCGTTCACCACCACGAACTCCTCATCTGTGCAGACGGATCGGAAGGAACCAGGGGCTCGGGGAACGGCGAGCCCGGGACTGCTGTCGGTGCACTGCCATTGCGCGCATCGGCTTCCGGTCCCGTCGGAGCGGGCAGCCCCGTCGGTCCTAGACGATCTCGTCGGGGAAGGCGAAGTCCCGTTCGACCCGGTCCAGGTGCGGCAGCAGCCGGTCGTAGGCGCGTTCGAGGGCGTTCTCCAGTCCGGCGAGTTCGCCGGGGGCGAGGGTGCGGTGGCGCAGCAGCGGGCCGGCCAGCCGGTCGGCCGCGCGGAGGGCGGCGAGGTGGGCGAGGGCCGCGGTGGCCTCGTCCGGCGGGAGGGCGGCGAGGGCGCGCGGGAGGTCCTCGGCGGCGAGCCGGGCCGCGTACGTCGCGCCGAGTTCCGCCGCCCGGTCGAGCAGCGGGTTCCACACCTCGAAGGGGGTGGCGCCCGCGCGGGTCAGCTCGGCGGTGGCGCGGCGCAGCCAACCGGTCTGGGTGTGCTGGTGCCTGGCCAGGACCGCGGGCCACCACCCGGGGTCGGCGAGGTCGGTGGGGATCGGCGGGAGCGTTCCGGTCGGGGCGTCCGCCAGCAGGGCCCGGCCGAGGTCGTAGCGGATGAGTCGGCTGTCGCCGCCGGCCGGGTCGAAGGAGCGGGCGAAGCCGTGGTACCCGGCCAGCCGGTTGCCGTCGGCGAGTCCGGCGTGGCCGCAGCGGCGCTGGCAGTCGGCGATGATCCGTTCGGCCTCGTCGGCGCAGTGCGCCTTGTACCCGGACAGCGGGCGGCTGACGGCGGCCCACGGTGCGAAGCCGCTCTCCGCCCCGGCGGTGTCGGACTCCCGGGCGGCGGTGAGCAGGTGGCGGGCCCGGGCGGCGGCGCAGCTGAGGGCGAAGGCGTCGGCGAGGGCGCCAAGCAGGGCGCGCTGCTGGCTGCGGTGGGCGAGCAGCGGGCTGCCGGGGGCGAGGGCGGCGCGGGTCTCGCGGTGGCGCGAGTGCCGGACGGCGAGGACCGCGGACTGGCGGGCGAGCGCGGCCAGGGCGGTGGGCAGGACGCCCCACAGGTCCTGGCCGACGGCGAGGGTGCGGCGCAGCCGGTCGGCGGGGGTGCGCGGGTCGTGCAGGCGGCCGTGTCCGTCGAGGTCGGCGTCGTCGCGCAGCCAGTGCGCCTCGGGGACGCGCAGGCCGTCGAAGCGGACGCGGTGGTAGCTGAGCGGGAGCGCGCCGACGGGGACGGGCGGGGAGAGGGTGACGCCGGGCCGGGGGCCGTCGTGGTCGGCGAGGTGGGCCAGGAAGGCGAACACCCCGCCGTCCCGTCCGGCCGCGTCGACGGCGCGGGCGATCACCACGGCGCCGCGCGGCCCGGGGTACTGGGCGACGCCGCCGAACTTGGCGTCCGCCTCCTCGGGGGTCCGCAGCACGAACTCCCTTCGCCCGGGCTGGAATTCGGCCACCGTTCCGGCGCCGAGGTGGCTGCTGGCACGGCCGGCCTCGGTGACCAGGTAGCCGATCCGCAGTTCGCCGGCGTCGACGGCGTCGAGGGCGGGCCGGACGTCCTTGGGGTTGCCCGCCAGCCGCAGCAGCGAGCCCTGGCCGAGGACGCTCTGGGTGACGACCGTCATGCCGAGCCGGGGGTCGGCGACCGCGGCCCAGGCCAGGGCGGCGGCCAGCGCGTCGGCGCGGGCGTGGAGTTCGGCGGCGGCGGGCAGCGCACGCAGCAGCGTGCGCAGGCGGCGGTGGAGGTAGGGCTCGCGCTCGACGGGGGACTCGGCGACGCGGTACGGGTGCCGGGCCAGGGCGCGGTGCAGTCGGGGCAGGTAGCCGGGGTGGTGGCGGCCGTGCAACAGCTCCTCCAGCGTCCCGTACGGCGCCTCCGCCGCTGCGCCGGGCTCCCCCGGCGCCCCGGTTCCCTCCCCCGGCGCCCCGGTTCCCTCTCCACGCGCCCCGGTGGCCCCTCCCGCCGTCCCGGTTCTCTCCCCCGGCGACTCGAACGGCTCCTGTGGCATGCGAGCTCCCTTTCTCTGTACTGGAGTTGGCGTCCGGTCGGTGCTCACCCCGGACACCCGGGCCCCGGTGCCGCGCAGGCAGTCGGCGGCGTTGCGGCCGAGCGCGCTGCCCGGTCCGGCCTCGTGGTAGTCGGTGTGGCCGTGGGCGGCGAGCAGGGCGAGGACGCGGGGCAGGTGGGCGGGGCGGACCAGGCAGTCGGCGGCCCGGGCGGCGAGGTCGTCGGCGGGGGTGTAGCGGCGTCCGGCGACGGCCGAGTAGACGGGCACGGCGGGCGGGCGGATCGGCGGGCCGCCGCGCAGCAGGGCTTCGAACCGGGCGCGCTGGTCGCCGAGTTCGGGGTGGTGGGAGCCGAAGGGCAGGCGCAGCCGGACGGCGGTGAGGCCGCGGGCCGCGGCGAGCCGTTCGACGGCGGCGAGTTGCCCGGGCGGGCCGCCGAGCACGCACTCCCGGGGGCTGTTGACGCAGCCGACGGCCACCCGTCCGCCCCCGGCGCGGGCGGCCAGTTCGGCGGCCTGGTCCTCGTCGCAGCCGAGCAGGGTGAGTGCGCCGGGCGCCCCGGCCAGCACTTCGGCCAGGTGCAGGGCGGCGGCGGCACCGATGGCGACCGTCCAGGACCCGGCGGCGGTCAGGGCGGCGAGTTCGCCGAAGCTGACGGCGAGCAGGGCGGCGGGCGGGCCGTGCCGTTCGGCCAGCACCCGGTGCCAGGCCAGCGCCGCGCCGTGGTGGGCGAGTTGCTGGAGGCCGACCGGGCCCCGGGCCAGTTCCCCTCCCCCGGGCGGGTGTTCACCGAGCAGCAGGCCGGCCAGTGCGGGCAGCGGGTCGGCCTCCGCGGTGGCGGCGACGGCGGCGTCGATCTCCTCGTAGACGGCGCGCAGCGTGCGGCGCAGTGCGCCGTCCCGGGCGGCGGCCAGGTACAACGTCTGGACGGGGAAGTCCCCCTGACCGGGGAACATGTGAACCGACACGGGCATGACTGCACGCTCCGCAGCAGCGAGGGGACCGTTCCGGGACGGGTCGCGGTGCGACCGGCCGCGTGCCGACTCCCTCCGGCGCGGCCGGTGTCCGGCCCGCCACCACAGTGCCCAATCGGTACGTCCACCATCCAGTCATATGACCTGCGAATGTGTTGAAAGTTCCGCCCCGGTTGAACGTTCACCCGGAACCCGGCGCCGCCGCGAACCGCACCCCCGCTCGCCGCCGGTTCTCCCCCGGTCCGGTCACCGGGCGATCATCCCGGCCAGCGCGAGGTCGAGCAACCGGTCGGCCTGGGCGGGGGTTTCGTGCTCGCGGGCCCAGGCGGCGGCGTTCGTCAGGGTGAACACGTCGGCGCCGGTGGTGTCGCCGCGCAGCGCTCCGGCGGCGCGGGCCCGGGCGGTCAGCAGGTCGCCGATCTCCGTCATCCGGTGGCAGGAGTCCAGGAGTTCGTCGGAGCGGGCGGCCAGTTCGGCGGCCAGGCCCCGGTAGGCGGCGGCGTGCCGGACGACCGCGCGGATCCAGTCGGCCAGCGCCCGGGCCGGGTCGAGGTCCTCGGCGAGCCCGTCGCCGTAGGCGAACAGCTCCCGGTTGCGGGCCTCCAACAGGGCGGCGACCAGGGCGGCCCGGGTCGGGAAGTGGCCGTAGAGGGTGCCGGTGGCGACGCCGGCCCGACGGGCGACGCCCTCCAGCGAGGCGCCGGTGCCCTGTTCGCGGAAGACCGCGTCGGCCTCGGCGAGCAGCCGTTCGCGGTTGCGCAGCGCGTCGGCGCGCGGTCGGCGGCGGGCGGGTTCGGGCACGGCGACTCCCTTTTCCGGCCGGGGTCTTGCCCCCGGCCAACAAATCGAGGCATCCTCGACTTACACCTAAACCGAGGGTGGCTCAGTTTATCGGAGCGCCACCCGACCAGACAGGGGGAACCCGCCGTGATCCTGCTGACCGGAGCCACCGGCTCGATCGGCCGCCACCTGGTGCGCCGGCTCGCCGAACGGGGGGCCGGGTTCCGCGCCCTGGTCCGCGACGAGGCCAAGGGCCGCGCCCTGGGCTGCCCGTACGCGGTCGGGGACTTCGACGACCCGGCCTCGCTGGCCGCCGCCTTCGCGGGCGTGGACCGACTGTTCCTGGGCGGGCCCGGCGCGCTGCCGGTGGACGGCGAGCAGCCGATGGTCCGTCAACTCGGCGCCGCCATCGACGCGGCCGCGGCGGCGGGCGTCGAACGGGTGGTCAAGGTCTCGGTGTGGCACGCCGAGCCGGGCGGCCTGCTGGCCCAGGGCGCGCACGGGGTGCTCGACCGCCGGCTGGCCGCCGCCGGACCGGCCTGGTCGCTGCTCCAGCCCTCCGGCTTCCTGCAGAACCTGCTCGCCCCGGGGGCGTTCACCCCGGACGGGCGGCTGGTGGCCCGCTACGGCGGCGCGCCCGTCTCGCACATCGACACCCGGGACGTCGCCGAGTGCGCGGAGGTGCTGCTGACGGGGCCGCCGCGGCCGGGCGAGTCCTTCGTGCTGACCGGCCCGCAGGCGCTGACCGACCGGGAGTTGGCCGAGCGGATCGCGTCCGCCCTGGGCCGCCCGGTCGGCCTCGCACCCCTCGCCCCGGAGCAGGTCGCGGCCGCGCTGACCGCCCAAGGCGCCCCGCCCGGTTTCGCCGCCGACCTGGCCGAGCTGCTGCGCGAGGTCGCGGCCGGGTCGCTGGCCGAGGTGACCGGCGCCGTCCCCGCCCTGCTCGGCCGCCCGGCCCGCACGGTCGACGCCTTCCTCGCCGACCACCTGCCCGCCGTCCGGGCGGCCCGCCGACTCCCGTGAGCCCGGGCGCCCCTGCCGCCGGCCGCACGGCCCGGGTGGAAGCCGGAACCTGAGTACACGTACTCTGGCCGCCGAACGACCGCGTACGGAACGATGACCGCACCGACGGGCCGTCCGGGCCCGCCCGCCGACCGGAGCACCCACCGTGAAACGTCCCGCCCTGGCCGTGGCCACCGCCGTGCTCGCCGCGGGCGCCCTGCTCACCGGCTGCGGCTCCACCCACCCCGCCGGGGGCGCCTCGGGCGCGGGCGCCTCCCGCCCGAGCGCCTCGGACCCGGGCGCTTCGAAGCCGAGCACCTCGGACCCGAGCGCTTCGAACGCCGCGCAGGAGGCCCAGCAGAAGTACGAGCAGCAGCAGAAGCAGGCGGTGGCCGACCACGACCGGGCGTTCCCGACCGTCGCGAAGACCTGCGCGGGGAAGTCCACCGCGGTGCCGTCCCCGGTGGCCCCGTCCCCGGTCGACCCCACGCCCTCGCTCGGCGCGGACGCGCACGTGGGCCAGCCCGAGAACCCCAAGTACGCCGAGAACCACGCCTACCTGCAGACCGTCGCGCTGAGCCCCGTCCAGCAGTGCCGGGGCGACGCGCACGCCGCGCTCATCGCCGCCGGGCTCGTCGGGAAGGCCCCGACCGGGCCCGAGCAGGCGAAGGAACTGCTCACCCGCCTCGGCTACCCGGGCGCCGTCGTCACCCCGGGCACCGGCGGCGTGCAGTTCAGCGTCTTCGTCCCGCAGATCGGGCCCTGCCTGACGGGCACGCTGTCCGACCCGCCGCGCATCGAGGTGCACGGTCCCTACGTCGAGGGCGGCTGCACCCCCTCGAAGGGCGGCCACTGAGCGGGGCGGCCACCGCACCCGGCACCGCCCGCCGCCCCGGAAATCCCCTCCGTCCCGGAAATCCCCTCCGTCCCGAAAATCCCCTCGCCCCTCGACCGACCCCGGCGGGAGGATGGGCAGATGACGAACGATCGACTGATCCGGCGGGCGGCCGGTCTCTGGGAGGGGCTGGCCGCCGCACCGGCCGCCTTCCCCGCGCCGGGCGCCGCGACGGTCGTGGTGTCCCCGAAGTCAGCCCTGTGCCCGCCGGGTTGGTGCGGCCTGCTGACGCTGGGGGGCGCCGTGCTGGCGACCGCGCCGGACGCACGGCGGGCCGAACTGCTACGCGCCGCCCTCCGCTCCGCCCCGGAGGCCGCGTGGAACACCGGACGGCTACGGGCGGCCCTGCCGATCGGCCGGATCCTCGGCCCGGCCACGCTCGCCTACCTCGCCCCGGAGACGTTCACCCCCGCCCCGCCCGCCCTGGACGACCCCCGCCTGACGCTCGCCCAACTCCCCAACGACCACCCGGCGCTGCGCTCGTTGGAGGCCCGGGTCGACGAGGAGGAACGCGGCGAGGCCGCGCTCGACGAGATCACCTCCCCCGCCTTCGCCGTCCTGCGCGACGGACACGCCCTGGCCGCCTGCGGCTACCGCGTCTGGCCGTACGAGACCGCCCAGTTCAGCATCCTCACCGCCCCGAACGCCCGCGGCCGCGGCCTGGCCCGCACCACCGCCACGACCGCCGCCGCCCACGCCCTGGCCGCCGACCTCCTCCCCCAGTGGCGCGCCCGCGTCCCCGCCTCCCGCCGGGTCGCCGCCCGAATCGGCTTCCACGAACTGGGCACCCAACTCTCCGCCGAGCTCCCCTGACCAGCAACGCAGCGTACGGAAGGGCCAACCCGCCGTCCGGAACTCCCCGGCAGGGCAACCACACCCGCCCTCGCCCCGGGCCCGCACCACCGCCTCCCCCCGGATCAGCTTCCGCGGGCCGAGCCCCCTGACCAGCAAGCCTCAACGACGACCCGCGACCAACAACGCGGCGTGCGGAAGAGCCAGCCCGCCGTCCGCCGTGCGGAACTCCCCCGCGAGGCGGACGTACTCGGCCTCGATCCGGGCCCGGACCTCCGGCGTCTGGTGGTGCAGGAGTTCGCCGATGAAGGCCACCCGCCCGGCGGGCCCGGCCCACCACTCCTCGGTGGTGGTGCGGTGGTTCCAGCGCAGGGTGCGGCAGCTCGCGTCGCGTAGGCCCCCGGCAGTGAGCAGCCCGGTCAGGCCCTCGGGGGTGGCGATGGCCTGGAGCGCGGCGGGTGGCGGCGGCAGGTGCGCGGGCCGGGGCGCCCTCGCGGCTTCGACGGCCCGGCCGAGCAGGCTCTGCCCGGGCGCCGCGGGGGCGGCCCAGACGGTGAGGGCGATCCGGCCGCCGGGGCGCAGCACCCGACGCAGTTCGGCGATGGCGGCGTCCGGCCGCCCGACGTGGTTGATCACGAAGTTGCCGACCACCGCGTCGAACGACCGGTCGGCGAAGGGCAGTTCGGGCAGGGTCGCAGCGCGCACCTCGGCCTGCGGGGCGTTGCGCCGGGCTTCGGCCAGCATGCTGGGCTCGGCGTCGACGGCGGTGACCCGGGCGCCGCGCGCGCAGGCGGCGGCCGCCGCAGCGCCCGTCCCGGTGCCGACGTCCAGCACCGCGTGGCCGGGCCGGACGGCGGCGGCGTCGAGCAGGGCGGGCACCGGGTGGGCGCACAGCCGGGCGAAGCTCGCGGCGTAGGCGGTGGCCCGGCCCGTCCAGATCCGCCGTTCCAGAGCGTCGAACGCGTCGAGGGCCTCCGGCCGGTCGGCCGCCGCAGGGCCGGGGCCGTCCACCGTGAAGTTCGCCATCCGCCCGCCCCTCGCCGTCGCCTCGACTGCCGGTCGTCACCCGTCCTGACGGCGGCTCAGCCCTGTTCGGTTCCGCGCACCTTGGTCAGGAATCCGGCCAGGTTGTCGCGCAGCCGCTCGATCCGCTGCTCGGGCGTCAGCGACTCGTGGATCTTGGTGCCAGTCTCGCACAAGCCCCGGACGTACAGCGAACAGGCCAGGTCGCTGCACATGTAGGCGCCGACGGAGTTGCCCTGCCGCCCGGCCGGGCCGGCCAGCGGGGCCACCAGCAGGGAGACCCCGCCGGTGTGCGTGGTGACGCACAGCGAGCAGATGCTCCGGCGGGCCTGCCAGGAGGCGCCGGAGGAGGCGCGCAGGACGACGGTCTGCGGGCGGCCGTCGATCTCGGTGACCAGGTAGGCGCGGTCGGGGGCCTGCGGGTCGCGCCAGCCGAGGAAGTCCAGCTCGGACCAGGGCTGTTCGGCCAGCTCGCGGGGCAGGTTCAGTCGCTTCGCCTCGCCCTTGGAGCAGTTCAGGAACGCGGCACGGATCTCGGGGTCGGTCAGCTCTCTCACGAAACACCACGCTAATTTGCCTAAGTCATTTAGGCAAACGGATAATGCTTCCTGAAAGCTTCCGGGAAGCGGGAAGTGCGGGAACCAGAGAGGAACGGGTGAACACGGTGGCACGTGCAGGTCTGACCCCCGGGGTGCTGGCCCGGGCGGGCGCGGAACTGGCCGACGAGGTGGGCTTCGAGCAGGTGACGGTCACCGAGCTGGCCCGGCGCTTCGACGTCAAGGTCGCCAGCCTGTACTCGCACGTCCGCAGCTCGCACGACCTCAAGGTCCGGATCGCCCTGCTGGCCCTGGAGGAGCTCGCCGACCGGGCCGCCGACGCGATCGCCGGGCGGTCCGGCCGCGACGCCCTCGCCGCCTTCGCCGAGGCCTACCGCGGCTACGCCCGCGAGCACCCGGGCCGCTACGACGCCGCCCGGCTGCGCCTCGACCCGGAGACCGCCGCCGCCGGCGCCGCCCCCCGGCACTCCCAGCTGACCCGGGCCATCCTGCGCGGCTACCACCTCTCCGAGCCCGGCCAGACCCACGCGGTCCGGCTGCTCGGCAGCGTCTTCCACGGCTACATCGGCCTGGAGGCGGCCGGGGGCTTCGCCCACACCCCGGTGGACCCGCAGGAGTCCTGGGACTGGATCGTCGACTCGCTGGACGCCCTGCTCCGCGCCCGCGCCGACGGCTGAACCAACAGGCCCGGCAGGGTGGCAGCCGCCCCCGGACAGCGCCCGGACGCGGCAACGACAGCCCCCCGGACGCGGCGACGGCGGCCGCCGGAGGAACCGGCGGCCGCCGTCGGGCCGTGCCTACGAAGCCTACGAACCGCTCACGCGCCTTCACGCACCGGGAGCTTCCAGCCCGGGCGCGGGTAGTGGCAGGTGTAGCCGTTGGGGTAGTGCTGCAGGTAGTCCTGGTGCTCGGGCTCGGCCTCCCAGAAGTCGCCCAGCGGGGTGACCTCGGTGACCACCTTGCCGGGCCACAGGCCGCTGGCGTCGACGTCCGCGATGGTGTCGAGGGCGGTGGCGCGCTGGGCCTCGTCCGCGTAGAAGACGGCCGAGCGGTAGCTGCTGCCGATGTCGTTGCCCTGCCGGTCGAGGGTGCTCGGGTCGTGGATCTGGAAGAAGTACTCCAGCAGCGTCCGGTAGCTGATCCGCTCCGGGTCGTAGACGATCTCCAGCGCCTCGGCGTGGCCGGGGTGGTTGCGGTAGGTGGCGTGCGCGTTCTGGCCGCCGGTGTAGCCGGTCCGGGTCGACTGGACGCCGGGGAGCTTGCGGATCAGCTCCTGCATTCCCCAGAAGCACCCGCCGGCCAGGACAGCGCGGTCCGTGGTCATCTCGTACTCACTCCTCGCATGGGACGTCGACTCGTCCGCCCGGGGCACCGCCCCTGGGGGACCATCCGGTCCAACCGCCGGACGGCCCGCGGTGTTCCCCGTCCGGCCGACGGAACCTCGGTGACCTGCGGCCTCAGCCGGCCAGCCCCTCCAGCACCTGCGCGCCGGGCAGCGCGGCGGCCACCGCGCCGGGCAGGATCAGCTTCCCGCGCCGCCGGCCGCTGCCGACCAGCACGTACGGGGCGGCGGCGACGGCCGCGTCGACCAGCAGCGGCCAGTGCGCGGGCAGGCCGACGGGGGTGATGCCGCCGTACTCCATGCCGCTCTCGCCGACGGCGGTGTCCATCGGCGCGAACGAGACCTTGCGCGCCCCCAGGTGGCCGCGGACCGCCTTGTTGACGTCGAGCCGGGTGGTGGCCAGCACCAGGCCGGCGGCCAGCGTGGTCTCCCCGCCGCGCTTGGCCGCGACCACCACGCAGTTCGCGGAGGCCTCGACCGGGACGTCGTAGGCGGCGCAGAACACGGCGGTGTCGGCCAGTTCCGGGTCGGTGTCCACGTACAGCACCTGCCGGGCCGAGTCGGCGTCCCACCGCCCCAGCAGTTCGGCGACCGGGGCCGCCAGTTCCCCGACGACGTCCACCGCGCGCCGCACCTGCGGGAAGTTCCCGAACGGCGCCCGCACCGACTGCTCCACCTGCTCGCTCATGCCCCCGACTCTAGCGGGGCCGGACCACTTCTCCGCTCACTCCGCCCGGGCCGCCCGCCACCTCCAGGACGTACGGCGCGGACGGCCCGGAAGCCCGGCCCGCCCGGTGCACCAGAGCAGGACGGGCGCGGGGTCGCCGGCGGGAGCGTCGGGGAAGAGCCGGGCCAGCACGGCGGCGCAGAGCGCCGATGGGGGCGTCCAGTCCAGGGCGAGGCCGGTGGCGATGTCGTGGGTGTGCAGCAGCGTCTCGGCGGTGCCCATCGCGGCGAAGCCGGCCGGATCGGTCGGCCCCCAGTGCCAGGCCCGCCCGTCCGGGTCGGCCGCGGCCAGGGCGAGGGCCAGCAGTTCGCCGCAGGCCAGCGCGGTGGCCAGCACCTCGGCCGGACGGGCGTCCGGACGCACCGTCAGGTCGAAGGGCAGGTAGCCGTCGTCGGGGCGGGCGGCGACCTGCCCGGCGTAGCCGAGCAGGTCGTGGCCGATGTGGGCCAGCGTCTCCCGGCAGCTCCACTCCAGCGGGCCGGCCGGGACGCTCCAGTCCCGGCCGAGGTGCGGGGTCAGGACGCGCCTCGCCTCGGCCAGCGCGGCCCGCACGTCCCGCTCGCCCATCCCCTCGCCCGCACCCGCACCCGTGTTCATGCGCCTATTGACTCACGCGCCCCGCCCGGCTCACAGGTAGGGACGGGTGATCAGTTCCAGGCCGTGGCCGGACGGGTCGAGCAGGTAGACGCCGCGCCCGCCGTGCTCGGTGTTGGTCTCGCCGGGGCGCCGCATCTGCGGATCGGCCCAGTGGTCGATGCCGCGCTCGCGCAGCAGGGCGTGGGCGCGGTCGAACAGTTCGTCGTCGACCAGGAAGGCGTAGTGCTGCATCTGGATCTCCACCGGCGGTTCGGCGAACTGCAGCAGCACGCCGTCGGCGAGCAGCAGGTTGGTGAACGGGCCCCAGGAGGGCGCCTGTTCGGCCTCCAGCAGCTCGCGGTAGAAGCGGGCGGACGCGGGCGCGTCCTTGGCGGCGACGATGGTGTGGTTGAAGGCGGCTGGCATGGCCGGGTGAACCTCGTTCCGGGTGTGGTCGGTCTGGGGACGTGTGCGCGCACTGCTCCCCGGGCCCGGCGGCCCTCGGACGTGCGGACGCCCCGATGGCACCCGGGGCGCGGTCAGCCGCCCACCGGGTCACCGATCCGTACGTGGCCCATGGCCGTTCCGGTGTTCACCCGGCCACCGTACGCAACGGCCGCACCCCCCAGCAAACCCTTTTCCGCCTCCCCGCGACTCCCCTCCGCCTCCTCGCATCGCCCCCTCCCGCCCCGTGGGAAACCGGGTGCGGACGGCCTCCCGCCGACGCTACCGTCGTGCGGATGGCCGACGAATGCTTCACCCTGCCCCGGCTGGCCGCGGTCTACGACGCGCTCGACCCGGACCGCGACGACCTGCTGCCCTACCTGGCCCTGGTCGACGAGCTGGGCGCGTCCGAGGTGCTCGACCTGGGCTGCGGCACCGGGGTGTTCGCCCTGCTGCTGGCCGGGCGCGGCGTGCGCGTGCTGGGCGTCGACCCGGCCGCCGCCTCCGTCGGGGTGGCCCGCCGCAAACCGGGCGCCGAGCGGGTCCGCTGGCTGGTCGGGGACGCGACGGACCTGCCCCCGTTGCGGGTCGACCTGGTCACCATGACGGCCAACGCCGCCCAGGAGATCACCGACCCGGCCCACTGGTCGGCCACCCTGCGGGGCATCCGCGACGCGCTGCGCCCGGGCGGGCACCTGGTGTTCGAGAGCCGCGTCCCGGCCCGCCGCGCCTGGGAGTCCTGGACCCGGGCGGCCTCCCACCGGGTCGACGACCTGCCGAACGTCGGCGCGGTGGAGAACTGGGTGGAACTGCTGGACGTCACCGGCCCGCTGGTGACGTTCCGCCGGCACTACGTGTTCGCCGCGGACGGACGGCACCTCACCTCGGACTCCACCCTGCGCTTCCGCACACGCGCCGAGGTCGAGGCCGACCTGCGCACCGCCGACCTCGACCCCGTCGAGGTCAGGGACGCGCCGGACCGCCCGGGCCGAGAGCACGTCTTCCTGGCCCGCCGCCCCTGAGCCCCGTCCCGAGGCTCCCGACACCACCGGGGCGCAAGAGACGCCGCACACCTGCCGGACATCCGTTGTGCACTTTCTCACCACCTCCAACACTCCTGGAATCAACCCGGAATTCTCATTGACCCCTCATCCGGCGTTGGTTGTGTGACCGGTGTCGATCGGTACGCAACGGACGAGCGAGGAGGTACGCGACGGCTGCCCGAACTTGCCTCCTCGACCACCTGCCTGCGACGGCTCTCGCGATCATTCTGAAACGATCAGTTACAGCAGATCCAGGACGGACGCGCTCCACCCAAGGGCCTCAGGCGTGTGCCAGCGAGGTCGCTCTCCTGTCCCGGCCATGGTTCGACCAGCCACGAATGCTTGCCGGTGGGCCGGCTGATGTTCCTGGACCCGGTCCCACAGCGCCTGCGCCTGTAGGTGATGGCCGGTGCTGACGAGGAACTCGATCAGATCCTGAGCGAACCCCCACGCGGTGAGAAGCGCATCAGGAGCCGTCCGCGCGAGCTGCGCGGGATCGGCGGTACTGGCGAACCACGGGAGCGCGGTGTCGCGAAGGTGAGCTGCGAACTGCTCCAGCCTCGTCAGGCGTTCCTCGGGACGGGTGAGCACCACGGAGTGCTGACCGGGCATGTCGAGGAAGCTGGAGGCGCAGACGATCGACTCGACGGATTCGGGGCGGCGAACGGTCAGCTCCGAATTGGCTCGACGCCACGCGCCGAGGTCCTCGTCGAAGACGGTCAGGCTCGCCACGGTGAACTCGATGAGGTGTCCCGATCGGTTCCGCTTGCTCTTCTCCAGTTGGAGCACCTCACGGCGGACCGACACCCGTCGCTCGAGCGAATGCCGGGACCTGACCCACCCGAATCCGTCGAGCATCCCCGCCAGGCAAGCGGCCCCGACATAGACGACATCGGTCGGCTTGTCGGCCTCAAGAAGACGGACGATCAGGTCATCAGGCTGCGTCAGGTGCACCCGCACATGATGCCGTACGAAGATCCGCCGGACCGGCCCAGCAGCCACCGAGTCGGCCGATCGGCCACTCCCTCCCCTCCGCGCTTCCCGCCTCCGAGGAGAACCATGGCGCACGCCACGAGCAGGCTGTCGGCCGGTGACACCCGCTACATCCAGGCCCGACGGTACGACACCGCCCCGGACAGCGGGCGGGTCCCCGACCGGCCCCACCCGACCAGCGCGCCCCGACCACGGCCGCCCGATGGACTGGCAGGCTGAGGGGCAGCCGGTTGATGCGGGATGCGGGGTTCCCGTGGGCCGCCCACCGGGACTACCGTTCGGTAACATCACCTCCACGTCCGAATGCCCCAGGAGAGCCGATGACCACCGACCGCTCCGCCCGCCTGCTGGGCGGGCTCCTGCTCGCCGCCGGGGCCGCGCACTTCGCCGTCCCGAAGCCGTTCGACGCGATCGTGCCGCGCGGCCTGCCCGGCGCGCCCCGGACCTGGACCAGGGCGAGCGGGCTGGCCGAGCTGGCCGTGGGCGCGGCGGTCCTGCACCCGCGCGGCCGCCGCGTCGGCGCGCTGGCGGCCGCGGGCCTGTTCACCGCCGTGTTCCCGGCCAACGTGCAGATGGCCTACGACTGGCGCCACCGCCCGGCCCCGCTGCGCGCCGCCGCGTTCGCCCGGCTGCCCCTGCAGGCCCCGCTGATCCTCTGGGCACTGCGGGTCTCCCGACACTGACGCCCCCTCGGCCGAGCCGGGCAGCGGGAACCGGGCAGCGGGAACCGGGCACCGGGAGCCGCCCGCGCGGAACTCCGGGGCCGACCGGTCGGACCGGTCGGCCCCGGAGCCCGTGGTCACTGCGAGACGCGGACGTAGTCGACGATCATCTTCTGCGGCAGGACGGTGGTGGCGTCGGGGTTGCCGGGCCAGTCACCGCCGACCGCGTTGTTGAGGATGATGTAGAAGGGGTGGTCGTACACCCAGGGGCCGCGGGTCTGCTCCAGCGTCGAGCGGTCGACGGTGAAGAAGTTGTGGCCGTCCACCGCGAACGTCATGTGGGTGGAGTCCCAGTCGACGGCGTAGGTGTGGAAGTCGGAGGCGAAGTCCGACCCGGCGAGGGTGTACGGCGAGCCGTAGCCGCCTCCGCCGTTGTAGGCCGGGGCGTGCAGGGTGGAGTACACCGAGTCCGCGACCTTGCCGACGTGCTCCATGATGTCGATCTCACCGCAGTACGGCCACGGCGTGCCGGACTTGAAGTTCGAGCCGAGCATCCAGAACGCGGGCCACAGGCCCTGGGTGCCGCTGACCTTGATGCGGGCCTCGACGTGCCCGTAGGTGAAGTCGAGGTGGCCGTGGGTGTTGATCCGGCCGGAGGTGTACTGGCCGTTGGCCTCCTTGCGGGCCTCGATGACGAGGTTGCCGTTGCCGTCCAGGTTGGTGTTGTCGCCGTTGGTGTAGAGCTCCAGCTCGCCGTTCTGGCCGTTGCCCGGGTCCTGGGTCCACTTGGCGGGGTCCGGCTTGGTGTTGGCGGCGCCGTTGAACTCGTCGCTCCACACCAGGCGCGGCGGGTTGGCCGGGTTCGGCGGCAGCGCGGGCGGCGCGGTGGGGTTGCCGCCGGTGCCGTACACGTCGAAGCTCCACAGCGAGTAGCCGTAGCCGTTGCTGCGCGCGGTGCCGTACATCCGCACGTACCGGCCGGTGCCGTCGACGTTGAGGGTCTCCTTGAAGCCCTTGCCGGTGGTGGTGGAGTAGATGCTGGTCCAGTTGGTGCCGTCCGGCGAGACCTGGATCTGGTAGGCGGTCGCGAACGCCGGGTCCCACTGGAGCACGACCTGGGTGACGTGGGCGGTCGCGCCGAGGTCGACCGCGATCCAGCCCGGGTCGACCCAGCCGTTGACGTCACTGGTCGCCCAGCGCGTCGCCGGGTCCTCGTCGAAGGCCTTGGCCGGCGTGCAGCCCGAGCAGTTGCCGCTGTCCTGGAAGGTCGAGGCGGTGGCGGGCTTGCCGTACGAGAGCAGCGTCTTCCCGCCGCCCGGGTTGCCGGTGCCGCCCCCGCCGCCGGTGAAGACCTGGAACTCCCAGAGCGAGTACCCGTACTGGGTGGCGCGCTGGGTGCCGAGGACGCGGACGTAGCGGCCGGTGCCGGCCAGGGTGATCAGCTCGGTCGCGCCGCGGCCGTCGGCCGTCGAGTAGACGGTGCTCCAGGTGGTGCCGTCGGTGGAGGTCTGGATCTGGTACGCCTTGGCGTACGCCGCCTCCCAGGACAGCTGGACGCCGCAGACGTTCTGCGCGGAGCCCAGGTCGACCTGGAGCCACTGCGGGTCGGCGGCGGCGGAGGACCAGCGGGTGCCGGTGTTGCCGTCGACCGCGGCCGAGGCCGGGGTGCCGCCGTTCTCGGTGGAGGAGGCGGTCGCGGCCCGGTTCAGGGCGGCGTTGGTGGTCGAGCAGGCGCCGGTGCCGGTGCCGGTGCCCGCGGTGCCGTAGACCTGGAACTCCCAGAGCGAGTACCCGTACTGGGTGGCCCGCTGGGTGCCGAGGACGCGGACGTAGCGGCCCGTCCCGTTCACGGTCAGGCTCTCGGAGCCGCCCCGCCCGGTCGTGGTCGTGTAGACGTTCGTCCAGGTGGTGCCGTCGGTGGAGGTCTGGATCTGGTACGCCTTGGCGTACGCCGTCTCCCAGGTGAGGGCGACGGAGGTGATGGTGTCCGTGGCGCCGAGGTCGACCTGGAGCCACTGCGGGTCGGCGGCGGCGGAGGACCAGCGGGTGCCGGTGTTGCCGTCGACCGCGGCCGAGGCCGGCGTTCCGGCGTTCTCGGTGGAGGAGGCGGTCGCGGTCTTCCCCTGCGACAGCAGGGTGCCTTCGGCGCGGGCGGGGGCGGCCTGGTTCACCGCGAGCGCGAGGGTCGCGATCAGGACGGCGACGAACGCGAAGACCAGGGGTCGGGGCGGTGCGGCGAGGGTGCGAGGTGGGGGGCTACCTGTCACGGCATCTCTCCTGGGGTGGTCTTGAACGAGAGAGCGCTCTCTCATGCCGAGATGATTACGCCGCTGTTGCGCCCACGTCAATGAAGTGAACAGGGTTCAGAATACTGACCGTCAATCGGTGCACCTCAGACCGATATTCGGGCATCGAAACGGATATTCCTCGCAATACGGCTCACCCGACACTCACTCGCGCTACACAAGATTGACTCAGCCAAAGACCGACACAGCCCGCGGCCGGGGCGCCGGGGCGGAGTTGCACCCGCAGCGGCGGCAGGCCCGCAGCCACGGTCGACCGGCCCGAAAACGGGGTGACCGACGGACGGCCACCCCGATGCGACCAGGGGGTTTTCCGTTCAAGAGTCGAATTGACCTCCGTTCACGAGGACGGCCGTCACAGAACGCGTGGCGAGCTGCGACCATCCTTTTGGGAGAGCGCTCTCCCTATTCTCCCGAGCGGGGCCGCCGAAGCGGCTCGGGGAAGTGGCCTAGGGTGGGCGCAGTTCGCGCCGCTCGCCCGGAGGGTCCCTTGCTCCAGCTCCGCCTGATCGTTCCGGCCGACCTGCGCGAGGAGGTGGTGGCGCGGCTCGACGCCTGCGTGGGGGTCGCCCACGTCGCGCTGCTGCCGGGTGCGGCGGTGCGGCCCGCCGGGGACGTGGTGCTGTGCGACGTGGCGCGCGAGGCGGTGGACGAACTCCTGGGCGAGTTCGAGGCGTTGGGCCTGCCCGAGCGCGGGGCGATCAGCATGGACGAGACCGGGCTGACCCTCTCGGCGGTGGCCGACGCGGCGGAGGAGGCCGCCCCGGGCGAGGGCGTGGACGCGCTGGTGTGGGAGGAGGTGGCGGAGGTCGTCCACGACGAGTCGACGCTCAGCGGGGTCTTCCTCGCCCTGCTGACGGTCGCGACCATGCTGGCGGCCTGCGGCGCCGTCCTGGACAGCGCGATCCTGGTCGTCGGCGCGATGGCGGTGGGCCCCGAGTTCGGGCCGCTGGCCGGGCTGTGCGTCGCGCTCGTCCAGCGGCGGCTCCGGCCGGCGCTGCGCTCGCTGCTGGCGCTGGCGGTCGGCTTCACCCTGGCGATGGCGCTCACCGCGGGCTTCTCGCTGCTGATGGACGCGCTGGGTCTGTTCAGCGACGCGGAGTTCGCGTCGGCCCGCCCCAACACCTCGTTCATCTGGCAGCCGGACGCGATGTCCTTCGTGGTCGCCTTCCTGGCGGGCGTCGCGGGTCTGCTCTCGCTCACCTCGGCCAAGGCCTCCGCCCTGGTCGGGGTGGCGATCTCGGTCACCACCGTCCCCGCCGCCGCGAACGCCGCCGTCGCGGTCGCCTACGGCGAGTACGCCCAGGGCTGGGGCTCGGCCGGCCAACTCGCCCTCAACCTGTCGGGGATCGTGCTGGCCGGCGTCCTCACCCTGCTGGTCCAGCAGGGCGCCTGGCGGCTGGCGCGCCGCGGACGCTGAACCGCGCGCCACCGGAGGAGCCGGGGGCGCGGTGCGCGGCGGGTGCGCGGCGGATTCTCAGAGGATTCCGAGCTTGGCGGGCGGGCTGACCCGGCGTCAGAATTGTCGGCGCTCCATCAAGCCGGACGGCGCCCCCTCCGTCGCCGGAAGCTCCCCGCATCCGTTCGAGGTTCCGTCCCCCACGAGGAGTCGTCATGTCCGAAGAGCTCTCCCGGCTCGCCGAGCGCGCCCGTCCCACCGTGCTCGGCCTGGCCCGCATCGCGGTGTCGTTGCTGTTCGCCTGCCACGGGGCGGCCGCCCTGTTCGGCGTTCTGGGCGGTGCCCACGGCAAGGCGCCGCAGGTCGGCGAGTGGCCGGGCTGGTGGGCGGCGCTGATCCAACTGGTGGGCGGCGTCCTGGTGCTGGTCGGGCTGGCGGTCCGCCCGGCGGCGCTGGTGTGCTCGGGGTCGATGGCGTACGCGTACTTCAGCGTCCACCAGGAGCACGCGCTGTGGCCGATCCAGAACGGGGGCGAGCCGGCCGCCATGTTCTGCTGGGCGTTCCTGCTGATCGCCGCCGCCGGGCCGGGCGGGCTCGCCCTGGGCGGCCTGCTGCGCCGACCGCGGCAGGTGGCACGGCCCTCGGTCGCCTGACCGCCGGACTGAACTGACCGCCGGACTGAACTGACCGCCGAGCTGACCGCCGCGCAGGCGCAGCGTGACGGGTTCCTGGTGGTCCTGGTCGAGGGCGACCGTCACGTTCGGTTCGGCCGTGGGCCCGAACCCGGTCCAGCGCAGGGTCCACGGGCCGGGCATCCGTCGGCCGGAGGGTCGTGGTCCACGGTCCGCCTCCTGTGGTGCGGTTCCGGGCTCCGCCGTACGCCGCGCCGGACGGCCGGAGCGGACCGCTCGGCCCGGACGTCCCGACGGGGGCCGTCGCCCGGAAGCCGCCGTCCGATGGGGCCGGTCGGCCCCGCTCCCGTCCCCGGCAGGCCCATGACCGGCGCCCGGCCCGCGACGAGGCTGGAGGTGGGGCGTCCGCGATCGACACGAGGATGTGAGAGCGATGCTGGCACTGACCTACCACGGGCCCGGCCGCCGCACCTGGGGCGAGGTCCCGTTCCCGGTGCTCCGGGACCAGGAGGACGCGATCGTCCGGGTGGACGCCGTCACGATCTGCGGCACCGACCTGCACATCCTGAAGGGCGACGTCCCCGAGGTCGCCGAGGGCCGGGTGCTGGGCCACGAGGCCGTCGGCACGGTGGTCGAGACCGGCAGCGCGGTGCGCACCGTGACGACCGGCGACCGGGTCCTGGTGTCGTGCATCTCGGCCTGCGGCCGCTGCGCGTACTGCCGGCGCGGCATGTACGGGCAGTGCACGGGCGGCGGCGGGTGGGTCCTCGGGCACCTGGTCGACGGCACCCAGGCCGAGTACGTGCGGACCCCGTTCGCCGACAACTCGCTGCACCGGCTGCCGGACGGCGTCGCGGACGAGACCGCGCTGGTGTTCGCCGACATCCTGCCCACCGCCTTCGAGGTCGGCGTGCGCAACGGCCGGGTGGGCCCCGGCGACACCGTCGCGGTGGTCGGCGCCGGGCCGATCGGCCTGGCCGCGATCATCACCGCCCGGCTGTACGGGCCGCGCCGGATCATCGCCGTCGACCTGGCCGCGAACCGGCTGGAGGCCGCCGAACGGGCCGGGGCCGACGAGGTGCTGCGCGGCGGCGGCGACGCCGACGGCCCGGTGCGCGTGCTGGGCCCGGACGGGCTCGGCGTGGACGTGGCGATCGAGGCGGTCGGCGTCCCCGACACCTTCGAGCTCTGCACCCGGGTGGTGCGGCCCGGCGGCCGGGTGGCCAACGTCGGCGTGCACGGCAGGCCCGCCGTGCTGCACCTGGAAGACCTGTGGATCAAGGACGTCACCATCACCACGGGCCTGGTCGACACCAGCAGCACCCCGCTGCTGCTCGACCTGCTCGCCGCGAAGCGGCTCGACGTGGACGGGCTGGTCACCCACCGGTTCGGCCTCGGCGAGATGCAGGAGGCGTACGACGTGTTCGCCGGCGCCGCCGACACCGGGGCGCTCAAGGTCGCCCTGTTCCGGACCTGACCCCGGGAGGTGGGCCCCGTGCTCGTGCAGCCACAGACCGATCCGAAGACCGCGGACGCGATCGCCCGCCGGATCGCCGACCGCCGGGCCGTGCTCGGCCTCGGCCCCGACGCGCTGGCCCGCGCGGCCGGCATGTCGCGCCCGTACCTGGAGTTCCTCGTCTCGGCCGGGCCCCGCTTCGATCCCAACGGCTTCCTGCGGATCGCCGCCGCCCTCGGCCTGACCTACCGCGAACTCGTCGACGGCCGCCCCGACCGACCGCCGGGGCAGGGCTCCCCCGCGCCCCGGCCGGCGCTGGTCCGCCTCACCGAGCAGGAGTGCTGGGAGGAGGTCGACGCCCGGGGCGTCGGCCGGATCGCCCTGCCCGGCGATCCGGAACCCGCCGTCTTCCCGGTGAACTACACCGTCGACCGCGGCACCGTCGTCTACCGCACCCACGAGCACGGAGCCGCCGCCACCGCTCCCGGCACCGCGGTGTCCTTCGAGGTCGACCGGATCGACGACCACCGCCGCAGCGGTTGGAGCGTCCTGATCACCGGCACCGCCGAATGGATCGAGGACCACGAGACGCTCCAGCGGCTGATGCGCGACCTCGCCGTCCAGCCCTGGGCCGGCGGGCCCCGCAGCCGCTGGATCCGGATCAGGCCCACGCACGTCAGCGGACGCCGGATCACCAGCACGCCGATCGGGGACGCGGACTGAACCGGCACCGGCCGGGCGGCGGGACGACGGCGGTCAGTCGTGCGGGACGACGGCGACGGGGGCGGCGCAGTGGTGGATCGCCGCGTGGGCGACCGCGCCCAGGCGGGGGCCGAGGCGGTGCGCCCGGCGGCCGACCACGACCAGGTCCGCGTCGGCCGAGGCGGCGACCAGCGCGTGCCCGGCGCCCCCGGTCCTGGTCTCGGCGACCGCTTCGACGCCGGGGTGCGCCGAGCGGACGGGGACGAGCGCCTTGACCAGTTCGTCCCT